>CALRHQ010000013.1 GCA_943359415.1 Candidatus Peribacteria bacterium
TACCAAGACTTAGGTGTTAATTTCAGTTGCACCACCAACCGCCTGTTGTCCCTTAACGCGAAACCGTAGCTAGGCCATAGAGTTTGGATAAAGGCAGGACCGCATCCAGAAAGGTCTGGACATCTCCGGGATTCTAAAGCGAACTCTAGAATACCATCACCTCAGTGAGGACAGAGAGAAAAGTAAATTTTGGGAAGCAATCATAGTCGTCGTGATTTCCTTATGTCCGAAATCATTTGCGATTTTACGAGTGCCTCACTTTACGGTCCTTTGCAGGAAGATTGGGGTTTAAGATCTCGATCGGTCTATGTTTTCACATAAACATGATTTCGAATCTCTCAATCTGTAACGCTTTTATTTGTATTTTTGTTTTGCGCGTTTCCGCTATTTGCTTTCCTCATCTCTCCACTCTGTGAGACAAATCTCACAAAAGCATAATGCTTTTTAGTATAGAGAAGAAAATTTTTGTTTTTGTTTTATTTTGATAGAGTTGAAGCTTTTTGATCCAAGTGCCAAAAAATCATTATGAGATATTTCTCAGGATCTTTATCAGGCGACTAATAGCCTTTCAGCTTCTCCTCCTTTTTAAACTTCTGTGATTTTAATGTACAAGTGCTTTCTAGGGCGTTGATTCTATTTTTGCTTTTCTAGGGCGTTTGATTTTCTGTAGTAAGTGTTCTGTATTTTTTGTGAACGTTTTTCTTATCTACGAAAATCATACTAGTATATCCAATATACAAATATTGTCAAAATTCTAACATGGACACAATCAGAGTAATGTTGCAGAATAAAAATCAACGTGGCTCAAGAAGCCACTAAACAGCACGCGCCAAAATAGGCTATTTTTGATAAAATCTTTTTTGATCTACAGAAAACACATGCAAATTCAACCAACTAAACACGACCACTATTAACGTAAACATTCAGAAAATCTTTTTTATCTAGCATAAAACAAACGCATCATAACCAGAATCTTATTCTCTCCTAATCTTTTTCATCGAACATTCTTCATCTTATATTTCATCACAACCGCATCAACCTTATCTTTCGTGTCCAAAACTTCGCCAGTATGTTTATCTACACAGCCGACTTCGTCGGCCCAATCATCATTTTTCCATTCTCCGATCTTAAGCCTCGATCGCCCTTCAGCATCATATTTCCCTTTCACTCCATGTTCTCCACCTCCTCCATCACCAATTGTCACCACCTTCTTCAGCACCCACTTTTCCGGAACATCCTCCTCGTTTTCAATACACCCACCATGCACAAGATCATGATGTTTATTACACAAAGGCACGATACTTTCCGAATCATGCCTCCTAAAAAGCACAAATCTTTTTGTATGATGCAAAACAAAACATGGAAAATTACATTTTGGAAATCCACATTTATAGCCATACTTGGCCAAAATCTGGCGCTTCAATACAACAGGGATATGCCTGCTCGGAGGATTGTTTATTTTTTTATAATCCAATTTTATATCTTTTCCTACTTCACCTTTCTCAATCAAACTTTTACCAAAATCATTATTCTTGACCACAACATTCACAACATTCACAACATTCACATCTTTCACATCTTTCACATCTTTCACATCTTTCACAAAACTAGGTTTACCTCTATTCACATTATATTCGCGCATTTTCTCCTCATTTTTTTTAACATCATCATCACGCCTTCTCTCATCCAATTTCTGAAACAAAACCTCAAAGACCTCATTCCAACTAAAACTCTGTTTTCGCTCTTTCTCAAGCCGTTGTTTAAAAAGTCGAAGTTTAAATTCTATATCCATACTCGCATGAAAAAGAAAAACCTTATATCTCTCCTCTTGCCTAATATCCTGATAATTAATCAAAACATTACTATCTTCATCAAATATTTTTTCCAGACCAAACAAACCTTGGCTAGCACTATCAATATTCCCAAAATTAACGTTACCGTTAAGAACACTTTCTGTTCGTTTTTGGCTTGTATATGCCATGAGTGCCCGTTGAGGTAATGTCTCGACTTTTCTAGCCAAATCCTCGTCAGTTTCCTTCGTCGCAATATACGAAACAGTTTCAATCTTACTCCAACTTTGTTTTCCACTTTCAAATTGCCTCAACAAAACTGGCTTATCTGCAATCCTTTTTGCCAATCGCAAAATTCGATCAACCGTGAAATTACTCATTCCCGCCAACTTTTTTGCAAAATCATAAAGAGAAACAAACCCTTTTTTCTTATGCAAAAACCTTTTCTCAACCTCCGGCAACATCGCCGCAAATTTCCGAATCCACTCCTTTGCATTCATCCCATATTCAACACATTTTTTATATAATTGTTCATCCGAAAGATCAGAAATTTTAAAACCGACAGCACTAGGAAAAACCGCAGCCACATGGCCTTTCGCAAACGTCGGAACAACCTTTCCATGACTTTGCACAGCCACCCCTGAAGCAAACCCTCCTTGTTTTTTTACAGACGCAACAACAGATTCCCATTTATCTTGCACAGCCACTTCAGGCAATTTCGTAGCTCCATCTGTTTTCATTTCAACTTTTTTATTTTCCATATTTTTTATATTAAAAATTATCACCAAAGCATTCATACCAAACCGACATGAAATTTTCTTAAATTTTTTCTAAATTATTTTTTCCCTCCACTCTTTCAAATATTCAAACATTGATATAGGATAAGCCCACAAATAAAACACGTATTCGGCAAAACACAAAAATCAGAACATCAAAATATCGCATACAATTGATCAAAACCACACTCAACCACACAACTATGTTCGTATCTCTCGATCTCGAAACCACAGGAATAGATCCACTAAAAAACAAAATCATCGAATTTGGTGCTGTAAAATTTGATCTAAATGGACAAAAAGAAACATTACAAATTTTAACAAATCCAGGAATAGCGCTTCCGGACATCATAAAACATATAACTCATATTACTGATGACGAACTTAAAGGTACGCCATCCTTCGCGGAAAAAGCACAGGAAATAAAAGCTTTCATCGGAGATCTGCCTATAATTGGCCACAATATCCAATTCGATATTTCTTTTTTAAATGCAAATGGTTTAGGTCTAACAAATCCACTATATGATACGTTTCCATTCTCAAGCATAATCTTTCCAAGTCTGCCGACCTATAGCCTGGAAGTTCTATCTGAAATACTAAATCTTTCACACGAAGAAAAACATCGTGCACTTGAAGATTCCATCGCAGCAATGGAATTATTTATTAAATTATCAGAAAAATTTCAAGAACTTCCACCAGAAACAATCAAAAAAATTCACACACTTTGCAAAAGAACGAAAAATCCATTGGCAGGGTTTTTGTTGACACTAGAGCCAAAAACAATACAAGAAAACTTCACGGTTAAAACACAATTCGCACAAACATTGACTGAGATTTCATCAGGATCAAAAACTAAAAAATCAAAAGGATCTTTAGAAGAAAATCAATTATCAATCTTCGAAGAACCGACAGAACCCGCAACTCAAATCGAAACAATCAACGTCGAACCGCAAAATCCAATCATCGCAAAAATCGCATCAAAGATTCTCGAATCAAAAGAAAACCTACTTATAGAGCTATCCCCTCCTTACGAAGATCTGATCAAAGACCTCATAAAAACATTGGATAAAGATTCATACATCGCAGTTCCGTCCGAAATCTTTCAAAGCATGTTTTCTGAAATACCTGATTCTGTAGCCAAAATAGAATCTCCAAAGAAATACGTATCAATAAAAAGATTAGAAAAATTATTGGAAAAACCTCAAATCCAAGACCACGAATTCACTGCATTTTCAAAAACAATAATATGGTTAAATGAAACAAAAACAGGACTTTTACACGAACTTTCATTTTTAAATCAGGAAAAACAGTTAATACACGAATTAACAATCGATGAAAACTTGGTTAATCCGCTTTCAGAAGCCTTTTTCGCAAAAGGAATTGAAAAGGACATTTCAAGTCCTTCGATTTGTTCACACAACTATCTCGGAGACATCACAACTCACTTCAACACAGGAAATGATGAAAAATCTTTAGATAAAGATCACAACAGCATCTCCACACATGTCGCTATCAAAAGCCATTTTCCAGCATTAAAGCCTAAAAATCTTATCATCATAGATTTCGATAAATTCGTAAAAACACTACATTTCGAATCCTCATATTATTTGAAATTGGATATTTTATTAAACCAAATAAAAAGGTTTGAAGAAGAACAAAATGACAATCAAACTTCAGAATCACTTTCCTCAAAAGCAACCATGCTTTTTGGACTGATTGGGATAATAATGGAACGATTCAAGGACGACAATCAATTCATAGAAAGATGCACGATTTCCAAGGAAACAACGGAAACAAAACATTGGGAAAAAGCAGTACACTCAGCCGAAAACATCACAGATTTACTAAACCAAACAAACGATCCACTTCTTAAAAAATCAGCAAAAACATTAGCAGAATTTTTCATCACACCAAACCTTGAGGAAAATCTCGTACTAATAGAAAAAGATATGGAGGGAAATGCAATAATCAAAAAATCTCCATTCGAAGTAAAGCCACAAATCGAAAAAATTCTGACAAATTGCGAATCATACAAAATAATAAGCGAAAATGTAGACTTAAATGACAACGGACATTTCACAAAACATCTTTTTGGCCTACCGGAAAACCTTAAAACGATAAAAGAAAATGAGCTAACAGAAGCCTCATCTGTAACTAAATCTTCTTTCGAAATTTTTATCGCAGACAAGCCAAATTATTACTCAAGAGAAGACCGGGATTTGATGAAAAACATCGCAAAATATGCAGAAAGTCGCAAAGGTGCAGTCGCAATCATCGCTAATTCACGCCAACAAATAGAATTTTTCACACTGGAATTGGGCAAAATTTTGCAATCACCACGACAAATCATCTCTCTTCTTACGGGAAGCATCGGAAAAGCAGCGGAACAATTTAGAGTAAATCATGAAAACGCAGTCTTAATAGTCACTCCAAATGCATGGAATTATTTTAAATACGCAAATCTGGTAAATTCGCTTATTATAACCAAAATTCCATTCGATCCACCTAGTGATCCTTATCTGATCGCAGCAAGCAAAAATTTCGAAAATCCATTCGATGAATTACAAGTTCCACTCGCTATTTTTGCATTAAAAAGAATAATAAACCGCATAAAACAGCCAATAACCGAAGAACAAAAATTTCAAAATATTAGCAAAGAAGTCCTAATCCTCGACGACCGTCTAACTACAAAAAACTACGGAAAAGCCTTCCTGGAGAATTTGAAAAATATTGCACATATATCTCCATTTTTGCCAATATAGACTGGAAAATTATCATAAAACCAGCTAATCTTTTTTCGTATATACATACTATGTTCACACACATAATTACATACGTATTCATACAGACCTTATCTATCCATTAACAAAACCTTAAAAATGGCTCACCTACTCCCACAACTACCTTATGCATATGATGCTCTCGAACCATATATTGATGCAAAAACAATGGAAATTCACCATTCAAAACATCATCAAACATATACAGACAAATTTAATGCAGCACTTGAAAAACACCCTGAATTATTCGAAAAAGCACCTGAAGCTCTACTAAAAGACCTTTCACAAGTTCCTGAAGACATTCGTCAAGTAGTTATAAATCACGGAGGAGGATATGTAAATCACAATCTTTTTTGGGAAATGCTACGCCCTGGGCAAGAAAACAACACTCCATCGGGAGCGCTATTGGAAGCCATAAACAAGCACTTCACGTCGTTCGAAAATTTCAAAACAGCATTCACCTTAGAAGCATCTTCAAAATTTGGAAGTGGATGGACATGGCTTTGCAAAAAAGAAAATGGAGATTTAGTGATTATCTCGACTTCAAACCAAGATTCCCCTCTTTCTCAAGGACTAACTCCAATCATGGCAATAGATATTTGGGAACACGCATACTACCTAAAACACCAAAATCGCAGACCGGAATATATCGAAAATTGGTGGAAAGTAGCAAACTGGTCAAAAGCAGAAGAATTGAGAGCACAAGCCTAAAGAATCGATTGTTGACAGATTAACGAAATAGCGTAGAATGTCTACGCTATTTCTAAACAAAACTAAGCCATGTTCGAGAGACCACCACAATTAGCCATTCGTCCGGATTTGAGTCCAACGAGAATCGGGTCTGCAAGAAATGGATCTCAACCAGCAACATTAAGAAATATTGCATTGGTGGTGGGAACAGTTGCCACAGCTTCATTGATAGCAGTAGGCTTAATCAATGAAGAAAATGATGCAAAAGAAAAAGCGGAAAATGCTGGAACAGAGGCAAGAGAATCACTTGATTTAGCCCTTAAAGGCATAGATCTTCCTCCAACATTTATAACAGAACTACAATGTATTTCTTCACGCGCAGCACAAGCTTGCAAAAGCACTGCCAAAACAGACGAATTCGAAAAAACACATTGCGACGCAGATAGATTGGATCAATGGGAAAAAAGCGCAGGAATAAATAAACCAATAAAAGGATTATCAAAAAATGCACAATATCTCCTCGCCCCATGGGGGGTAAAACCCAAGTTTATATGCGATAACAAAGGAGAGAAGAAAAGGCTGAAAATTAAGATGGAGTTGACAAATTCGCAAAATAGCGTAGAGTAGACGGCCTACATATAAAACCAATAAAACATGACACAAGAAAGAACAACACATACAGCAACAGAAGTAGCAGTAGAAGTGGAAACTAATCCGGTAGCAGAGCCGGCAACGCAACCACAATCGTTCACGCACCCATTTAAACCTGCACAAAGACAGCCGGCACCAAGAACAGCTAGCCCGTCAATTCAAAGAGGTCGCACAGCCGCAGATCATGCAGCCATGGCTAGATATGAATACCTATTAAGTCAACCAAAAAGAAGTAAAACAGAAACATTAAAAGAAGTTCTTACCGCGGTAAAAAGCACAAATTTAAGAACATTAGCGGCATTAGCTTTAGCGGGAATAGTAGCGATTGGAGCAAAAACACACATAGATAGCGCAGCAACAGAGAAAGGAACAGAGGCAAGAACAGAACTACTTGCAAAACTACCAACAGGAGTACAAATTTCTGAACAAGATTTAACTATGCTTCAATGTATCATCGCACGTGCATCCAGAACATGCGGAAATGTAGTAGGTACAGATCATTTTGAAGATGAACAGTGTGATACAGATAAGCTCGACGCAATGAAAATTTCAGAAGGCCAAGATATGGCAATAACAGGATATGCAAAAGCTGCAAAAGCTGTGGCAGCGAAAGCAGGATTAGACACACAATTAATCTGCCAAGGCCCAAGAGAAGACAAAACATTGGATATAAATGTATATACAGCACCAATAGCTAGACCGGACACAAACTTCATAGAAACTACAGGGCAATAAAAGAATTTGCCTAAAAGTAAACAACTCAGTACAATATACAAAGGTCAATTAAAAAAACTTTATGATATATGCATTATTAGCACTTGCAGTAGTAGCAATTTTGATAGTCGGTCTTTACAACAGCGTAATCAGTCTAAAAAATAAATGTGATGAAGCATGGTCAGACATCGATACGCAATTAAAACGCAGATATGACCTTATTCCAAATATCGTAGAAACGGTTAAAGGATACGCAAAACATGAATCAGGAACTCTAGAAAAAATCACAGAACTTCGTTCACAAGCAATGCAATCAAAAGGCGTAGAAGACAAAGAAAAATCAGAAAACATGCTTTCCGGAGCATTGAAATCACTTTTTGCATTAGCTGAAAATTATCCGGAACTAAAAGCAAATCAAAACTTCTTAGATCTTCAAAACAAACTCGCAGAAGTTGAAGACAATCTTCAGCTCTCACGCCGTTATTACAACGCCGTAGTGCGTGACTTCAACACAAAGATTCAAGTCTTTCCAAACAACCTTCTAGCTCAAATGCTAGGCTTCACATCACGTGTATTCTTCGAAGCTCAAGCTGGCGAAAAAGAAAATGTAAAAGTAAGCTTCAAGGAAGAAGAGAAGTAGTCCTCATCCATATTTTCTTAAAAAATCCATCCTTCTTTGGGCTTAGTCCAAGGTATTTTTTGAACCTTCGTGAATTCTTAAATAAATCCAAATCAGTCTTCAAAAAAACATACTGATTGATCCAGTTTCTGACCCCATAAGACCTCGGAATTGCAAGAAAATCCAGATAGAAGCACTCCAAACGTTTTTTTACAGCTGAAAACATTTTTTATTTTTATTACCCTACAGTATAGCAAATTTTTGACTAACCGTAAACAACAATCCACTATCTAAATACGAGAAACAAAAGAAATGGGATTTCATTTCAGAATCAATAAAATTAATCCAATCATTCTATCCTTCTCTTTTGGATTACTTTCTGCCACCAGAAGTGTTAACGCCGTAAGAGCTTCTGGAGTCATACATACTGGATTGAGTATTCCTGTTCTCTTTAAAAACCAAATAAACGTGAAGGCACCCGAACGCTTATTCCCGTCAACAAATGGATGATTTTTAACCGTAAAATATAAAAGATGTGCGGCTTTTTCTTCTATCGTTGGATATAAATCTTTTCCTTCAAATGATTGCAGTACATTGCCCAATATCCCATCTACACTTTGTTCTTTTCTTGCTATGCCAAATAGATCGCCAGCCTGTCCACTATGCCTAAGTCCGATTTTTAAGTCTAAAAGTGCATCCGTCAATTCTTTTGCCGTGATTTTAAATTCTTTTTTTGTTGTTCCGGTCTTTGGGAAATTTTCTTTATCGTATGCATCGAGTGAAAACCAAGTATTCGCAAACATTCTTATCAATTCAATCGCATCTGTTGCACCAACAGTTCCACCAGACGGCAACAATGTTCTTACCTCTTCAACAGCTTTCAAGAATAAGTCATAATTCTTTACAAGACGTTTTTTGTTTATTGTATAGCCATCAATGATGTGATTATGCAAAGTTTTTGTAGCCCATTTACGAAAATTTGTAGCTTTTTTTGAATTTACACGATAACCGACCGAAAGAATCATGTCCAGATTGAAGTATTCCATATCGCGAGAAACCTCACGTTCTCCCTCTTTTTGAACTGTTGCAAAAATTGCAACAGTTGCACTAGAATCAAGTTCTTTGGCATTTAAAATATTTTTTATATGACGGGATATACCTGATTTATCCGTTTCAAAAAGATCAGCAATTTGCTGTAAAGTAGCCCAAATCGTTTCCGATGAGACATCTTCTTTAAGCTCAATCGCCCCAGATTTTGCCTGATAAATCACGACACTATTTTCATTTCTCATATGTTTTATTTAAAAAAAATATATGAGAAAATATTAGAGGATCAAGATTAAATTTTCGTTAAAAATTCCTAAAATTTTTATAAAAAACTATTTCTTTTCTTTACACTCCGTATTCCTCTCGTAGCGCCTCGATTTCATCCCTGATTTCAGCCGCTTTTTCAAAGTTTAGATTCTCACTTTCAATCTCCATTTTATTTTCAAGAACTTTGATAAGTCGACCGACCTCATCCTTCGGGATTTTTTCACCATTAAATCTGCCTTTATCTTTCTTTTTGCCTCCCAGATGCGAAATATCACGAATCGCCTTTTTGATAGTTTCAGGAGTAATTCCGTGTTCTTTATTGTACTCAACCTGTTTTTCACGACGTCGATTTGTTTCTTTTATCGCACCCTTTATCGCAGGCGTTTCAACGTCTGCATACATAATCACATTTCCATTTACATTTCTCGCACATCTTCCGGTTGTTTGGATCAAAGCACTTTCACTACGCAAAAATCCTTGTTTATCAGCATCCAAAATCGCCACCAAACTCACCTCCGGCAAATCCAAACCTTCTCTAAGCAAATTAATACCAACCAAAACATCAAATTTTCCAAGTCTCAAATCTCTCAAAATCTCAATTCTTTCAATAGTCTCAATGTCAGAATGCAAGTACCGTACACGAATATCAGCATCCGACAAAAATTCAGTCAAATCCTCAGCACTTCTTTTCGTCAAAGTTGTGATAAGCACTCTCTCGCTTCTATCAGTCACAATTTTGATTTCTTTTAATAAATCCTCAATCTGTCCTTTCGAAGGACGAATCGAAATTGGAGGATCTACTAGCCCTGTTGGACGTACGACCTGTTCCACGATCGCGCTTTTTTTCGTATTTGCCATCTCATATTTTCCGGGAGTAGCAGAAACAAAAACAGTATTTTTCATATAATCTTCAAACTCTTCAAATTTCAACGGCCTGTTGTCGTGCGCGGAAGGAAGCCTAAAACCATGTTCAATCAAAGTTGATTTTCTCGAAAAATTTCCATTATGCATTCCGCCAATTTGAGGAACCGTCATATGAGATTCATCAATAAAAAGAAGAAAATCTTCCGGCAAATAATCCATCAAAGTAGTCGTCCTCTCACCTGCGGCTTTTCCGCTAAGATAACGAGTATAATTCTCAATTCCACTGCAATATCCTGTCTCAAGCAAAATCTCAATATCGTACTCAGTCCGAGTTTTTATTCTTTCCGCCTCAATATCACGACCTTGTTTTTTTAGCTCATTGTAGCGCAAATCAAGATCTTTCCTGATTCCATCCACAGCTCTCGTAACTTTTTCTTCAGTCGTTACATCATGTTTCGCAGGGAAAATCGTAATCTCATCCATTTTGCGAACAAGTTCTCCGGTAAAAGATTCGACTTCAGAAATCGCATCAATATCATCCCCAAAAAACTCGATCCTATAAACATTATCGCGATCCGGTGGATAAATTTCCACAGTATCCCCAAGCACATGAAACATTCCATTTTTAAATTCCATCGCACTTCTCGAATATTGCATATCCGTAAGTTGTCTCAAAAGTTTATCTCGAGGAATCACATCACCAACCTTTATAGTTCGCGCCATCGCCTTATAATCTTCAACAGAACCAAGACCATAAATACATGATACCGAAGCCACAATGATGACATCACGACGAGTCAGCAAATTCGCCGTCGCCGCATGTCTAAACTTTTCAATTTCCTCATTTATCGCCGCATCTTTTTCAATATAAGTATCAGTCGAAGGCAAATACGCTTCCGGTTGATAATAATCATAATACGACACAAAATAACTCACAGCATTGTCAGGGAAAAATTCCTGAAACTCACTACAAAGCTGTGCCGCCAAAGTCTTATTATGCGCGAGCACAAGGGCAGGACGCTGAAGCTTCTCGATCACTTTCGCCATCGTAAAAGTCTTTCCGGAACCGGTAACCCCAAGAAGAGTTTGAAACCTTTCTTTCTTGTCTAGCCCTGCAGTCAAGGCTTTTATCGCAGTCGGTTGATCGCCGGCAGGCGTCATTTCTGATTTTAAAACAAATTTTTTATCAATCATTTTGTATATTTTTTGAGCGAAGAGATTGTATCACAAGAAAAGCTTGTCCTCAAGCCAAAAGCCACAAATGAGGCACTTTATTGCCACAAAATATTGAAAATGGTAATATTTAGACATGAAACTACTCCCATTCGCTATCGACCTCGCGGAAAAAGCCGGAAAAATAATTTTAGCTATAGAAAAAGATCGCATAAAAGTAAGTGAAAAAGCGAAACACGACCTTGTCACAAATGCCGACAAGGCTTCAGAGAAATTCATAATGGAACAAATAAAAAAATATTATCCGGAACATGAAGTTTTATCAGAAGAAGACTTTTTCAAAAATAAAAAAATCCCAAATGCAGAGTATGTTTGGATAGTAGATCCACTCGATGGCACAACGAATTTTGCACATGGATTACCTATTTTTTCAGTATCAATCGCACTCGTTCACACAAAAAAAATCAAATCTTCAAAAAATTTCGAATACATGCACGGCGAAATTATAGTCGGAGTTGTGCATGCACCAAGAATGAAGGAAACTTTTTATGCAGAAAAAGACAAAGGCGCTTATTTAAACGGAAAACGCATTCGAACCTCAGCTGTAAAAACACTCGAAGATTCATTGATTGTCACAGGATTTCCTGTAGCACACAAAGAAGTAAACGTTCCATATTTCACAAAAATGCTACCAAGATGCCAAGCGCTTAGACGGCTTGGTTCAGCCGCTTTAGACCTCTGCTATATCGCATGCGGAAGATTCGACAGCTATTGGGAATTCAGACTAAAAGCTTGGGATATCGCAGCAGGAAGCCTGATAGTCAAAGAAGCCGGCGGCGTAGTTACAGACACAAACGGAAAAACATTGGATCTCTTCGGCCAAGACATCCTCGCTACAAATGGCTTTCTTCACAAAGAAGTTGTAAAAATCTTTTCAAAGCTTTAAAATCGCACAGCAAAACACTTTCCGTGCGTACATATGCGTTCGTAGCTCAGTTGGATAGAGCGTTGGCTTGCGGAGCCAAAGGTCGCAGGTTCGATTCCTGCCGGACGCACCATTAAATAGCTTTTCCATATTGCAGCGAGAAAAGCGTGCCGTAACACTTCCACTCCAAATTCGTTCTACAGTATGCTAAAGTAACAATACAATTTAATCAAAAAAAATTTATGAAAAAATTCATGTCATTCATGATAGCACTAGCAATAGGTCTATCGACAGTAGCAGTACCGGTTTTCGCTGAGTACGGTACAAACAAGTCAAAATCATATGAAAAAGCAGAGGAGAAAAAAGATGAAAAGAAAGAAGACAAATCAAAATCAGAGAAATCTGACAAAAACGAAAAACTACCATTATCTGCAGAGACTTTAGCATGTGTACAAACAGCAGTAGATACACGCGATACAGCTATCATCACAGCTTTTGATGCATATTCTGCATCAGTAAAAACAGCTCTTGAAACAAGGAAAACAGCACTAAAAGCAGCATGGGCTCTTACAACATCTAAAGAAAGAAAAGACGCCATCAAAAAAGCATGGAAGGAATATACTTCAACAACAAAAACAGCAAAAAATACACTAAAAACATCAAGAAAAGCTGCTTGGACAAAATTCAAAGAAGACTTTAAAGCATGTAAAGACATAACAAGTGCGGAATTAAATTCAGATACAACATCTGAAGGAGCAGACATCCAATTGTAAAAAAGAAGACAACTTATAAATAAAAACACTGTCCTTAAAAACAGTGTTTTTATTTACGCACAATGTTGACAAAACAAGCAGAAAAGCAGTAAAATAACACCCTTTTGTTACAAAAATATGGCACAAAGCGAATCAGAGGCAAGACGTGAAGACGAAATACCACATCTCACGATAGGATATCATGCTCAACAAGCAGAAAGATGGCCAATGAATAAAAGTATCGCAAATTGCTACGACAAAAATAGTGCATATTATTTTCATCTTGAACAAACACACCTGAAAGTACGTCCGGAAATATCTTTTGAAGCACTCAAAGATTCTATTCCACCTCAACATAGAGACAGAATAGAGGAAACGTGGCTAAAACTTTTGAAACACGAAAAAGATCTTACTCAAAATACAACAGAACTGAGAAGATGCTGGGAAAATCCTCCAAAAAACGAAGACGAAAAAGCAAAACATTTAGTACAAAATAGTCCGGTAGTTCTACAAGATTCATCACAAGCAGTCGCAATGGCATTAATTTCAACAGATCCAGCACTAACTTCATGGCAAGTAGTAGAAAAATCGCTAAGAAAAAGTGTTCACCACGCTACAAAAGACTTCATGACGATACTTCGAGTATACCTTGAAGAATTGATTGAAAAACAAGATGAAGAATACGTTCTTCCAAAAGATCATCCGGAAAGAGAAAACATAGTCATTCAAAACAGATATTTGCAACTTTTAGATGCCACAAACATGGCAATGAGTACAGCAAAAACACTACATCATGAACAACCTGGAAGACGTGTAAGAAAAACAGAAAATAAACCTGTTATTTTTCATCCGGCAGCCGTAACTCTCGAAGCAATAAGACATATAGTTCCATTTGTCATAGAAGCCGATAATTTAGACATAAATCCAATGCTCGTAGCCATCGCTGCAGCGGTTCATGACACATCCGAAGATGCAAATGTTACAGTCGAAGAAGTGATAACAAAATTGAAAGAAATTCTTGATCACTACGATTCCACAATCAATCAAGCCATAAATAGCGGATTTGGCCTATCAAGAGATAAATTCAAGAAAAAACTTTTGGACATGATGAATCCAACATATACACCAAAAATAAGACAAGCATTAAGGATATTATCAACAGGTGAACCATTATCGGATCAAGAAAAAAAATCAGCCATAGAACAAAATCTCGCGGAAAGACAAAAAACAATGCGTCTTTTAGGAATTACAGAAAAAGATTTAGTAAGATGGGGTCTTCAACCAACAGCAGAAACGACAGGAACACAGGACACAAAACTTGAAACATTCAAACAATTCGACAAAGGCTATGATGGTGGAAAAATAATGAAACTTATAATAAAATTACATACAATCACTCAGTCAAAAATAACACGCCAACTGGTACTGATGATAAAACTTACAGACAGGGCAAACAACATTTCCACCCAAGGGAAAATGCCGTTCCAATACCAAAAAACAAATCTACGAGCAACGGTATCAAGACTATTAGCTTACTGCATGCTTGATCACGATCACATAGAAATGCCGCTATACAACACTCTTCCAAACCTACTGGATGAAACTGTAGCAGCATACAGAAGAATTAAAGCAGAAAATCCTGAAGCCATGGAAGAAGTAGATCATGAACTTCTCGCACAAGCCGAAAAATGGCAATTAGAAGCGATAAAACTAACCGTCCCACAAAAAGTACAAGCAGTCCTTGATCAATATGAAGCAACAAAAACTACACACCCTTAATCTTTTGCGCCGCCTCTTTTTTATCCGCCGCTTTGAAAAAATAACTTCCTGAAATCAATAAATTCGCACCTGCATCAATACAAACAGGCGCAGTTTTGTCATTTATTCCACCATCCACACCAATATCTCCTTCATATCCAAGAGACCTCAATTCACGAATTTTTGGCACCATATCCTCCATAAAACTTTGTCCACCAAATCCAGGTTCAACAGTCATAACCAAAACTTCATCAGCCAAATCCAAAACATTTTTTATGTCTTCTACAGGAGTCGCAGGCTTGATCGAAACGCCACATTCACACCCAAAACTTCGTATCATCATCAAAACAGATCTCAGATTTTCACCACATGCTTCTTTGTGAACAACAATCCTTTTTGCTCCAGCCTCTGCGAAATCTTTCACAAATTTATCAGGATTTTCTATCATCAAATGCACGTCTAGTGGCAATGTACTTTTTATGAACTTCACAACGGGCGCTCCAAGTGTAATATTGGGCACAAAATGCCCATCCATAACATCCACATGAATCAAGTCCACAAACTCTTCAACTGAAGCTATCTCCTCATTTAGACGACCGAAATCAGCCGACAAGATAGACGGCGCAAGTTTTATTTTCCTACCATTGTTTTTTATTTCGTCGTTCATTTTTTACATTAGCAACTAGCTCCATCTTGTCCAGCACCACTATCGGTTGTAGGAACATTTTCAATTTTATCCATTTTTTCAACCCTCCTTACATGCCTCTCAACATTTTCAAAAGAGGTTGTAAAGAATTTTTCAACAATTTTTTTCATCAAATCAATATTTGTAGTTCTCGCGCCCATAGTCAACACATTGGCATCATTATGCTGTCTAGACAATTGTGCAGAATTTTCATCAGCAGCAACCACGGCACGAATTCCTTTAAGCTTATTCGCCGCCATCGCCATCCCTATTCCACTTCCACAAATCAAAATCCCCCTCGCTCCATCTTTTGCATATTCAATAACTTTTTCTGCAACTTCTCTGGCAACATCAGGATAATCAATAGGATTTTCATTGAAAGCCCCAAGATCAGTTACGACAAATCCAAGAGATTCAATAAATGGCTTTAACCCAGTCTTAGCCTCATATCCGGCGTGATCACTTCCGATAAAAATGACTTGTTTATCTTTTTCGTAAAACATTTTTATAAAAATTAAGGGTTATTAAAAGGCACCTGTCACAGATCTATCATCATGAATACTTTGAATAATCTTAGACAAAAATGGTGCAATTGAAATTATTTTTAATCCTTCAAATTTTTTATCCTCAGAAATAGGAATAGAATTTGAGACAACAACTTCTTTAAATCCGGCTTCTTTTAGTCTCTGAGGAGCAGGATCAGAAAATACAGCATGAGTAGCGGCAAGATATATATCTTTGTTCGCCCCGCGACTTCTAAGCGCATTCATGGCGTTCACAACACTTCCCCCAGTATCGATCATGTCATCATAAATCAAACAAGTTTTTCCATCGACATCTCCAACAACATGCATGACTTCAGATTCATTATGTGTAGGTCGTGTTTTATGGATAATCGCAAGACTTGCACCAAGCAAATCTGCGAATTTTTTGGCATCTTTCGCTCCACCCGCGTCAGGAGAAACAACAACCAAATCTTTGATATTTTTATCAATAAAATATTGTGCAAAAAGTTTATCAGGATTCAAGTTATCAACAGGGAAATTAAAAAATCCCTGTTCCTGATCACTATGAAGTTTCATCGTAATCAAATGATCAGCTCCAGCAGTCGAGATCAAATCTGCAACAAGTTTTGCAGAAATCGGCTCACGAGGAGTCGCCACGCGATCTTGTCTTGCATAAGCATAATTTGGCATCACAACGTGAATTTTCCCTGCAAAAGATCTTTTCAATGAATCTAAAATAACAAAAAGCTCCATCAAATCTTCATTCACATTATGTGAAGCTGTTTGAATAACAAAAACATCACATCCACGAACTGAATCTTTCGGCTTTGCATAAACTTCATTACACGCAAACCGAGTAATAAACATTTCATCAAGAGCAACCCCCAAGCACTCGGCAATCTCCTGCGCAAGCGCCGGATGAGACGATCCAGAGAATAGTTTTATAGGATGCGCGTTCATATTTTGATATTTATTCTACCTTAATTATAGCACATTTTTATCATTTGCTAAAGCCTATCTTAGATGCAATACCAACAGAATTTAACATTGAAACAACTTGCTCCAAACGTTCCGAACTAAGTGAATCGACAGGAAAAAGAGACACTTCTCTAACTTTATTATCAATCAACATCGCAATAGCTTCTTTATCACTATAAGGGAAAGTCATCACAAAACCATTTTTAGACAAATCGTGTTTTTCATCAAAAACAAGAGCATCAGCAAAAATAGTCATATCATGCAAATCAAGATTAGGATCAATAACCCTATCAAGCATCTTAAAAGTCTCCCTGATAGAAGCATTGTTATCATTAATAAAACTAACCATTCCTCTATACTGTTTTTTTAATGGAATTATAAATTCATCCGCCCAAGAAGGAGTCAACACAGACACTCCGTCAAAATCGAT
>CALRHQ010000014.1 GCA_943359415.1 Candidatus Peribacteria bacterium
CAGTTCTAATTCTCTTAAGTTTTACTCCGCTATCATCAGCAATAATTTGTGCAGTTTCAAAATCAATTTCTTGGTTTATACTCGCGCGTATTCCATTCTTCATCAATTCACCGATAATTTTTGCAATTTTAATTCCGGTTTTTTCAGCAAATTCTTTTACAGTAATAAAATCTGAAATCTCGACAAAATCCTTTGCAATAGCTACTTGAGGACCTCTATTAAATGTTGAAGTTTTCTTTCCGGCATCTTTACCAGCCATTTTCTTTCTCTGGCTTTTTACAATTTCTCTTTCTCTTTCTTCTGCGATAATTTCATCATAAAGCTCCGCAACATCACGTGGCGCCTCAGTCATCTCAAGTAAATCTTTGTTATCTTCATTCGAGTTTTCTTCGCTCTTTACATCTTTTTCTACTTTAGCAACATCATTATTTTTCTTAAGTTCATTCAGTACAAGTTCAGCAATGTCATCTTCAATCACTCTAGCCTTAGGGGAAACAGGGGAACCAAGTTCACTCAGTTTTATTCGAAGTTCTTTTACATCAATGCCTAATTTTTCTGCGAGATCGCTTAGTTTTGTTGACATAAGTTTCTTAAGCTGTAAAAATCGTACGTAGTTTATACTAAAGATATGGAAGTTGCAATTCTCATTATAGGTCTGGCCATATTAGGTTTTTTAGGTTTTATTGCCTATACAAAAATCAATGCGCCAAAAGAAGAAAAGGACGACACAATGCTGTTGCAATACATAGATTCTTTGCGTAAAGAAATTCGCGACGTAGGGAGTCAATCCAGGAAAGAAACTCAGGAAAGATTGGATAACATAAATGATAGAATAGCAAAAGGTCTTGAGCACTCATCAACTACCCTTCAAAAACAATTTTCAGAGAGCGCGGTTCTTATAAAAAGTGTCACGGAAAAACTTACAAAATTGGACGAAACAAATAAACAAGTTTTAGGGTTTTCTGAACAAATGCAAAGTTTGGAAAATATTTTGAAAAATCCAAAACAAAGAGGAATTCTCGGAGAATATTTTTTGGAAACTTTACTTTCGCAGGTATTTCAACCAAATCAGTACAAAATCCAATACAAATTTTCAAATGGAGAAATCGTCGATGCGGCAGTTTTCATGCAAGACAAAGTAATACCTATTGATGCAAAATTTTCTTTGGAAAAATATAACAAAATAATGGAAGAGAAAGACGAAACTAAGAGAGAACAATTGGAAAAAGAATTCAAAATGGACGTAAAAAATAGAATCGATGAAACATCAAAATATATTCGTCCAAAAGAAAACACGATGGATTTCGCATTTATGTTTATTCCGGCTGAAGGAATTTACTACAATCTTTTGATATACAAAGTCGGGACGCTTGATATAAATGCAAATGATCTTATCGAATACGCATTCAAAAAAAGAGTAATTATAGTTTCACCAATATCATTTTTTGCTTATTTGCAGACAGTTCTTGAGGGAATGAAAAACGTAAAAATGCAGGAATCAATGGGGGAGATAAAGAAGAATATAGAAGACTTAGGTCGACACTTAAACAGCTACGAAGCATTCGTAGAAAAAATGGGAAACAGCCTTGGAACAACAGTAAATATGTATAATTCAGCGAGTAAAGAATTCAAAAAAATAGACAAAGATATTTTCAAGATAACAGATGGAGCTGAGGGCGGAAAAGTTGAGCCATTTCTTATAGACAAACCTCAAGTTACGGATTAAAATTGAAATATGGAAGTACGAACAAAAGCTTTAGTTTCAGTATTATTGGTCGGAGCCGTAGTAGGCGGAGTTTACATGTTTTCAACAAGTAATCCTGCTTTATTCAAAGGTCAAATTTTTAATAATAAAAATTCACAATCATCGCAACCAACAGAGGAAGCAGTAGCGCTTTCACCGGATTTAAATGCGAAACTTGAAGTTCTTATTCCTGAAAATGAAAGCGAAGATATCAAAGCAAATGTAACAATAGAAAATTCAGGAGAGGGGATACTTTCAGGTAAAACAACATTCAACTATACTTTGTATATAAACGATACTGAAGTTTTCACAAATTCTGATTCATACACGGAAATGGCGAGTGGAGACTCTTTCTCTTTCACCTATCCAATCCCAAGAGCGATCTACAATTACGGCAAAAAAGGAACTGTGATGATCAAAATCGACACCGACAACCAAATCAAAGAATCAAACGAGAATAATAACGAAGTTGTCGTGAATTACAGTCTTTAAACCGCCGGACAAATCATTCTATAGTCACAGAAACTACATAGCTTTTCGTTTGGAGTTGGCTCGAAATCTGAAGCTTTCATCTCTTCGATTTTCTCTTTAATTGTGTCAGCGAGCTCATTTATATCTTCATCACTTCTTGTAGTAGAAATTTTCTCATTCGCATCCAAGAAATAAAGTGAAAGTTTTGAAACTTTTATTTTAAATAAATCTCTGCACGCCATAGCATAGATCGAAAGCTGAAGATGTTTTTTTACATTTAAATCCGAATGTATCGAACCAGTCTTATAATCTATGACTTCATAAGTTCCGTCACTCAATTTATCGATTCTATCGATACGACCACTTAGCATGTATTCGCCGATTCTTAAATTGAAAGATCTCTCAAGAAACTCAGGAACAGTCCATGGATTTGAGTTCGCATCATAATATTTTTTTAGCATATCAAGACCTTTTTTCTTCTTCACTTTTTCATGTTCCACACTATCGTATCCTTCGGAGTTCCAATTTTTCAAATATAATTCCTCCATGAAAGAAAAAGGAAGATCCTTTTTTATCTTCAGCATTTGATAAAATTCATTTAGGGTTTCATGTACACTGCTACCAAAATTTGTTACATGAGAAGTAGGAGTGGGGATTTTTAAAAGATAAGAATAATTATATTTCAGTGGACACATGTCAAATGAATCCAATTGAGAATAACTGATTCTTTTTTTATTAAACTTCGGCAAATCAAAAACTTTTGTAGCTTTTCTATTTAATTTTTTCAAACTTTCGATAGGATCAAGAGCCGGTTTATTTTCAATCTGTTCAACGCCAGCACACTCAGAAATTTCTTCTATAAAAACAGACTTCTTCCAGAATTTATTGCCCTCATATTTGTCACTGTAAGACATGTGAAGGCCTTTTCTAGCCCTGGTCATCGCAACATACATAAGTCTACGCTCTTCCTGCATGTGAACGTCTCCTTCGCTGTATATTTCCGTCGTAAGTTCCTCGGGAATCACAAAGGTATCCCTACGATTTGTTCCTGGGAATCTTGTGTTAACCAAACTTCCAAGAAAAACATAATCAAACTCAAGGCCTTTACTTCCATGTGTCGTCAAAATCTGTACAGCCTCACGCGAAATTTGATCTTCCTTGTAAGCCATCGGGTACTCCGATTCTTCCAAAAGTTCGATGTATGAGCAGAAATCTGCAACGAAATTATTTTCATTATCTTTCTCAAATGCTGAAACATTTTTTGCAAATTCATTCACACTATAAACTTCTTCGTATTTTTCATTTTGAAGTAAATATTCAAGATGTCCGGATTTCATCAAGAATTCATTGATCGTAAGTCCGACACTTTTTTTCTTTGAAAACTCGATGAGATATTTAAAAAGTTCATATATTTTTTTGAAATTACTTTCCATTCCTGGCAAAACTTCGTTTTCTTCTTCAGCAAGTTTTTTCAGAGCCATTACCAAATGTTTTTTTATAGGATTATTTATGACAGATAAAATTTCCTGCATAGAAACGCCAAAAACATCCAGTTTCATAATTCTTAAAAGTGAAACATCGTCATATGGATTTGAAAGAAATTTCACGACAGCGACCAAATCTTTTATCTCAGGCAAATGCAGTAACCCTTTCGGATCATTTACGTGATAGGGGATTCCTGCAGATTTCAGGGCATCAATAAAAGAATTTGTAATTCTATTTGTTCGAACCAAAATCGCAAAAGAAGAGTAGGGAAGTCCTTCTTCTTTACTCAAAGAATTTATTTTTTCAGCGATAAACTGCGCTTCATTTAAATAATATTGAAAATGATGCACGTGAACTTTCTCATCATGAATACTATTCGAATGAAGTCGTTTTACTATGTTCGATTTTACCTCAAGCCTATCCGGATTATTGTTTTGTATAAGGGTATAAGCGCTATCAAGAATATTTTGCGAACTTCTATAATTTTCTATCAAAACAACTTTTTCTGTCTCAGGAAAATATTTTTCAAATTGCAAAATATTACTAAGACTCGCACCGCGCCATTTATAAATACTTTGATCATCGTCTCCGACAACAGTAATATTTTTATGTTCTTCAGAAAGCATTCTTACGAGCTTAAACTGGGCATAATTCGTATCTTGGAACTCGTCCACAAAAATATATTTGAAACGATTTCTGTATTCAGCCAAAACACTTTTCCTCGTGTCAAAGAGCTTAACAGCGTACGTCGTTAAATCTCCAAAATCCAAATAATTATTTTGAATCAAAAGTTCTTGATATTTTTTATACGCATTTGCGATCTCAAGATTTTTTTTGCGAACTTCCTCATCTTCAGGATTTTTCACTTCAAGTTTTTCCGCCCACTCGATATATTTTTCCGGAGTGATAAGTTCATCTTTTAATTTGCTGAAATGCGTGAGCAAATCTGAAATAAATTTATTTGGATTTCCAAGTGGTCTGTAATAATTCAATTCAAAAGTATACAAATTTTTCTTGAAGAAAAACCATTGTTCCTCTCTGGAAATAATCTTATATGAAGTATCAATCCCGATCTCAAGTCCCGATTCACGTAAAATCTGTTCCGAAAAAGAATGGAAAGTTTTTACACAAATTTCCTCATAACCAAAAGGCATTTCCATGTCTATTCTTTCAACCATTTCGTTTGACGCTTTTTCAGTAAAAGTCAGTGCCAAAATCTCGCTCGCTTTATAAATGCCAGAATTTATCAAATGCAAAATACTTGAAGTAATCACACGTGTTTTCCCTGTTCCCGCGCCTGCAATTATCAAAAGTGGTCCTTTTGTGTGATCTATCGCTTTTTGTTGCTCTGCATTGAAATCCATAAAACTAATTATATTCTCACATGAAGAGTGTAAACATTTAGAATAAATCTGCAAGACAAATAAAAAAGCGGACACTTTCATGTCCGCTTTTTGGGGTACAGATCATTTTATTAAGGAGGCTTTTTAGCTTATATCTGATTCTATTTATTTTGAGAAATAGAATATACGATCGTACTCAGACTTCGCAGTTATATCACCTGCTGAATCAGTATCTTTATAGTGAATCGCACCAATGGAATTAATGTACTCAAATGCACGTGTAATATAATTCACATTGTTGCCGTTTAGCCAAAATGATGAATGTTTACAGGAATAATTTTCACCATCATTGAATGGATCAAGATCGCAATAAAAAGATTCAACCTGTCCACTTGGACTTATAACACTTGTAAGTTTCAACATTGATGTATCAAAAATAGACATAGGAATCGCTGATGTCGAAGACAGACTACCATCACTTCCTTTAATCGTTGCCAAAAGCGACGTAGGGTCAACTGAAAAATTTAAATCCATAAACTTAACTGCACTTGCAACAGTTTCTCCTACTGCCATAGCTTTTAATGAAACAAAATCTGCATCACTTTTATTATCTATATATCTTAAGTTATAATTTTTGCCGTCAACATTTTTAGAAGTACACTCGAAATATTTTTGTTCCGCATCCGCAACACCTACCATAAGATCAGCACATTCAAAGATGATTGGTTTTGGAGCAGCATTTATATCCTTAATAACTGTAACTTTATATCCTTTTGACACTAAAGCCAATAATCTAGCATGAGATCCCGATAGTACATTTGCACTGGCATCCAGTTTTAGCGTTACTGCAGCGGCAGGCGTTGCAGTCGTTGTCGTGTCAGCCGATGGTGCTTTTCTACTACCAACATCCCTTCCTGCTCTTCCCTGAAACATTTCTGAATTCGAAGAAGCAAGCACTATGGCTCCAATAGCCAGCACTCCAACGATAGAAAGTAAAATTTTTGTTTGTTTTCCAATATTTGTTTTTGTTATTTAGGAATTAAATTAATTATATTATAACATATTTCGCTTGTCGGCGCAACTTCTGATGTTCGGGGTAAGTCGTGCGTTCAAATACAAGTTTATAAAAAATTTAACTTTTTTTCACGAAAATTTAATGTCGGCCTGATAACGTGCGGATATTATTTAACTTTTTTATATGCAAAAAATAAATGTAAAGGGTACGGAAATTGTGGTTTTTAGGCAAAGAGATGATGATTATATCTCGTTGACGGATATAGCGAAGAGCAAGAATTCGGAGGATCCTAGATTTGTTGTTCAGAATTGGATGAAGGCAAGATATACGGTTGATTTTTTGGGGATTTGGGAGGTGCTCTATAATCCAAATTTTAACCGTGTCGAATTCGACACCTTTAAAAATGAAGCTGGAACAAATGCTTTTGTGCTTACTCCTCAAAGATGGATCGAAAAAACCAATGCTGTTGGTATTGTTTCCAAATCAGGAAAGTATGGTGGCGGTACTTTTGCGCATAAAGACATTGCTTTCGAGTTTGCTTCTTGGATTTCTCCCGAATTTAAACTCTATCTCATTAAAGAATTCCAAAGGCTAAAACAAGATGAAAATGAAAGAAAGTCGCTTGGATGGGATACTCGACGTTTATTGGCGAGGGTGAATTATAAGGTGCATACGGATGCTGTAAAAGAAAATCTGATTCCTGAAAATCTTTCAAAAAGACAAATTGATTTTATTTATGCTGATGAGGCTGATGTGCTAAACGTGGCTTTATTTGGCATGACTGCAAAAGAATGGCGCGAGAAAAATAAAGGCAAGGAAGGCAATATTCGAGACTATGCCAATATCACTCAATTGGTTTGTTTGGCCGGGCTTGAGAGTCTAAATGCGGAATTTATAAGGGAAGGTTTGGTTCAAGGAGATAGGGTGGAGAGATTGAATAAGATAGCGATTATTCAAATGAGGTCTTTGTCTGGGAGTGTTGGGTTGAAGAAGTATGAATAAATTAACAAAATAGCCCGTACCTTTCGATACGGGCTATTTCCTATAGTATTATTTTAGTACTTCGCCTCTTCTTCCGTTACTTCCTCACCTTTTTCCTCTGTATCTTCCTCTTTCTTAGCTTTCTTTTTCTTCTCACCTGTTTCAGTCATTGCCTTGATAGAAAGTCCAACTCTGTGGTCTTCAGGATCAATAGCGATAACTTTAGCTTTTACTTTTTCTCCAACTTTTATGTATTGAGTAATATCCGGATTTTCATCAGCTGTAACTTCGCTAACGTGGATAAGACCATTGATATCATTTTCAAGTTTCATGAACGCTCCAAATGGAGTGATTCTGTTGATTTCACCTTCTACAACAGTTCCAACTTCGTATTTCTTTGTAGCCTCAACCCAAGGATCTGGAGTTAGTCTCTTCATAGAAAGGCTGATCTTGTCTTTGTCCTTTCCGATAACCATAACTTCAACATCTTCTCCAAGTCTTCCATAGTCACGAGGGTCTTTTACATGCCCCCAAGCGATTTCTGAAATATGTACAAGTCCTTCAAGACCTCCGAATGTAACGAAAATACCAAATTTGACGATGCCGCTGATTCTTCCTTTAACTTTCTGCCCGACATCAAGTTTGTCGAGTGCTACTCCACGTGTCTCTTCTTCAGCTGCTTTTTCAGATAGAATTAATTTTCCACCTTCACGATCAAGGTTGATGATACGTACAGTAAGAGGAATTCCAACAAGCTTTGTAAGTCTTGTAAGAATTTCGCTGCTGTCAGCACCGTCGACTCTAGGATAGTGCAAAGGAGCAAGTTGTGAGACCGGGATGAATCCTTTGATTCCATCGATATTAAGTAGAAGACCTCCTTTATTCGCTTCGTTAGCCATAACCTGAATAGATTTGTCGCTTTCGTAAGCATCCACAAATTTCTTCCAAGTCTTTTCTTGGCTCGCTTTCCTCAAAGACAAGACAATAAGTCCATCTTCATTCTCTTCTTCCAAAACGTAAGCATAAATGCTATCGCCGGCTTTTAGAGTTTTTAGGGTGTTAAGGCTATCATTAGCCTCTTGTCCTGAAATAATACCTGTAGATGTACCTTCCAAATCTACAAGAACTTTATTTTTGATTACGCTTACAACAATTCCATCTACAAATGTACCTGGAATCGGTGGATTAAGCACGCCACTAGAGGCAATCAGCTCATCCATAATCGCACTTTTGGTGTATTTATTCGCCATAAATTACGTTTAGCAGGACCTTTTAAAATTTATAAGCTTTTGTGCATAAAGGTGGTCCATGCCGTAAAAATCCATTTACTAACAAAAGCATTGGGGATTATAAGAAGGTTTTGCGGGTTTGTCAAAGGGAAAATTACCTTAAACTACACCTTCACCAAATCCACACCTTTCTCACCTTTCTTCACAATTTTTACTTTGTCATTTTCTTTGAATTTTCCATCCAAGAATTTTTGTGTCAAAGGATCTTCGACAAGCTCTTGGATCGCACGTCTTACAGGACGAGCGCCGTATTTTGGGTCATAACCAACCTCAGCCAATACATCCAAAGCTGAATCAGTAACCTCAAGGCTAAGATTTTTTGGCTTAATGCGATCCATCAATTTATTCAAATTTAGCTGTACGATTTCTTTGATATTTGCATTTGTAAGAGCATGGAACACAACAACTTTATCTATTCTGTTCAAAAATTCAGGTTTAAAATGATCTTTAAGTTCCTTCAATATTTCGGATTTCATTGCTTCAAAGCTTTTTTCAGCTTTTGCTATATCAGTACCCTGTGCCGCAAATCCAATTGGCGCAGCTTTGTCTGTAAGTTTTTTCGCTCCGATATTTGAAGTCATCACGATAATAGTATTTTTGAAATCGACTTTTCTGCCTTTAGCATCAGTAAGTTCACCATCTTCAAGAATTTGAAGAAGCAAATTAAACACATCCGGATGAGCTTTTTCAATCTCATCAAAAAGTATTACGCTATAAGGTTTTCGTCTAACGGCTTCAGTAAGCTGTCCACCTTCTTCATAACCAACATATCCGGCAGTCGCACCAACCAAACGTGAAGTATTATGTCTTTCCATAAATTCACTCATATCGATCTTGATAAGAGCATTTTTATCATTGAAAACTTCTTCAGCGATGGCTTTTACAAGCTCAGTTTTTCCGACACCTGTAGGTCCCATAAATATAAATGAACCGATTGGACGCCTTTCATCTGCAAAACCTGCACGTGATCTACGAATAGAATTACATACAGCACTGACAGCTTCTTCTTGTCCGATAATGCGTGTTCTTATAGATTCCTCCAAAGACTGTAACTTCGAAATATCATCTTTTAGAAGCCTTGTAACAGGCACTCCTGTCATAGTCGCAACAACTTCTGCGATATTGTCTGCAGTGACCTTTTCACGTTTTGCTCTAGGAGTTTTTATGAATTTTTGTTCTTCAATTTTCTTTAAGGCATCAAGTTCTTCATTTCTTAGTTCAGCAGCTTTTTCATAATCTTGTTTTGAAACACATTCTTCTTTTTTCTTGATGATAGCTCCAAGTTTGCTCTGTAATTTTTTCACTTTATCGTTATTTGAAGCCTTATTTATACGTTTTTTAGCAGATGCTTCATCAATCAAATCGATAGCTTTATCAGGCAAAAATTTATCATTCAAGTATCTTTTCGAAAGAGTTACTGCAGAAGCAAGAGCTTCGTCAGTAATAAGTAAATTGTGATGTTCTTCAAAAGATTCACGAATTCCATGTAAAATTTCCAAAGTCTCAGATGGTGAAGTTTCCTCAACGACAACAGACTGAAATCTTCTTTCAAGTGCTGCATCTTTTTCAATATGTTTTCTGAATTCTGCAGTTGTAGTTGCACCAATGACCTGAACTTTACCTCTAGATAAAGCCGGTTTTAGAATATTTGCTGCGTCCAAACTTCCTTCGGCACTTCCAGCTCCCATAACAGTGTGAAGTTCATCGATAAACAAAATCACATTGTCCTGGCTCATCACTTCTTCAAGAATTTGCTTTATTCTTTCCTCAAATTCTCCCCTATATTTTGTTCCTGCAACTATTGACGCCATCGAAAGAGACAAAATTCTCTTATCCAACATATTATCGGGAACTTTCTCGGCCGCGATGGCTTGAGCAAGACCTTCACAAACCGCAGTTTTACCGACTCCGGATTCTCCTATAAGTACAGGATTGTTTTTTGTTTTCCTTGAAAGAATGCTTATTACACGTTCAATCTCTTTTTTACGTCCGACAATCGGATCCAATTTTCCCTTTTTAGCCTCATCCACAAGATCAGTAGTGAAATAATCCAATGCTGGAGTATTTGTCTTTTTTCCCCCTTGTGCAGCTGCTGTCGTCTTTTTCTTCTTATAATTAGGAGTATCATCTTTCATTTGTCCGTTCATCATGCCCTGAAGTCCTGCAAGAAAAAATTCTATAGGATTTTGCATATTTCCATTTTTTGGAGGCATATGCACTCCGCTTGAACTTTCGTCCATTGATCCATTTTTAGGATCATAGTTTTTTGCTCTATCAAAAATTTCAAGAATTTGGGCTTTCACATCGGCAGGGGACACCTTCATGTTTTCCAATATTACTGTCGCCGCAGTATTATCTTGAGAAACAAGAGACAACAATAAATGTTCTGTTCCAACAAAAGAATGTCCATGTTCATGGGCAAGCTTAACAGCTTCTTCAATAACTTCTTTTGCAAAACCGGAAAGACCGGTGGCCTGACCTGCGCTAGCAACATTTGAAGAAGCATTTCTTCCAACAGTCTTCAAAACAAGATTTACATTGTCCAAAGAAACACCAAAATTTAATAACACAGACGCACCAAGAGAATTCTCTTGAGCCAAAATTCCCATAAGAACATGTTCTGTTCCGACGTAATTTAGATTTGCATCCTTCGCTTTTTCTTGTGCAACAATAAGAGCCTTCTTAGCCTCTTTTGTAAACTTTTCAAATTGGTTGAATTCTGTCATTTTTATTTTTGATTAAATTTATCAATAAATAATACCATAAAACCCTGACATTATCACTCCATAAGAGCAATTTATCCTTTACGTAAGGCCAAAACCTTGTCAAATATAATATTAGCACTTACGCGCCTTGAGTGCTAGATATCTTGCTTGACATAAGGAGCATGATGTCGCGATATTGCTTATTTCCACTTAGGAGGAATATATACTTGTCCACCTTTACGTATAGATTAACTTGGTCTCCACTATCTATTTCTATGCCTTCGAGTGCGCCAATCTTGAGTTTTTTCCCGGAAGGTAGCTCTCCAGTCAAAAGGTCCAATCCGACGAGTTCTTCGCTGTCCGCAGTCTCTGTAAACGAATAATGGTACGAAGATCCTTCCATGGAAGCCTTTGCTCCAGAATAATACCATTGCGCAGGATATTCACCTTTGAATTTAAAAGGCAGGCTTTCGAAAACAGAAAATTTCATATCAAGTATCGGCAAAGTTTCTTCAGAAACAGAATCGTCATCGTCATCTCCGGAATCCGCGATATCTGAAGTAAATCCGGTAAATTTAAAACTTGAAAGAATATTGTTGTAAACAATTTTTTTATTTTCTGAGAATGGAGGATTTCCGCCAACAAAAGAAATTTGGTAGATAAGGCCATTTCTATATAAATAAACATCTTCATTTATATCTCTTGGAATTCTAAGGGCCATCAAATGGTCTTCACCAATTTGTTGAAAATTTTCATGATATTGCTCAACGTTCTGCAACTTTTCTTTAGCATAAGAAGCTAAAGCATCTTTTGTGGAATCTTTGTTTGGGGCTACAGGATTAAAGACAAAGGATGTTTGCATAATAGAAACACTGTCAGGTTTTCCTGAAGTTTCATTTTTCAAAGTAGGCGCAGTTAGAAGAATGCTATCTTTTAGATCTTCAAGTTCCCAATTATTTGGATAGTTTATCTCCAATCCAAGATCGGTATTTTTATATGATATCAAATTTTTATCAGATTTATCTTTTGAAAGGATCTCCATAACGGAGACTCCTGAAACTTCAAAAATATCATCTTTCGTGTTCATAAAACCCATAATCTGAACTTTATTATTCAGATATTCACTACTTCCAAGATTTAAAACCAGACTTCGAAGAGGAATAGTATTATTTTTTTCATCTATAAGTACATGTGTTCCACCATAAGAAGACTCAGAAGATTTATCATTAAGAATCCCTACTTTTGTAGTTAGATCTGCATCGTCTTTGAAAAAACCGCCAACACTGCATCCGTAAAACAAAAAAGAAGAAACTAACGTCACGGAAAAAATAAAAATCTTTTTATTAAACATATTCATTTTATTTAATTGCTAAACATATTGCATTATATACGTTTAGATGATTAAATAAAAGCGATGTACAAGCAAATAATAATAACAATAAGGCAAAAACCACTAGCGAAGCTTATAAGGCGTCGTATGTGACGTATGCAATAAAATTGTTACTTATAGCTTCGCAAAGGCGAGGCTTTTTTTATACAAATTAATTTAAAAAACAATGAAAAACACTTATCACAAAATCGCTACATATGAAGCAAAAGAAAACATCGACAAAGTACTTTTGCTTTACTCAGGAGGTCTTGATACATCGGTAATGGTCAAATGGATCAACGAAACTTATGGCGCTGACGTTTATGCGCTCACTATAAACATCGGTCAAAATGAAGAGGATTTTGAAGAAATAAAACAAAAAGCATTAAATCTCGGCGCGAAAAAAGCAATTTTGGTCGATGCACAGGAAGAATTTGCAAACGAATATTTGTCCAAAGCAATAAAGGCAAACGTGGATTATCAACATGGCTATCATTTATTTTGTCCACTTGGACGAGCAATCATCAGCAAAAAAGCTGTAGAAATAGCACAGCAGGAAGGCATAAAAATTATCGCACATGGATCTACAGGTAAAGGAAATGATCAGGTACGTTTTGATTCATACATAACAACGCTCGATCCATCAATCAAAATAATGGCTCCTGTACGTGAAAATTCAATGACTCGACAGGAAGAATTGGAGTACGCAAAAAAACATAATATTCCGATCAAAATTCGAAATACATTGTATTCATATGACCAAAATTTATGGGGGAATTCCGCAGAAGGCGGGGAAATATGCGACGTAAAGTTGATTCCAAATATGGAAAAAATACTGATACAAAATGCAGGATTGAAAGATGCGTTGGCTACACCGAGCACTATCACATTGGAATTTGAAAAAGGAATTCCAGTAAAATTAAATGGCCACACATTATCACTAGAAAACATCATAAAGGCATTGTCTGCTCTTGGTTCAGCGCACGGAGTCGGCACAAAAATCCTTACAGAAGATCGTATCGTGGGATTAAAGGTGCGTGGAGTATACGAAGAACCAGCTGCCGCGATTCTAGTAGAAGCGCATAAAGAATTGGAAAAAGTCGTATCAACATTTGAAGAAAATGACTTCAAAGAAATCGTAGACCACAAATGGGCCGCACTTTGTTATCGTGCAAAATGGCACGAGCCACTGATGGAAGATATAAACGCCTTTATAGACAAACAAAACGAAAAAGTATCAGGAATTGTAACAATACAAGTTTTCAAAGGTAATGTTTACATAATGGCGATCGATTCGAAATATTCCCTAATAGATGCAAACATGGCGAGTTTTGATACACAAGAATTTAATCAACAGGCGTCCGCAAGTTTCATCGAACATTATTCCTTCCAGCAAAAAATGGCGAATAATATCAAAGGTAAAATGTTAATTAAGTGAATCTTTTTAACAGGATAGATCGGGGGAAAGGGGGAAATATGTTTTAAAAAATATTACTAAAAAAGGAGAGCATCACGATGCTCTCCTTCGCTCTAGAGAGAAAGACAGGTGTCAGAAAAAGAAGGGGTGGGAATATGTATTTGAGCGATTCTGTTCTATATAAGATAAGATTGCTTATCGAAAAAAGAAAGCGAGCTCAAATATATATTCCCACCCCTTCTTACCTTCTCATAACTTTCTTAAAAAATTCTTTTCTGCAATTCAACACCTAAATGGTTATAAGCATTATCAGTCGCAATTCTTCCACGAGCAGTTCTTTCCAAAAATCCCATCTTTATCAAAAACGGTTCGTAGATATCTTCAATAGTATCTTGTTCTTCCGAAGTTGCAGCGGAAATCGTATTTAGTCCGACTGGCCCACCTTTGAATTTTTCGATGATGATAGACAGAATTTCTCTATCCACGGCATCAAGTCCAAGTTCGTCGATTCCCATTGCATCAAGCGCTTCTCTCGTTGCACCAAGATCTATAACAGATTTGTTTTTTACATCCGCATAATCACGCACTCTCTTAAGTAGCCTATTCGCAATTCTAGGAATTTCTCTGGAAGATTTCGCAAGAAGAGTTGCCGCATCATCGTCAACTTTACATCCAAGAATTCTCGCAGAACGCATGATGATTTGTTTGATTTCATCTGTCGTATAAAACTGAAGTTTCATCACATTTCCAAATCTTCCACGAAGAGGTGCCGACAACATACTAACTTTAGTTGTAGCTCCAATAAGGGTAAAGCGAGGCAAGGAAATTCTCATAGTCCTTGCAGAAGGTCCTTTTCCAAGCACAATATCAATTCCAAAATCTTCCATCGCAGAATACAAAACTTCCTCAACAACAGGCTTAAGCCTATGTATTTCATCAATAAACAAAATGTCGTTTGGTTCAAGATTTGAAACTATAGACGCAACGTCGCCTTGTTTTTCCAAAGCAGGCCCGGAAGTAATACGAATATTCGCCCCAAATTCATTTGCAATGATTTGCGAAAGTGTGGTTTTACCAAGTCCTGGAGCGCCATGAATCAAAATGTGATCAAGTCCATCTCCACGTTTTTTTGCGGCCTGAATGGCAATTTTTAGATTTTCCTTAGATGAAGACTGACCGATATATTCATCAAAAGTTTTTGGACGTAACACATTTTCAAATTGCACAAAGTCAGAAGTCTCAGCCTTTTTCCCGGTCATCAAATTTTCTTCCTCTCGTTCAATCATTATTGTGGCTTGATATTATATACGAATTTCCGAATCCCTTCCGGATCAGGCGCCTCTGTGTAATCTATACTAACTGAACTTGCGGCAGTTTCCAGTCTAAATCTACCATAATCAAATATATACAATTTCGACAAAAAGCCTTTTTCTTGTGTCTGTATTTCCTCTATATCGCTCAAAAAAGCCTCTGATTCCTTTCGCGCAGTCAGCCCTGTCCAATTAATATAAATTACTCTTTCATTTGTGACGACTAGTTTATCCATCCAGTATATTATCGCTTTATATATGCAGATAAGAGCAAACATTGAAAAAAATACAAAATTTACTACCACAAAACCAAATACGGAAAGAGAACTTTTCGCAAGATAAAGCAAAAAGAAAAATGGTAAAAACCCAGCAATCGTTTTTATAATTTTAAAAATAAAAGGAGTTAAATGGTGATGATAAATTTTCATTATTTGTTCGCCTTCCCTTAAATGCATAAAAAATATAAAATAATAACATCACCATTTTAGAACATGAAGAACATTTTTGCATCAGGAAAAATAAAAGTGATAGATATCGCCAAATTATCACTTGGCGGTTACTTGCTATACATAGGAATAAATTTTATAGCGAGTATGCTTATAGTTTTCGGCGGAATAAAGCTTCACGGATGGCAAATAGGGGAGAGAATACTCCCTTTCGTCGACAAAAATATTTTAAGCCTAGCTTCGAATCTGAATATCGCAATCATAGCTTTGGTTATTGTTTTAGTGATTCCGTTGATAGAAGAAATTTTATTTCGAGGACTTCTACTGAGTTATTTGATGCAAAAATATAAAAATTCCATAGTAGTGATTTCGTCCGCAATAATCTACGCTCTATTGATTGCCACATTGCTGGACGGCTTCAACCATATCATTCCAATATTTGTATTTGGCCTCATAACCAGTGCAATCACAATCAAGTCTCAGTCACTTTATCCGGCCATAATTTTGCACATATTAAACAATCTTGTTTATATAGTTATAGAAATTTTTCTTATCAAATTATAATTTCTATTGAAAATTTGGCTTAAACAGTGTAAAAATCCAAAGTAATCGCTTCGAAAAATATGTCCGCGTAGCTCAGCTGGATAGAGCAGAGCCCTTCTAAGGCTAAGGCCGCAGGTTCAAATCCTGCCGCGGACACCATCTACTTCATCGTCAACATCAGCTTATACATCGCATAAGCGACTTCACCACGGGTCATTCCTCCGGACGGATTTAGTCTTTTGATTCCGTCTTCGATGACTCCAAGATTTTTTGCATAAGAGATGTAAGGAGCAAACCAGTCGCCAACAGATACATCGCCATAAGGACTTGATC
>CALRHQ010000015.1 GCA_943359415.1 Candidatus Peribacteria bacterium
AAAGACCAATGGGTCTAAATATTTTGGAAGCAAAAAATTCAGCTGAAATGGACCTCGCTTCATCTCAGGCAACAGAAATATTCATAAAACTTTTCGGTGATGAAATCTTCGGTCCTCGTATTCAGCATTATTTTAGAAATGCATGTTTGACGCTTATGGAAGATCAGGACGAAGGTGCAACACTTATAGACATTCCTAGAGTTTTTACGGATGATGCCTTCTTGAAATACAAAGTTAAAAAAGTGAAAAATCCTGTCGTAAAATCTTTCTGGGAACACGAATACGCCGCTACAGGTGACAGAGAAAGACAAGAAATGATTCCTTATTTTAGTGCAAAATTCGGTCCGTTCATCACGAATTCAATCATGAGAAATACGATCGGACAAAAAAATTCTTCATTTAATTTTAGAGAAATAATGGACAGTGGAAAGATACTTTTTGTGAAACTATCAAAAGGTAAAATCGGAGATTTAAATACACAGCTGCTCGGATTAGTTATCGTTGCGAGAATACAGATGGCCGCAATGAGTAGAGCAGACATACCTGAAGAACAACGTAAAGATTTTTTCCTATATGTAGATGAGTTCCAAAATTTCGCTACGGATAGTTTCTGTTCGATTCTTTCGGAGGCCAGAAAATATCATTTGAATTTAATAATGGCCCACCAATATATAAATCAGCTTGTTACAAACAAATTTGGAAGCACATCTACCCAAATCAGAGACGCGGTTTTTGGTAACGTGGGTACACTTTGTTCTTTCAAGGTTGGTGCGGAAGATGGTGAATATTTGGCAAAAGAATACGCGCCACTGCTTACAGAACAAGACGTAATAGGAATTTCGAATTACAAAATGTACTGTAAATTAAATATAAACAATACGACTTCTCGTCCATTTTCAGTCGCCACAATTTGGGATACAACAGGCAAAAATGAAAAAGTCGGTAAAGCTGTATGGGAACTTTCAAGATTACACCATGGAAGAAAGAAAGAATTCGTAGAAGAAGAGATTGAGACAAGAATAGGAATTGACCTTTCAGCTCCACCTATAGACGTGAGCAAAATGCCAACTCAACCAAATCTATCAGCACCTCCAGATGGCAATGCAATCGCTCAAATGCTAGGTGATGCAATGCCACCGGCTCCAACAGAACCAGCTCCACCAGCTGCACCACAAACGGACGCAAAATAAGATTAAGTCTTCAGTCTTTTTGCATTGGGTCTTAGGTCTTTATTATTAGGTTTTCTGTTGTCAGGTTCGGGTCTAGTGGGTCCCGAACCTGACAACTCCATAATATTTTGAAAAGCAAAGAAAAACTTTTTAAAAAAGTTTTTCTTACTGTGGTGTCAAGGGGGAGATTTGAACTCCCGACCTCCGGGTTATGAATCCGACGCTCTAACCAACTGAGCTACCCTGACAGGTTTGGATTAAACAAAAAAGCAATTTTGGTTGCGGGGGGGAGATTCGAACTCCCGACCTCCGGGTTATGAGCCCGACGAGCTGCCACTGCTCTACCCCGCGCCATTAAAGAACAAATTAGCCATGAAAAAATACGGCAATTCATCGCTAAAGTCAAACGAAACCATTAACTTCCAAAAAAGAATTTCCACCATTTCTGAGCATTGGAAAGTCCGGCATCTTTCGCAAATTCACCTGTGCCTCCATCCAAAACTTCATCATTTTTACTCAAAACATCATCTGAAAGCACAATAACTTCTTCACCTGTATTTACCAATCCGAGGCTTTGCTTGGCTATTTTATCAATATATTCTTCTGACGTGAAATACAGATAGTCGTCATTTTTCTGCGCATTTTCTTTTGCTATTCTTTCATTCTCAGAACGAAAAGTTTGAATATAACTGTCGATCTTATAACTGTTATAAACATTCTTCGTAAGAGAATAAATTAAATAAGAGACAAGTAAAAATTCAACTATTATAATGGCTCTTGTGAGGCTGGATGTGTGAGAAAAACGTGAAGACATATTGCATTTTTAGGCGAAAAAACTCTATCATAACTAAAACATTTACTCAAATGCTGAAAAAGAAACACATACATTTTATAGGAATCGGGGGAATCGGCACATCTGCAATCGCACACATCATGAAGGAAAAAGGCTTCACAGTGAGCGGTTCTGATATGGAAGCAAGTGAAATCACAGACGTGTTAAAAAAAAGTGGAATCAAAGTGAAAATAGGCCACGATGCAAAAAATATTACAAAAGATTTAAACCTAATAGTGTATTCTCCAGCAATTCCAAAAGAAAATGTAGAGCTTATACAGGCGGAAAAACTAGGAATTGAAACAATCACATATCCACAAGCACTAGGTGAACTTTCAAAAGAATATTTCACGATAGCAGTTTGCGGTGCACACGGAAAATCCACGACTACAGCCATGATTGCGCTTTTACTGAAGAATGCAGGGCTAGATCCGACAGTAGTAATCGGAACAAAGATTCGCGAATTTGGAAATCAAAATTTTAGAGTAGGAAAATCAAAATACCTAGTTGTAGAAGCCTGTGAATACAAAAGATCTTTTTTGAACATTCATCCTGATATTTTAATTATTACAAATATCGAAGCGGATCATTTGGACTACTATAAAGATCTAAAAGACTACAAAAAAGCCTTCACTCAGATGTCAGAAAAATTAAAAAAAGGCGGAATAGTTATAATAAATAATGACGACAAAAATTCAGTTGATGCGGCAAAAAAAGCGAAAAAAATAACATTGAGCGAAAAAAAGAAAACGTCAGATTTTTTCTTTGATAGAAAAAATAACACACTCCACGGCAAAAAAACTGCAGTAAAAATCACACCAAGCGTTGTCGGTGCTTTCAACAAGTTAAACGCATCAATGGCAGCAATAGTAGGAACCACGCTAAAAATTTCCTCAAAAGAAATCGAAGATTCAATAAAAAAATTCAAAGGAAGTTGGCGCAGACTTGAAGAAAAACCCTTTATAGGAAAAACAAGAATCATCGACGATTACGGCCATCATCCAACAGAAATCTCACTAACACTTGCAGCAATCCGCGAAGAAAACCCACATGCCAAAATTCTTTGTGTATTTCAACCACATCAACATAATCGCACGATAGAGCTACTTAAAGGCTTTGCAAATTCATTTCACGATGTGGATGAAGTCATAATTCCAGATATCTACAAAGTTCGCGACAAAGCAGAGGACATTGCAAAAATCTCTGCAAAAATTCTCGCAGAAGAAATAAACAAAGCCTGCAAAAAAGACAAAGCCTCTGACGGCGGTGGTCTACAAAAAACAGCAAAATTCATCCTAAAGAATCACGCAAAATACGACATCATCGTAACAATGGGAGCAGGGGATATCTACAATATTCATGGAATGCTGAAAAGTCCTTGACAAAATCTCCATTTCTAGTTAAGCTTACGACTTGCAACAAGAATTAATAAGACATAACTTATTCTTGCAATGTATAGACATCAAGAAGCTTTACCAGAAGACATTCAGGACTTTCCGCCAGAATTGACACGTTCTCCGGTTATAGAGACGCCACATCACAATCGCCAAAACATTAATGAAAGGCTTAGGGCGATACAGCCTGACGATTTTGCGAAAGCGGAGGGATTAAGGGCGGATCCTGAACGAAGCACGGTACAACTACATGAAGATGAGAAACAAAGAGTTCAACTTGTGTCTGACCTTTTAAAGAATCCAAAATTACAAGAATTGATCGAAGCTGGAAAAATAACTGTTGCCTTGGTGAAACCACAAGTCCATAAGGGTAAAAGTGGATCAAGCGATAGCGCAATCGCAGATAAAATTATACGTGAAGAAATCAAGCCTCCATTGAGAGTTCTTTTTGCATTGCCTACGCACATGACACCAAACGATGTTAAGTATTTCTATGCAAGTATTTACGACATGTTAAGCAACAAACCCGACGCTGAAACAAACGGAAAAACAACTGCATGGGCTCGTTTCGAAAAATATATGACAAGTGGTGCCACAACAATGGTACTTCTTTATTCAGAGCAGGGAGGTGCCGTAGACGAGTGGAGAAAACAACTTGGGCCAACAATGCCGGATAAGGATCCTGAAGGTGAAACAATTCGTGGAAAATATGGCTGGGATATAAGAGGAAATGTAGGACATGGTAGTAACGAAGACACGCCTGAGCAAAAAGTAGAAGCAGTTAAATACGAATCAGGATGGATGAGTCAGAAAGTAGATAAAATGCTGGAAACTCATGAAACAGGAGACAAATTTATGTCAGAGGAAACAATGAGAGCAAACGGCATATTGGAAGAAGGAGAAGTGTTCCTTGCTGTTGAAAGATTTATCCCTAAACAAAAAATCAGTTATATCGGATCTTCATTCACGGCATATATTATTTCCCTTATCGGCAAGAAAGGAAAACAAACGCACAGAAGATTCATGGTAAAATCATTTGATAATGCAGAAACAGCTGAAGGAGGTATAAATCAAGCTTTGGCGGAAGGCGAACGAAATCGCACGGAATCATTTGCAGAACTTCTGAAAAAATCAAATCCAACAAGACATTTTTCAAGACTAAAAACGGGAACGCCTAAAGTATATAATGTAGCAAAAGACAACGAAGGAGCTCCGGCATTATTAAGAGAATACGTACCATCAAGTAATAGCACAGTACTAAGCGTCGCAAACAATGCTGATTTTGACGTAAGAAAAAGATGTGATATAATAGACGGATTGATTTATGCCGCAGCATTAATGGACTCTGAAGGCATAAAATCACGAAATATCGTTGAAAATTTCTTGTACAATGGAAAACAATGGATATACTTTGGAAGCAGTAGTGTAGGCATCGAATCTGCATCTAAAAATGAAGTAAGCACAGGTCTTGCAGACTTGCTACAAAAGTTTGGAGACGATCCAAAGCTATCAAGCGAAATACGCAAAAGATACAATAAACATAGGGTAACTATATCTGCCAAGAAACGTATACAAAATTAAAAATAAAATAAAAAATATATGACATTATCAAGCCCATCTACATCATACGAAACACCGGATCAAGACCAAGTGCTAGCAAGAAGTACGGCAGCATCAATAAATAGTCCGGAAATTAGCGACCAAGACGTTTTGGCATTATTTGAAAAATTAAGAGAGGGGGAGTTTATGCTACATGGAATAAAAGGAGAAGAATCAGTCCACTCAGTAATGAGCACAGGAGTAGGCAATGTTACTCCGGAAGGCGGCTTTGTAAGTTTCTGGAATAGTGGTTCCAGCCCATTTGGAAAGATTGAAAAGAACGGTCATCACGAAATATATGGTTGCTGTTTCTTCCATTACGCATATTCATACGATCGTAGCGGAACATCACCAAATTATACATACACAGTAGCTATCACTAATACAGCAACATTACGAAAACTTGGGCTTCCTGTAGATAATCACTTTAAGCCAGATAGTGAGATGAAGATGCCTGTAGGTGTACCAAAAGGCGCAATCCATTTTGCCAGAATAGAAATACCAAAAAGTGCATTTCCTCAAGGCACAAATCCAAGAGCAATCGGACAAGCCGGAGAAGCAGAACTTTTCAAAAGAATAAGCAAGATCGTAGACAATTTTTCCCCAGGTTCAATTAACTAAACTCTCTTCCAAACAGTCCCGCTAGACGTATCTTCGAGCTCAATACCTTTCGCCTTAAGTTTATCACGGATTTTGTCTGACATAGCGAAGTTCTTTGCCTTCCTAGAGTCTTCTCGCTGCTTGATAAGAGCTTTTACTTCGTCATCAATATCTTTTTCTTCTTCGAAAATCACATTTAATACTTTGTCAAAATCGGTGAATAAAGAAGTAACATCGTTTGCAGATTTTTTAGTAAGTTTTTTAGACTGAATCAAAGTATTAACAAAAGTCACTAAATCAAAAACAGCTCCAAGCGCGCCAGAAGTATCAAAATCATTATCCATCACGTTCTCAAAATCAGATTTTAATCCAGAAAGTTTTTCATCAACTCCAGTATCATCTCCACCATCAGACGAATTCTCGATTTCAAATTTCAAATTTCTTACGCAATCACGGATCCTCTCCAGCCCCGCCTTCGCCTGTTCCAACAAATCAAAACTGAAATTTATCGGATTTCTATAATGCGTTTGCAAAAACATAAATCTCACAATTTTCGGATCATATTTTTCAAAAACATTTCGCAATGTGAAGAAATTCCCCAAACTCTTGCTCATTTTTTCATTATCGATATTTATAAAACCATTATGCATCCAATATTTCGCAAATGCATCAGAACCAAAAGCACAAAGTGATTGCGCGACCTCACATTCATGATGCGGGAAAACAAGATCAAGTCCGCCTCCATGAATATCAAATTTTTCACCCAAATGTAGAAAACTCATAGCACTACACTCAATATGCCAACCTGGGCGACCATCGCCCCACGGACTAGACCAAAAAGGTTCGCCATCTTTTTTGAATTTCCAAAGTACGAAATCATAAGGATTCCTTTTATCCTCTTTCACGTCAACCCTCGCCCCAACCTTCAAATCTTCAAGTTTCTGCCCGCTGAATTCGCCATATTCTTTAAAAGTTTTTACATCAAAATAAACACCATCATCCAAAACATACGTATGTCCTTTTTTCTCGAGTGTCGAAATAATATCAATCATCTCTTTGACGCTATCCGTCGCCTTTGGCGAAATATCCGACACCATAATTCCAAGCGCGGTATAATCCTTTATATATTCCGGAATAATCTCATTCGCCAACTGCTCGACACTAATTCCTTTTTCCTTCGCGCGATTTATCATCTTATCGTCGATATCCGTATAATTCGACACAAATTTCACTTTGTATCCCTTGTAAATGAAATATCTGCGCATCAAATCGAAAGACACAGCGCTTCTGCCGTGCCCCAAATGTCCCAAATCATAAACAGTTGGGCCACATACATACATTCCGATTTCGCCTTCCTTAATCGGCTCAAACTCCACCAATCCCATTTTTGTATCTTGAATTTTCATAATGCAATTTTACTTAACAAAAATATAACAATCTGTGTGATTAAATCAATCCCTACAAGTGCAATCATAGGAGAGAGATCAAGCATTCCAATAGTATGTGGGATTTTTTTTGCAAGATTCATTACAGGGTCAGTGATATCGTTCAAAATCATTGCGAACCTATTCGCAGGTCTTCCGCCATTTCCCATCGAAAACCATGAAAAAAGAATTCTGCCGATAATCGCATACGTCAGCAAATTTCCAAAAATAATAACAACTTGTGAGAGATAATATATAATCACGAAGACAATATTAGCAGAGAACGAAGGGGCTAACAATCTTAAAGAAAACGAAGTTATTTAAGTAGGATCGCTGCGGAGGAAAGAGTGAAATATACTATGTTTGGCGATTCTGTTCTATTAAATTTTAAGTTTGAAGGAAAGGCAATGTCTCTATGAGCGCATCTGTTAAATTAGAAAAAAGATCGATAACGAATAAAGAAAGCTAAGCTCATAGAGACATTGCCTTTCCTGACGTTATTTAAACAACTTCGAAGATTTGACATAAAACGCCCCTCCGATAGAAGACATCACGACCATCCAAAGAACTTCTGGACCGGCCTCTGAAGGGTCTTTTTTCATCTCACCGACGGCTTCACTACCGGCAAGACCAAGCTGAACTTCAGGAGAAGGTACGCTTGAAACGGAAGGATTTGGAGTCGCCTGCACTATATTACTGAAATGTGCGCTGGTATTACCTTTAGCGTCAACACCAATAACAGCAAAATAGTATAAAGTATCATTTTTTAAATTTGAAATGTACCAAGTTGTTGAATTTGTATAAGTATCAACAGCTTCAGTCAATTGATTAGGAGAAATACCATAATAAACACGATAATTTTCAATCAAGTCTCCGCCAGTCGCAGGTTTTGCCCAATTCAATGTAACTTTGCGATCATAAGCAGTAGCGGTAACATTCAAAACATCACCAAGACTAGTCGCCGAAGCAGGTAATGCTTCAAAATCTCCACTGCCAGTTGCAGAAACTTTTACACTCGTTTTTTGATCAATCATAGATTCATTTCCAAGTTGATCCAAAACAATAAATAATAGGGGATAGTCGCCATTGTCAGCAGGGGCATTCAAAGAAACCTCATAATAACCTTTTCCACTATCAGCCATCTCGTATAGATTTCCGTTGAATGAAAGTGTGGCTTTTGAAAGCGTTTCCTTCGAAGTAAGTTTTACATTTATTTTTGTATTTGGAAGAACTGAGGCAGAAGGAGTAACAGTAACTCCAGAAATCTCAGGCGCAGCAGTATCTACTTTAAAAGTAACAGTAGCACTTTTATCCAAAACAGTACCGGCATCATCAACAGATGCTACATAAATCTGATGTTCACCATCCGCAAGTTTATTTGAAGTATAAGTAAATGCCCCGAAAGTATCTGCATTCGCAGAACCAATTTCAAGACTATTATCAAAAATTTTTAATTTTGCTCCGGCCTTTGCATTTCCACTAACGACCTGCAAAGGATTGCTATATGTTCCGGCAACCGGATTCGAAAGCGTTATAGAAGAAGTAGAACCGATTACTTGAGTTGTTCCACTGGAAGTTCCGCTCTTTGGCAAAACGATAAATGTATATTCACCATAAACCGAAGGAGTATTTACGTCTCTTGCCTCAACATTGTAAGTTCCTGCTTGTTTAAATGCAGATGCAAGCGAGAAAGCATGCGCACCAACATCATTCATCGTGAAAGTATAATCATTCGGAAGCGCTGCATAAAAAGCATTTGTTCCGTTTATTGAAAATTTTACAGTTCCTTTGTAATCTGTGACAGTTTGATTTTGAGAATCAAGCGCGGTCAAATTAAATGTCGTGCTGTCTCCTGCATAAACAGTTGCAGCAACATTATCAAATTTTAGCTTTGAAGCAGGCCCGGAAGAATTTCCAACATCACCACTTCCGAAAAGATAATTTCCGTTATCGAAATATACAACCTTTGATTTTGCATCGATCGCAGTGTTCGATGTCAAATCATAAGCAATATAAGTCACAAGTCCGTTCGCAGTAGAAGTAGCTTCAAAAACAACTTCACCATTTTTGCCAGAAATACTTGTTCCGAAGAAAGGTACAACAAGATCATCGCTTGAACTAGAGATCAATCTAACGTCGTGATCGCTCACAGGATTTCCATTTCCATCAGCAAGAAAAACAGTGATTTTAGCAGTTTCTTTGTTTATTTTTACAGTTTGCGATTCCGGAATCATCATTGATTTCGTAGCTGAACTTGCGAACGCAACGAACGAACCGAACATCACGATTCCTACAAATCCTGCCAATATTTTTACAAAACGATTCATTTAATCTGATTACTAAATCTATATAGTATACCTCAAAACACGATTTCGTTCAATGCAGCCAAGCATAACGGTAAAATACGTCAAGCGATAACAGAACAACGTTGAGCAGGAATAAATATTGACTTCCAGGTCATTTTATGTGATTATTTCATCTTATTTTTTAGAGAATGTTACCATGTCTAACCCAAGCCTAGATATACTGCAACAATACGACGACCAAGTTTTAAGTTCAATTGAGGACAAAAGACAGCGAAAAGATGGTCGAGAAACAGTACAACAAGCAGTTGGAACCACTATTTATGGAGGCCTGATCTCAAAATATTTAGACGCCGCACTTGCTGTAGCAAGAGACGGAAAAGTTGAGTCCGCAGTTGAGCCAGATAATGCTACGCTTGCCAGTGCCGTAGATTTTATTTCTCGTGCCGCAGTTCGTAGTGAAGACGAATATGCAAGAAGTCGCCCAACATTCTTGGAAGATCCAGGGTTTAGAAGAGAAATCGACGATTTACAGGTAAATGTTGCAAATGGAGTTATTAGGCTTGTCTCAGACCGTTTCGCGATGACACCACAGGAAGGGAGAAACCAAGTCGATTTTGCCGATACTGCCTTTTCTTCGCTTGGACAGCGCGCACAATTACTTATGGCAGGACTGAATTACTCGACATTCACAGGAAAAACTATGCTAACAGGGAATGCTCTTCTTTCAGGCGCTGAACAGCTAGACTTGAACGGTTGGACGGAAAAACAAATGCAACAATCTATGCCACATTTGGTTATATCAAATATGGCAATGGGCCAAATCGTAAGTGCATTACTGCAAAGAGGCAAAGCTGATGAGTTATTCTCAATCATAGACACCGGATCAGGAACTGGATGTACATTGGCCGGTTCTGTTTTAGGAATTCAAGATTCAGCTGTGAAAGGATCTAAGAATCCAAGAATAAGTATGACAGGAATCGAAGGTGGTCGTAAATTTTTCGACGACGAATTGGTTCCATTTGCAGATACAGCAATGGGGCGAATGCCAGATGCTTCCTTAGACAAAACAGTTTTAACAAAACCAAGCCAGCACACAGTCGAAGGAGGCCAATTCAATTTGATTTATGGAGATATTTTGGACAGTTTAAAACAATTAGAATTCGGAAAAGAAGTGAAAAATGGCGTCACAGTCATCACAGCAAATTATGTATGGCACAGATTGCCAAGAGTCGTTAAAGACGCAATGATAAAAGAAATCACAAGGAAAGCCCCAAACGCAATTTTTCTAGTAGCAGATCTAGTGCAAAATGCCTCAGAAGTTAATAGAAGATATTTCGATTTTAGGGACAATGGTTTATTGAATTGTGGAAACGTCGGACTCGACAATATCTTTAAGTCAAATGGCTACAGAATGTTTGAGCTAAATGGCGCAACAGCACCAAGATCTATGGATCAAAGATTGGCTCAACAAATTGGAAATGGAACAACAAGCGATTCGATTTTCTATGTAGCATATCGTGGAGAAAAAGCAGCAAATTTAGTGGAGAATTGGTAATTTAAAATATATACATAGCATCTCCAAAGCTGAAAAACCTATAATTATTTTCCTTCGCGATTTCATACAAAGACAAAATCTTCGCAACAGGATCCTTCACACCTTTGTGCTCAAGAAAAGATGCAACGAGCATGATCAAAGTACTTTTTGGTAAATGAAAATTTGTGACAAGAGCATCCACGACATTCCAATCATGTTTTCCTGGATAAATAAAAATATCAGTTTCACCACTCTTTGGTTCAAATCCATTGTCGTAAACCGATTCAAGAACTCTCACGGAAGTTGTTCCGACAGCGATAATCCTACATCCGGACGTTTTTGCCTCATTCAAAGCATCAGCATTTTCTTTTGAAAAAACATAAAACTCACTATGCATTTTATGATCAACCAACCTATCCGCAGACACAGGCAAGAAAGTTCCTCTGCCGACATGAAGCAAAACTTCCTGCATATCGACTCCAATTTTGCGAATTTTCGAAATCAACTCAGGAGTAAAATGAAGTCCAGCAGTCGGAGCCGCAACACTTCCTTTCTCTTTCGCATAAACAGTTTGGTACCTCTCAAAATCCGCAGTACTTTCCTTTATGTAAGGAGGCAGTGGAGCTCGTCCATATTTCTCAAGTAGTTCATGAACCGTATTATCTGAAACCTCTGTCGAAAATCCATCAGCTGACATAGGATTCCAAAATTTCACGTTCCTCGTACCATCTTCCAGAATTTCCAAAACCTCACCATGTAAATCTTTAGCAACAATGAAAGTTTTTCCATCCAAAAATAATCTTCCAGGCTTCACCAAAACGTTAAAAATATTTTCAGATTCTTCTTTAAGTAAAAATATTTCCTTCTGAGGTTTGCCAAAATTTCCACCAAAAAGAATTCTGGCAGGAATAACCTTCGATCTATTCACAACAAGCGTATCTCCAGCATGTAAATAATCAGGAAGATTATAAAAATGTTTATGATAGATTTTATCATTTGCCGTATCATAAACGAGCATTTTACTCGTATCTCTAGGATTTACCGGATTTTGTGCGATAAATTTTTTATCCAAAACATAATCAAAATCACTGGTCCTGTATTCTTTCATAAATAAAATTTTAAGCCGCCCAAGTAATACTACTATCTTTTACAGCTTCCGTAGCCGTATTCCTTGAATCACGTTTCATTACGATCAAAGTCATATCATCTTCCTGTTTGCGAGTTCCCATAAATGTAGTCACATCCTTAGCAATATGGTAATTCACTCCTTCAGCAGAATATTGAGGCGCATACTCTTTTACCGCCGCCTTAAGTCTCTCAAGTCCATACAATTCCTCCGTAATGCTTCTAGCCTCAGTAATTCCATCACTATACAAGATAACAAAATCTCCATCTTCAAGAATAATTTCGCGCTCTTTGATAACTTTTGAATTATCAGGAACCATTCCAAGAGCAATACCTCCGGACAAAATAGCTTCTACCACGCCGGTAGTATGTCTGTAAATCAAAATATGCTCATGCCCCGCACCGACAAACGTCAATTTTTTAGTTTTATTGTCGAAGCAAAGCATAACCATAGTCATAAACATGGCCTTCTTTACATGTTTTTTTATATATTTATTTACATTAACAATGACTTCAAAAGCACTATTGAAAGTATCTGCAAAAACAGCGACAAGCGAATTTACCATTGTCATCATAAGTCCGGCAGAAACACCATGCCCTGTAACATCTCCAACATAAATATACGCTTTATCTTTTGCAATATAGATGTCAAAACTGTCTCCACCAACTTCAGTAGCCGGCTTATATTTTACAACAATTTGAAGGCCATCAACGAAAGGGCTTTCAAGAGGCAAAATATCTCTTTGTAATTGTGCCGCCACAGTAAGCTCATCAATCATTCTTGCACGATCTTGCAAATCACTACTAACTTGATTGAATCCCTTTGTCACCTGATTAAAGAAATATGCAAGCACGCCGATTTCATCAATTCTATCTGTATAGAGTTTTTTATAAGGTTTCCCGGTAAGCAGAGCCTGAATCTGAACAAGAACAAGACTCAAAGGTTTAGCAAAATTCAAATAAACAAGAATACCTAAAAGAATCAAAATTCCGATTGCACCACCAAAAACGATTGGCATATCTACACTTTCTTGTGCCTTAAAAATCCAAAAATAACCAATTATTGCCGCAAGAATAATTCCAATAAACAATAGGTTTAAAACAAATTTTCTAGTTATACTTTTATCTATAAACTTCATTATTTCTTATTTAGAAAATCATTAACAGAATTAAAAATAGGTACGATTTCCATGATGCCAACAGCATTAAATACATCTGCAACATGAGCGTTTGGTCCTATCAATATAAGTTTTTTATTAGCTGTGACAAGATGCGTATAAACAGACATAAAATAACCGATACCTTCACTATTTATAAATTTAAGTTCACCAAGGTCAAAAATAAGATTTGTTCCGGCAAAATCATTCACGAATTTCCCAAGTTCATCTTGAATTTCCCCATATCCAGCTTTATCAAATTCACCATTAAATTTAACCACCATATCTCCGGCATCCCCAAGTTTTTCAAACGACAACGCTAAACGTTTTTCCATATTATTTTTTATTAAATTTTATGTGTGACATAATTTTATCAATATTCTTGTAAATTCGCACGTCAACATTTTGCAAATTCCTTTTTACATTATCAGCAAGCTCACCTTTAGCAAACACGAGAATCTCAATAAGTACAGGTAGAGCACGATCTTCACCCATTTTTGCCAAAGCAATAGCGGTCGCAACTTTCAATTCAGGATTTTTTGAATAAAGATATTTAAAACATAACTCTTTTCTGCTTTTCATTTTAAGCTCACCAACAGCATAAATTCCAAGAGCGATTTCAGAATTTTTATTTGAATGTAAAAACGTATCAATTATATATTTTGCCTCGTTATAATGCTTTTTAAATCTTCCTATAGCTATTGCAGCAGAGATTTTCTGCTTTGCATCACCAGACTTAAGGTACGGCATAACAAATTTACAAATAGCACTATCTTTAATATTTCCAAGTGAATAAATAACACCGGCCTTAAAATCACCCTTCGAAGTTTTAAGGATTTTAAGCAAAAAATCAGCAGCTTCCACATTGCTAAATCTCGAAAGTAATCCAATGATTTTAAGTCTTAAATAATTATTTTTTTCAGATTTATAATTTTTTTTAAGAGCAGAGATAAGTTCATATTCCATAACAACATTGGCTACAAAATCATCTCTATTCTTGAACATAGAAAGCGAATCAAGTGCAGATTCACGAATTTCTTCATTTTTGCTCGAAAAACATTTTATAAGTTCAGGAACAGTTTGTATATTTTGAAGTTCACCAAGTGCAAAAATAATTTTTTTCTTTGTTGCTATAGATTCATGAGAATTATCTAATTTCGATATAAGAAATTCGATATTTCCGTTATGTCCTTTTTGAGCAAGCATATCTATCGCATCAATTTTTTCTTTCTCATGTTCAGAGTCAAATTGTGCACAAACAACTTCAGTATAAAGTGATTGCTGCCTATAAATCACGAAAAATAAAATAATCGCGAATACAAACATTACAATATTTGTATATAAAATCAGAGGTTTTCCGAAAAAGAAATTTTGTAAAACTAGAATAAATAAAGTTCCAAAGATGGCTCCAACAGGACGAACAATTCCATCAAGAAATTCACGCAAATATGCTCTTACATTATCTCTAACAGCATAATACGAACTTTCTAGTGAGCTCGAATACAACACTCCAGTCAAAGTGAAATTATTTCTTGCTAAAACTGCAGTAGTAAAATTAAATGAAAATAAAAGCCCGAAAAGACTTAAAATAGTAAGAATCGGATGAATCAACATGCTTCCAAAAACACCTAGAGAATAAACGAGTCTACTTCCGATAATAAGTTGAATAAGTAAAGCTGTAGCACTAAAAATGATAAACAAAATTCCCAAGTCATGAAAGAAAGCATGCTCAAAACCACTACCAGCCTCAAGAATTACATGTGAAGCAGATTGATAAACAGCTTTCGTATATTGAAATTCAACGAGATTAAAAAGAACCCATTGCAAAAATACAATCAAAGAAAGCCCCCGTATGAAAGCAAAATATTTATTATCTTTGAAAATAGTTTTAATTTTTAAAATAAGATCAGGATTCTCTTTTTTCTTATCGTGAGTCCCATGTCCATTTTCAACTGGAGCAAGAACAACAGAAGCAATCATAATGATTGGAACAATCAAAACAAGCAATCCTGCCCAGAAATATATAAATGCAGTGGAAGTTTTTATAAATGCAGCAAAGAATGTGATAACAAGACCAGCTACAAGCCCACCAACAGTTTCAGAAGATTCAAGAATAGGGAAAACTTTTTCACTTTCAAGAGGACTAAAATAATCTTCAATAAGAGAATTAAGAACAATTCTAAACTGGCTCAAGAAGACCGAAACAGCAGTGATTAAGAATGCAAAAAACAAAAATGAATCAGCTCTAAACCAATAAGCTAAAAATAAAGTGCCCATTGAAGCAAATATTGTCAGCACCAAACATAAATTTTTTTTGATTCTATGTATAACAGAGGAATAAAGTACGCTTCCGATAATAGTAAAGATTCCATTTAAAATAAAAAGGTAGGGGAGTGCCTTAATACCATATCTTGCTACAAACATAGCCATAGTCGCAGTCCATCCCACAACAAAGCCAACTCTGTAAATAGATCTAAGCAGCCAAAACAAAAAAATCTTCAAGGATTGCTTGTCGTTTATATTTAAAACTTTATTGATTACAGATATCTGACCAAGAGCTCTGAACATTTTTTGTTTTTATTGTATGTCACATAATACCATATTTATCAGGAATTATCAACCATTTAAGAGCATAAATAAGACGAAAAATGGTAAAATATAAACATGCAAAAAAATATATTCAGGCCTGTGAAAATGGGCATTGCAACTACAATAGTATTGGCAACGACATTAGTAAGTAATTTTATAGGGCTTGCCAGAGACAAAATAATAGCTTTGCATTTTGGGACATCTACTTCTACAGATATATACAATGCCTCTTTTTTGATACCTGATATGATATTCAATCTATTCGTGGCTGGAGCATTAACAGCTGCATTTATGCCTGTTTTTTCAGACTACATGGATAAAGACGAAGAAGGATCAATGAAACTTGCCAACACTATGATGAATGCGATGACAGGAATAATTTTTATACTTGCCCTAATAGCATT
>CALRHQ010000016.1 GCA_943359415.1 Candidatus Peribacteria bacterium
CACCACCACCGCCTCCTCCTCCGCCAGTAGACACTGGTCCGCCACCAGAAGATGATGCTGCTGCCTGAGCTGGAACTGCTGCCTGAGCTGTTGAACCTGCAGAACTATTTCCTTCTGTATCAACCGCTATAATCTGGTATGAATATGCAGTTCCGTTTACAAGACCTAGAATTGTCTTTGTACATGGTGTAACTGTACAAACCGCTTGAGTGACAGTTGTTGCCACTCCTTGTGTAACATTTGCTTCCCATATATCGTATCTTAACATGTCAACTTCGGTATTTCTCGTCCATGATAGAGTCACTTCTCCATCTCCCGCTGTCGCTGTAACTCCACTTGGTGTCGCCGGCGGAGTCGCTCCACTTGAGACTATTGGAGCAAATGTAGTCAAGTGATCTGTAGTTGTTTCTAGCGAAATTGTAGTCAAATCTGCACCTGTATCAGCGAGTGCTAGAGTTGCAAAAGCTTCTATAGTTACGTCAGGAATTATATTCCCTGCAGAGTCATAGTAAGTAAATGTCGTAGGCATTACGCTCCAATTGTCCGTAGTTTCGTTCATATAAGCAATGTTCACATCTACAAGTTCCGCCATTGTATCAATACCTTCGGCTATCATTTGTGCCGGCGTATATTCAAACTCTAAATCCACATTGTTATCAAAACTATTTATTGAGCTAGAGTCATTTGTAGTTGTGCATGAAATATCTACAGCCGTACCGAATGGATCCGCTGAAAGTGTTGTGATTAATTCATTTGTTTCGTCAAAATTACATACTGCATCGGCATCCACTGCATTGGCTGGAATTATGGCATTTATGTCCAAACCGTCATCTGCAAACTGGTTTGCATTGCCTGAATCTACTGTTGTGGTAGCAGGCTCTGCCAATGTGACAGTCGTAGAAGGAAGTTGAATATTTGCAGCAGTAACATTTGCACTTGATGTGTTTGCACTTACAGTTGTTACGGATTCGATATATCCATCTGTTACAGCTTCTACAGTCCAAATTCCGTTACTTACATTTAGTTCGTAAGTACCATCAGCAGCTGTTTCAGCTATTGCTGTTCCGCCTCCTGACATTGTCGCATATACAAGGGCTCCTTCCACAGGAAGCCCTGCAGAACTCGTGATCGTACCAGTGATGGTTTTATCAGCTTCATCCAAGATAATATCCTGATCTGCCGTACTTGTTGTGATTGCAATATCTTCAGGTGTACCAACGTAACCTGCCGCTTCGGCTAACATGCTGAAAGTTCCATCCGGAAGTTTAGCCGTATAATTACCATCTGAATCTGTTACTACGCTAAATGTATCCTGAGTACTTGCGTCCACAAATGTGACCAAAGTATTTTCCACACCTACTCCGGTATCTTCTATTGTTCCTGTAACTGTATTTAAATCAGGAAGAGTGATCGTGATATTGTCTCCCGTGCCATCTATATTAATTTGCTCTGTAGTAACAGTAACTCCATTTGGAACATTGTATTCAGCTCCGGTAATAGCTACATTTGTTTCATCAATAGGTAAATCAAGATCAATATAGATTGTCCCCTCAGGTAATGTGGCTGTTGCCGTCAAAGATCCCGCAGGAATCACCACATCAGTACCCATACCTGTTGAGCTTTCAAGACTTATATATGTATCTGCGCTAAGAGTTTCCTCTAGAGTAATAGTGAATTCCCTAGGTGTTCCCAATGAGGCAGGAGAAACTGTTTCCGCTCCATCAACAACTTGAGTTGTCTTTGCGATATTACCTAAAGTTGGAGACCATACTTCAATAGTATAAGCATCTGCGTCTATAGGTACACTCATTGTATAAGTTCCATCCGTTTCTGTTATCGCTGTATTCGTGTAACCATCCGCATTGTGTGCTGTTACAACCACACCTGAGTCTTCTGTTGTACCGGGAACGGAAATAGTTCCGGCAATTGTCCCAAGAGCATCTGACGATAAAGGCTCAAAATCTTGTCCCGTGAAACTTTCTGTTGTGACAGTCAAAGTCTTTGATTCTAATTGTCCCAATCCCGGAGCATGTGCTTCAACTTTCCATGTTCCTGCTTGAGGAATGTATAATATGTAATTCCCTGATTCATCCGTGAATCCGTTAACAGGTGGACGTTGAGCATCTGTTCTATGTGCCCACACTCCTGCTCCGGTTATTGCATTTGTTCCGTCGCTGACACTACCTGATACTGTGATACTACTTGATGAATTGAACTGCATTGTGAGCACCAAAGGATTTGCCCCTGTGCTACCTGTTGATGCTACTGAATCTCCGTCCACGTATACATTTCCAGCCACATCAATTCTTACAGATTTGTCCTGTCCAGGTGGCATACCCGGAATGAAAGCTCCGACTCTGTATGTTTTTTCTTTTGATGCAGGAATAGTAAATGTTCCATCAACACCGATAGTTGCATCTCCTCCAAATCCTCCGGCTGAGAAATCAGCAAAGGCTTTTCCTCCTGTGATAGCCGTTCCCGCAGAATCTTTAACTATACCAGAGATACTTGCATTAGGGGCGGCGACAGTAAATGTGGTTGTGCTCAAAGCTGCTCCTCCGATATTTGTAGTAGTTACATTTACATTTTTATTCGCAGGTGGAATCCATTCCATTTTTGGAAATGCAGAAAATGATCCTTTTGGCATTGCAGGGCCTATTCCAAGGTTTATCATTCCAGGATTACAAACATACATACTTACAGGAGTTGCCGCAGAATCTATGACATTTTGTCTTGTCAAGGTTTTAACAAATCCTCCCATTCCTGTTGTGTTCCATCCAAAAACGTCAAGACTATCCCCGAATCCAAGACTTGCGATATTTCCTATATTGCTGATGTTTATACTGACAGGTACTGTGGCACAGTTTGTACCGTTTAGTGTAGTTAATGTTATATTTTTTGTAGTAGTAGCACTTAATGCATCAATAGTATATTCACCTCCCGAATAACTGTTTGAAGGTTCAACGAATACGCTTACTTTTCCTGCGGCCGCTGTTGGAAGATTTGAAAAAAGATATTCTCCAGCATTACTTCCTGCAACTAAAGTTCCCGCGCCGTCCAGAGAGGTTGTCACTTCTTGGAATCCAGCTCCAGGTGCATTCAAGAATACACGAACACCATTTACCCCCGCACCTCCTGAAGTGATTTGTCCGGAAAGTGTATTTGTACCTGCCTCACTAATAAAGTATGGCATTGTTGTCATTGATTGCAACATTGTTCCTGTTGAATTGTATGTTTTGATATCAACCTGATAGCCTGAAGTAGCAAAGTCTTTTGCTTCACTTGGATTTGTAATTCCGTAAATATCAAAATGCAAGAAATCTGTTGCTTGAGTAGTTGCAGAAAGCTGTACGTAAACTTTTCTAGCGGCTGCTATATATCCCAGACCGTCTTCAAAAGTATCATCGGCTCTAACAGCGGCCGCGGTGTCTGTGCTTATAGAACTAGTAACACCTGTAGCAAATTTTGGCGTGCCTGTACTCGGACCATTGAAATCGGCATTTGCAGGACTGTATTGATCTTGCATAAGTGCGGAAACTCCTGTTCCTATAGGAAATGTCAATTCAATATATCCACCTGCAGGAATTGCAGTTGTGATAGGCATATCAATGAAGTAAGTTGTTGTTTTACCTGCCATTGAATTCATAGGACGTGCATTTGTCGGCATTTGCGACTCGGTTTTCATGTTTTTATCCTCCTCTCCTATCGTGCCTTCATTGAACATTCCTTGTCCTCCACCAAATAATGCACCGTTCATCACTAATCCGCTCCATGATTTATTATTTGTAGCATGGAATGCGTTTCCGGCTATGTCTGTTATACCTGTGCTTAATCCTATCCAGAATCCATCTCCAGGAGTTAATGTAAATCCATCTATCCAGACTCTATTCTCGCTTCTTTCATAATGAAAATTAATACCTGAAACCAAGCTTCCTGTTACAGGACTGCCTGTAGTACAAGTAAGTCCGTCAGCCGCAATCGCAGATTGGCTACAAGTCTTAAATGTGTAGTAAGATCCATTTTCAACTTTGCTTTGAACTAAAGATTCATTGAAGTCTATAGAAATTCCATAATTATCCGCTGATGCATATGCGACTTGAGGTGCGGTTGTATCAGCCGCGCCTGTCGTAAATGTCTTAGTGATAGCTGAAATTGCCGTACCCGAAATACTTGTTACGCTGGTAGAAAAATTTAGAGTGTAGCTTGTACTTGCGCTTAAAACAGCAGTGGGTACGAATTCAACCGCATTTGAAAATGGATCGTAAATCACGCTTCCCTCCGTATTTACTGTTCCACCTTTTTTTAAAGTTACACTTGTAGTTGTAGTAGTACTTGGGTTTAGCGGTGCATTGAAACTTACTCTTGGAATAAAGCCAACCGGTACTGACACTATTACGCCACTGGCATTCTTATATGCATCTAGATTTGTACTAAGCAAAGCCGCTGTAATTGTTTTAGAGCCTGTTCCCGTATCAAATGATTGCTCAAAAGGACCCATGTTTGTAAATCCAAATCCCACGCCTGCCGTACCACCACAACCTTCTGCAGAAGTTCCCGGCATACCAGCAAGAACAGTTCCTTTCGAATCTTTTATATCATTTTCCACTACAACACAATATCGACTACTTGCCTCGAGAGTGTAGCCGCCAATACATACTGATTCATTTGTAGTACCAAGAACTGTTACAGTAGCCGTTCCCGCCGGTGTTGATAAGACTCCGTTTACGACTTTTCTGAGATACATATTGCTTGTTGTCAGGTCTGTAGCCGTCATTGGTCTGTCAAAATCCACGATTACACAACCGATGTTTGTAGGAATATCTTTTGATCCAGGCATTGGATATCCCATCATTGCCATTGGAGGAAATTCGCCTCCCATTGTTCCCGTAAATCCACCTGTACCACCTATTGGAGCTGTTCCACCACCTGTCCCTGTTGTAAATGTGGAACCCCATGTACTTGCTCCGCTGGTTAAAGCTGTCATACCTCCCGGCAAAGTAGTTGCGGGTGCAAAGGCTTTTGTTACCGAAACGGCATAAGTTGTCGATGCCAATAGCGGCACTGTCGGTGAAAATCGTACACTGTAAGAAGTATCACTTCCCCAAACTTCAGTAAAATAATTCCATTGTCCTGCGACTGCCGTGCCTCCGCTAGTGATTGAAAATACGCTATCTGCGGCATTTGTTAGAGGAAAAGTTACGCTTGTTGTTGGATTTTTGCTTAAGAAAAAGTCGACAGGTGCCATAACCGGCGCATTAGTTTGTCCACTTGGCGGACCATATCCTATGATGGTCATATTAGTAGCCGCTCCTACAGTGACAGCGTCGGTTGTTGGGCTTGCTACAGCTACCGTTGCAGAATATGGAGTGACCGTTAAGGTTCCTTCTTCACTAGACACAACAACCGCTGATAATGTTCCGCTTGTTAGAGTTTTTCCTGTTACTACAGTTGTTGTTTGATTACCTATAGCAACGCCTCCAACTGAATAAATATATCCATCTGCCGTACCAGCAGCTCCATTTGAAACCGTGTAAGAGCTTGCAGCTGCATCAGTTAAAGTGATCTTAGTGACATTTGCTCCCTCCGTAAGACAAGCTGCATCACATGCAGTCGGTCCGACCACAGATATTGCAGTTCCAGCTGTTACCGATACAACAGAATAATATCCCGCAGACCCTGGAATGCTTACGATATCTCCAGCAGTAAGACCTGTAGTAGCCTGCATATTAATCGTTGACGCGGTATTTGCAACCACCGCTCCAGCCGATGCAGCATGCGTTAGATTCGTCTGTCCTGCAGCCAAACCTGAAACTTTTATAAGAGTTGAATTACTATATATAACATTTGCAGTTGAACCGATTACCGTAAATGTCGTAGCACTTGCGTCAGTTGACACAACATAGTAAGCGCTTGCATTAGCCGCCGATGTGAACTTGACTACGCTGTTCACATCCACCCCGCTATCCTCAACACCAGTCTTTTCTATCAATCCAGTTTGAGTACTTGCAACTACGCTAGTAGCATTTGTGTCTATGACAGTATCTGTTGTCGTTGAATTATTCACTAATGCATTTCCCGCATTTACCTGAGTAATAGTTACCGTTTCTTGTTTATTTATTTCAGAGGTTGATACCACTCCAAAGTCAGCCTTTAAGTGATCTGCTCCGCTTGTTGCCGCCGCTATAGTAATTGATCTACTGTCTTGCCCAGGAGGCGTTCCTGCGTCATTAAAGCTTCCTGTGTCCGGCATATTTATTGCCGACCCTTGGATCCATGCAAAGACATTGAAAGTTTCAGTTGATGTTACAGTGAAAGTTCCAGTTCCTGTAGCGTCTATATTTACAGCTAAAAGCCTGTCACTTGCTCCTGATACATTGGCTACACTTGTTGCGCCCCAATTTGTTACAACACTTGATTTTACAGTAACTCCTCCTCCGACAGCCGTTATATCAGCATTTACGCTGCCCCAGTTTGCCGACATTAGTTCAATAAAGACATAATCGTCACCTGCAAGTGTTTTCGCAGTACCAGCCTCCACCTTAGAGTTAATGGTAAAGACAAGACTTCCTCCTGCAGACATTGTAGTGGCATCACCGGCTGCTGTTATCTGAAAATAGTCTGTCGCCGCGATAGCAGCGAACCCTACAGAAGAATTAGTAATGACCGCTGAAAGCATCATCACCACGATTGACACGCGCGAAACTGCACGTTTAATCCAGTTTGTTTTGGACATATGTGTTGGTTAGTTATATGAGGTTTTGGCTCAAGAAAAAGGTTATTTTTTGAGCCTACATTGCTTTGATTTTCTTCTTATGTCTTTATTTTTTCAAATATTTTTTGCTGACAAGTTGAGTAGTCGTTTCATAATTAAAGGCTTTATTCCGTGATTTTGGTCGCCTATACATTTCTTACCTTAGCTTCCTGGCACTTTCGGTAATAGAGTGCTAGACAAGATTTTTCCCGAAAGGTATAATGCATTGGTAAAAAAAATTTATGGCAGAAAAAAATCTTTATGAAGTGCTTGGTGTCCCAAAAACCGCAACAGATGCGGAGATAAAATCCGCATACAGAAAAGCGGCACTAAAATCTCATCCGGATAAACATAAAGGTGACAAAGACGCGGAGCAAAAATTCAAAGAAATAAATGTCGCATACGAAGTTTTGTCAGACAAACAAAAACGTCAGCAATACGACACTTTTGGCAATGCCGGGCCGAGAAACGGATTTGGAGGAGGTGGCGGTGGTCAAGCCGGAGGATTTGATTTCAATGGAATGAATTTTGATTTTGGAGGAAATGGATCTGCAGGATTTGCCGATATATTTGAATCATTTTTTGGTGGAAATGGAGGTGGAGGAAGATCAAAACGTTCAAAAAGAACAGGCCCAATGCGTGGCAATGATATTGAAGCACATATAAGGATATCTTTTGAAGATGCTGTTTTTGGATCAGAAAAAGAACTTGAAATCACAAAATCTGATGTTTGCGACCATTGCAGTGGACGTGGAGCTGAGCCCGGAAGTAGTATTGTCACATGTAAGGCGTGTAGTGGAACCGGTGAAATAAGATCTGTACGAAATACTATCTTGGGACAAATGGCGACCTCTAACATCTGTGACGAATGTAATGGTGAGGGGAAACATCCTGAAAAATTGTGTTCCGTATGCCATGGAACCACTCGAGTGCGAACAAAAGAACGTGTAAAAGTAAAAATTCCGGCCGGTGTTGATAATGGATCTACATTAAAATTATCCGGAAAAGGTGAAGGTGGTGTAAAAAATGGACCAAGTGGAGATTTATATATTTTACTTGTTGTCGACCAAAGTAAAAAATTCATAAGAGATGGTTTGGACATTCATGGTGAAACAGAAATACATTTGATACAAGCCGTTTTAGGTGATGAAATTGCTGTCGAAACAATTCACGGAGAAAAGACTATTAAAATCCCTGCCGGAACAAGCGACTCTAAAGTTTTCAAAATTTCCGGAGAAGGAGTCAAAAAAATAAGCGGACAAGCAGGTGATCATTATGTAAAAATCAAAATAAAAATTCCTGAAAAACTTTCGAAAAAAGAACGTGAACTTTATATTGCTCTTGCTGCTGAGGCCGGACTGGATACGAAGAAAAGTGGTGGACTTTTTTGGTAACACTTTACTTTTTTTGTCATTAGTATAAAATTTCTTTTGTAATTACCTCATTACTATGATTATCACTCTTTCTTGGGATCTTTTTGTACTCGTTTTCTTTGTTGTAATTGTTTCATACAGCTTTATTGTTGGACGAGACAGCACGCTGAAAATCATTCTTGGAACTTATGTTTCCATGATTGCCGCTGATGCCGGTGGAACTCTTTTTGCGCAGTACCTTGGTGGCAGCGAAATGTTTGTAAAAATCTTAAAATTTGCAGCAGTTGGAAATGAACAGGAAGCAATGGTGCTTGTAAAAGTATTAATATTTATAGGATTTGTAATTGTTTTTGCCGTGAAAGGAGCTTTTGAAGTTGATACTGTTGACGATAGATCTGCTGCTGTGCGTTTTGTTTTGAGTGTTGTTTATGCGATCATGAGCGCCGGACTTATCATAAGCGCGATACTTGTTTTCGTAAGTGGTATTTCTTTTATTGGCCTTGGAGAGTCGAAAACGACAGTTGTCGCACTTTGGGATGTTTACAATGAATCAGAATTAATCAGATCAATAGTAAATAATAGCGCACTATGGTTTTCGCTCCCTGCGCTAGCGTTTTTAGTACAGAGCCTATACACAAAGACCGAATAAGCTTAAAAATCTCTTGCGTTTAAGGCTAAGGATAAATAAAATGGTTTCGTTGTATGGGGCGGTAGCTCAGCCGGTAGAGCAACAGCCTTTTAAGCTGATGGTCCCGGGTTCGACCCCCGGCCGCCCCACCAAACAACAAAAAAGCCCCTGATTCTTCAGAGGCCTTTTATTTTTATAATTCTTCAAATTTTCCCTCTGCCAAGTCTTTCATAATTAAACTAAGATTTTTCCTCAACAAATCCTGAAAAACCAGATTCCCTTTACTCAAATTCATTCCAACAATTTTATCCTTTTTCAATCTTATCAAGGCTGGCAAATAATAATCTTTTTTCACATAAATCATGACAATCATTCTTCCTGCACCTCCTCTACCAGTCATGTAAACTTTTATAAGCTTTGAGGCATAAATTGTTGCCCCTTTAATCTCCACTCCCAATCCTCCTGCAACTTTTTCGGCATACTTTTTTATATCTCCTTTCGAAAAATATTTCAGCAAGGGATTTACTTCTTTTTTCAAGATTGAATGGCATAAAATTATTCTCATCTATATTTTTTCTAAAAGATTGCCTATTTTGTCCATTTTCTTTTGTATTTCCGGCGTAACATCAAGAATTTCGACTTCCGGTTCGCCAATTTGTAGACCAAAGTTTAATTTTCCTTCGATGTAAAGCTTCAAAGCATTATACAACACTGCTTTTAAAGTTACGCCTTCGTGTTGAGCCTTTTTCATTGCCTGATCTTTAAAAGATTTCTCCGCCTTAAAAACTATTTGAGTAACCATCATGTGTGGGTTATATTAAAACTATATCTAGTATAGCTTGGATGCTGTCAGGTGGCAATATCTTTTTATGGGTTAATTTATAAAAACAAAAAAGGCCCTGATTCCTCAAAGGCCTTTTATTTTTTGTCGATCGAAGATTACATACGAAGATCTCCTAAAGATAGATCATCTTTTTTGCTTCCATCGTAGTATTCAACACTATATTTATCTGCATTTATAGCTGTGACTTTCGCTTTGTAGAAAGCAGATCCGTACCATTTTGCATATACGCTTGCTCCAACAACAGCTGTATCTTTTGTCGCAGCTACATCACGTACGATGCTTGCCGTAGCAACGCATGATGGAGATGTTCCATCAGCCCATTTTACATTTAGACCTGTGTCACAAGCTGTATCAGCTGTTCCAAGGTACCATGAATTACCAGACCAAAGCGCCATAACAGCATCTCCGGCTTTAATTGCTTCCGGTGCTTTTGAGCTACAACCGGCAGCGAACATCATCAAAACAGATGACATTACAACGAGGGAAAGCAGAATTTTGTTCCTCATAGGAATTAGGTTATAAAATTATTGATTTTAGTATATCATAGCTTTGTTTTTTTAAAATATTTTTTGTGATTAAAAAAAGAAATACAAGTATTGGTGTTATTTTTTCTTTGATTATTGTTTTAATTTTGCCGTTAGCACTTTCTTTCAAAAACAGAACTGCCCTTTTGTCTGCGTTAAACAGCGTTATATCTTACGACAATGTTGATTTAAATGTGTCTACAAAAATTCCTATTTTAATGTATCACTATGTAAGAGATGTTGATAGAAATATCGATCCAATGGGATGGAGGCTTTCTATAAGCCCTTATTATTTTGAAGAACAAATGAAATATTTAAAAGAAAACGGATATACTACTATAAATCTGAAAGATATTGAAGATGGAAAAGTTCCTAAGAAAGCTGTTGTTTTGACTTTTGATGATGGACTTGAAGATTTTTTTACAAACGCTCTGCCAATTTTGCAAAAATATGGATTTACAGCTTCTAATGCGGTTATTACTGATATGATTGGAAATACTGGACATATGACGATGGATCAATTAAGGGCTTGCAGTGTTTATGGAATTGAATTAATTTCCCACTCAAAAGGTCATTTTTCTATGAGCAATCTCAACAAAGATAGACTTGGTTTGGAAATTTCCGATGCGAAAGATTTTTTAAAAAATAATTTTGGAGTTGATCCTGTGAGTTTTGTTTTTCCTTCCGGAAAATACAACAAACTTGTGATAAAAACTTTGAAAGAAAATGGATATAAAATAGCTCTTACAACAAATGAAGGAGAGGCGGATTTGAGCGATGATGACATGCTTATTTTGCCTAGAGTAAGGGTAGATAATCGTAGGGCATTTTTGGGATTCAAGAAAGTTTTAGAAGAGATTGCTGCGAGAAAATAAGCTGTATATTTCCATACAGTTTTTTGTTTTTCGCAAATCTTTTTTCGTGATTTTAGATTTTTTTAATCTTTTTTTAACGAAAATTTAATATCGACCTGTTAACGTGCGATCGTTCTTTTCGCGAAAAGAGTTTAAAAAAATATTTAACCAAAATCCTATGGAAAGTTTAAGAAAATTCCTCACTTTGACTGCGCTTATTTGTTTGTCATCTTCAATTCTTATAGTAAAAGGTATAACAAGTTTTGCGGCAAGTCTCGGAGATATAGTAATAAATGAAATTGCGTGGGCAGGTACAAGTGATGATTCAAATGATGAGTGGATTGAACTGTACAATCCAACTTCTCAAGAAGTTGATCTGAGCGGATGGTTTATCGAAGATGATGTGACTACAAAATACACTATCACTTCCGGGAAAATCGCTCCTCATGGATATTTCTTGATTGAAGACAAAGAAGATAGTGTGAAAAATCTTACTGCAAATGCTGTAATCGGGCTTTCTCTTGCCAATGCCGGAGATTCACTTGCGTTAAAGAATGCTGCCGGAGTTACAGTTGATACTGTAAATTCAAGCGGTGGCGCTTGGTATGCCGGAAATGCCACAGACAAGTCAACAATGGAACGAATTGATCCTTTGGTGAAAATTGATAGCGGCATTAATTTCGGCACTGCTGTGCTTTCAAATGGAGCAATTGGAATCAATGGCGGAAGTGTTTTGGGAACTCCTGCCGGTGCAAATAGTGTTTATGCAGGTAGTGGACCTACCGTAATTATGTCTGGAGGAACAGCAAGTATTGGAGAAAACGTTACAATATCTGTCGATGCAAAAGATACTGTAGATTTATATGGATATGGATTTGAAATAAATTATGACACAAGCGTATTGTCTTATGTTTCGGCTACAGAATCATCTTTTTTAAAAGCTGATGGCAAAGAAACTTCTTTCAGTGCAGCCTTGCAAAATGGTACGGAAGGTACTGTGATTATTGGCGATGCTAGACTTGTTAATCCTCCAAGTGGCGTTGATGGAAGCGGAAAACTTCTTGATCTTGTTTTTAAAGTAAAGAATACAGCATCAACTACAACAAATATTTCTTTTGGTGGAAGCAGTTTTTTGGCTGATACAACAGGAGATATGGTGACAAAGTTTACAGGATCCACTCTGAATATTGGAAGCAGTGTAGCTTTAAATATTACAAATCTGAAAATAGCCGCCGGACAAGAGAGGTATAGTTTTGGGCTTACTTGGGATGCAATTGCCGGTGCGACTTATGTCGTAAAGAAAAAAGGAGTAAACGGCGCATATAATATACTCAAAGAATCCAGTGATAATTCCTATATTGATAATTCAAAAATAGTTACGGGTGTCGAATATTCATATCAAGTTTTAGCTGTAAAAGATGGCATAACTGGCCAAGCCTTTACTCTTTCCGGAACTGAAACGCGCGGACTTAAAGGTGATAGTGACAGAAGTGATCGTGTAGACGGAAAAGATATTGAAAAACTTGCCAGATCTTTTGGCAGCGAATATTCGGATGAAGAATACGATGCTTTAAAAGATTTTAATTATGATGGAATAATAGATGGTGCCGATCTGATTGTGATCGGTGCGAATTTCGGGCTTAAGTACTAGCAAAAGCGTATGGAGGGGATTTCCATATAGTCCCCTCCTATGCGAAAAATTTTATAATTTTAATTCAATAAAAAATGAAAAAAATTGGAGGTTTGGTTGGAATCTTTGCTGTTATTTTTGCAATTTTTTCTGGAATTGGAAGAGAGGCCGACTTCGTCGGCGTGGCAGATGTAATTGATGATACTTTGGTTGAAATTGGCGATGAAGAGTTTCTTATTCAGAGTTATTCCGACAATTCTTCAGTTGGCAGCGCGGTCGATTCCTCTAAAAAATCTGACTCAAAAAATGGTAGAATTTTTATTGAGAAAAATTTTATAGACGATAGTTCACTGAAAATTTCCGTGTATGCAGAAGATGTTTTTTTGCCTGTGATAGGCGTTTCTTTCCATTTAAAATATGAATCGAAAAAAGTTTCTTTTGTTAAATATGAGGCCGGAGATTTTTTGGAAGCTGGAGGAAAACCTTTTTATTTGGTGAAAGATTCGAGAGAAAAAAATAAAATTTATTTTGGTGAAACTTTGAAAAAAGGAGATTCGTTTCCCGCTCAGGGAGGAAAGATTGTGGATTTTTATTTTAAAATTTCTGAGTATCCGAATTATGAGACAACCGGTGAATCGAATAGTGGTGGATATACCGGCATGTCAAATTCCTCAGGAACAAGCGATAACTCCACTCAAAATGAATTATTGAATTCGAAAATCTTATTTTCTTTCACAAATGGTAATGTGTCTACGATGGACAATGGTGCTGAAATTGTTAAAAATATAAAATTTGAAAATTCCGAAATAAATCTTTTGGATAAAGATGGCTTGCCTCAAAGTATCGTTAGCGTCCTTGAAAACTTTAATTTCTTTAAAAATAAAACGTTCGTTGGAGTTTTGCTTGGAGCGGCAATATTTGGAGGAGTGACTTTAGCCCTTTTCCTCGCCTTTAAATACGGAAAGAAAAGAGCGGAGAGTTATGTCAATTTCAAATAATATAATATATTTTGTGTTTGGGGAGGAATCCATTATATTTTGAGTAGTCAAAAAAAATGATTACTCAACCTACCTATGGAAAAAGAATTTATCAGTATACAAGAAGCTGCAGATTTATCTCTTAAATCTATTCAAACTATCAGACGTGCTATTAAGTCTAAAAGACTAAGAATCAAGAGGCAAAAAACACCTCAAGGTTTTAATTATATGATCGAAAGAAATTCATTCTGTGAATTTTACGGAATCAAAATTGCCGGAGAATCAACTGTGAAAACTGAGACTCCTTCAAGTGAAATCAGTGGAACTACAAACAAAAAAGTTAAATCATTTATAAAATTTGCAGAGACTGAAGAAAGCGAAGACAAAGTTTATATTTCTGCAAACGATTTCAAGAATTTTTCTCAAACAATGGAAAGACTTCTAAACCAACATTCTGAGGAAAGACAAAATTTCCTAAGACTTATCACTTCTTTTCAGGAAAAAATTGTTGTTCTTGAAAATCAGTTAAATTTGCTAAGTGCTCCAAAAAAGAACTGGTATCAAATTTGGAGGTAATCTTTTCAAATCCGACACCACAAAAGGGTATATGTCCGCAACCGATATTTGTTGAATTTTTTTCTGGCTAGAATAGAATTGCGCCACAAATATATTAACAAACTTGCACATGTCTCTTTTTGAAAACACCCTTGCTCAAATAAAGAGGGCTTCTGATATCATGAGCCTAGATAAGGATATTGCTATGATTTTGTCGAATCCTATGAGGAAAGTTGAGGTTAACATACCAGTGAGGATGGATGACGGAACGCTTAGAATGTTTACAGGTTTTAGAGTTCAACACAATAATGCATGCGGACCTTTCAAAGGAGGAATCAGATACCATCAACAAGTCGATTTCGGTGAAGTTATGGCTCTTTCAGCTTGGATGACTATCAAATGTTCAGTTGTTGGAATTCCACTTGGAGGAGGAAAAGGTGGAATTATTGTTAATCCAAAAGAACTTTCAAAAGGAGAATTAGAGAGACTTACAAGAGGTTACATCAGGCTTATTGCTCCCGTTATCGGACCTAAGACTGACGTTCCAGCTCCAGATGTAAACACAACTCCAGAAATTATGTCATGGATTGCTGATGAATATTCAAAAATTGTCGGACATGATGCAAAAGGTGTTGTTACAGGAAAACCTTTGGAAAATGGCGGAAGCAAAGGAAGAGATAAGGCTACAGCTATGGGAGGAACTTACGTTTTAAATGAATATGCTGCTGAAAATGGAATGAATCCTGCTGAAACAAGAATCATCGTTCAGGGATTTGGTAATGCAGGAAGCATAATGATAGAACTTCTTACAGCTGAAGGATATAAACTAGTTGGAACTTCAGATTCACAAGGTGGAGTTTACTCTGCTGATGGACTTGATTTTGCTGCATTAACACAATGCAAAGCTGAAAAAGGAACTGTACATGCGTTTGAAGGCGCAAATGCAAAGGCTATTACAAATGAAGAATTGCTAATACAAGATTGCGATATTTTGATCCTTGCCGCTCTTGAAAATCAATTGACTGCAGGTAACGCTGACCAAGTAAAAGCTAAGCTTGTTATTGAACTTGCAAATGGCCCAACAATGCCTGAAGCTGATGAAATATTGGCTAAAAAGAATGTTCTTGTTATCCCTGATATTCTTGCAAATGCCGGTGGAGTTACTGTTAGCTGGTTTGAAATGTTGCAAAATGCTGATGACAAATATTGGGAGACGGATGAGGTTAATTCAAAACTTAAAGACATTATGGTAAAAGCTTGGAATGAAGTAAAAGGCAATAAATCTAAATATAATTGCACATTCAGAGAAGCCGCTTTCATCACTGCAATCGGTCGTGTTGAGGCTGCTATCAAGGCCAACTGGAAAATTTAATCTAAAAAATTTATGATA
>CALRHQ010000017.1 GCA_943359415.1 Candidatus Peribacteria bacterium
AAATCTACTGCAAGAAAAATTTTCAATGAAACATTAAAACTTATAAGCAAAAAAACTTCAGGAGATCCTGAGAAAGTATTTAAAGTAGCCATTGAAAACATCAAGCCTCAGCTTGAAATCAAAGCGAAAAGAATTGGAGGTGCGGTTTACCAAATCCCGATGGAAGTTAAACCGGACAGACAATTAGCGGTAGCATGCAGATGGATAATACAAGCTTCAAGAAACAAGAAAGCAGGAACTATGGCTCAACGCCTAGCAAATGAACTTGTTGAAGCCTCAAATGAGCAAGGTACAGCCTTCAAGAAGAAGGAAGATACACATCGCATGGCACAGGCAAACAAGGCTTTCGCTCATTTAGCGAAATACTAAAAAAACTTTTACAAACTTTAATCACCCACAAACAATGGCAGATGAGTTAACAAATTTACGCAATATTGGTATTATTGCCCATATTGACGCAGGAAAAACGACAGTTTCAGAACGTATCCTATTCTATACAGGAAAATCATACAAAATCGGAGAGGTTCACGAAGGAGCCGCTGTAATGGACTGGATGGAACAGGAAAGAGAAAGAGGAATTACTATTACATCTGCAGCAACAACTTGTTTTTGGACAACACCGGACGGAGAAAAATACAAAATCAACCTTATCGATACTCCTGGACACGTTGACTTCACAGTTGAAGTAGAACGTTCTCTTCGTGTACTTGACGGAGGTGTTTGCGTTTTCGATGGAGCGATGGGAGTTGAACCACAATCGGAAACAGTATGGAGACAAGCGGATAAATACGATGTTCCACGTATCGCTTTCATCAACAAAATGGATAAGATCGGAGGAGATTTTTACATGAGTTTGAATTCAATTCACACAAGATTAAATCCACATGCAGTTGCAATCCAACTTCCAATCGGATTTGAAAAAGAATTCAGCGGAATGGTTGACCTTGTCGAAAGAAAAGCATACGGATTTGAAGGAGAAAAAGGAGAAATAGTAAAAGAAGTTCCGGTTCCTGAAGACATGAAAGAAAAAATAGAAGAATATCGCGCTATCCTTGTTGAAAAAGTTTCAGAACACGACGACGCATTGATGGAAAAATTCATCAACGGACAAGAAATTTCAATTCCTGAACTTAAAGCAGCTCTAAGACAAGCAACAATTCATACAAAACTTTTCCCTGTCATGTGTGGAACAGCGCTACAAAACAAAGGTGTTCAAATCCTTTTGAACGCAGTTTGCGCATACCTTCCATCTCCACATGATCTACCTCCTATTAAAGGAACTGACATCAAAACAGGAGAAGAAATTTTAAGACATCCATCTTCAAAAGAACCATTCTCAGCATTAGCATTCAAAATCGCAACAGATCCATACGTTGGATCACTTTGTTACTTCCGTGTTTATTCAGGAACTCTTGAATCAGGAAGCTACATTCTAAATTCATCAAAAAACAACAAAGAAAGAGTCGGACGTATTCTTCAAATGCACTCAAACAATAGAGAAGAAATAAAAATAGTACACGCCGGAGATATCGCAGCATTAGTTGGACTAAAAAGCACAACAACAGGAAACACACTTTGTGATCCTGATCATCCCCTACTACTTGAATCAATCACATTTCCTGAACCGGTTATCAGGATCGCAGTTGAACCTAAAACAAAAGCCGATCAAGAAAAGATGGGACTTGCTCTTCAAAAACTTGTTGAGGAAGATCCAACACTAAGGGTTAATTCAGATCAAGAAACAGGACAAACGATTATCGCCGGAATGGGAGAACTTCATCTTGATATCATCATTGATCGTATGAGAAGAGAGTTTAAGGTTGAGGCAAACATCGGTGCCCCACAGGTAGCATACAGAGAAACAATTACAAAAGAAGTAAGATGTGAAGAGAAATACGCAAAGCAATCAGGAGGACGTGGACAATACGGACACGTAGTTATGAAACTTTATCCACAACCACCTGGAACAGGATACGAATTCGTAAACTCAATCGTTGGAGGAAAGATTCCAAGAGAATTTATTCCAGCTGTTGATAAAGGTATTCAAGAAGCACTTACAAGAGGAATCTCTGCAGGATACCCTGTAGTGGATGTCAAAGCTGAACTTATAGACGGAAGTTACCATGATGTGGATTCTTCAGAAATAGCTTTCAAAATTGCCGCATCAATCGCTTTCCAAAGTGGAACAAAAGCAGCAAGCCCTGTTATTCTAGAACCAGTCATGAGAGTGGAAGTTGTTGTTCCTGAAAATTATTTTGGAGATGTAATGGGAAATATCAGCTCACGTCGTGGACAAATCTTGGAAACAGGAGACAGAACAATGGTTAAATTCATCAAAGCAACTATCCCATTGTCTGAAATGTTCGGTTACGCAACTGATCTTCGTTCAATGACACAAGGTCGTGGTAACTACACAATGGAATTTGGTTTCTACGAAAAAGTTCCATCATCTGTTGCTGAAACAATCATCGCAAAGAGAACAGGAACTAAATAAGAAAAATAAATCTATCAAAAAGTGTTGCTTAATAAACCAAGCGACACTTTTTTTATGGAGTTCGCCACTCTTACGCAGGCTTAAGTTTCTACAGAAAATTTAAAAAAGTGTTGTTGGGCAACCAATGACACTTTTTTTGTTTCTCAATCTCTAACTCCTAGATTCTAGATTGAATCGCGATTTCACGTATACCGAAACAGATTTAAAACTTAACGTTACCGTTAATAAAGTTTTTAGTCATTTTTTGGCTTATCAAAGACCGAAGTGCCACTTCGTAAATACGTCAAAATTGAATTTTTGGAATTTTCTCACTTGACAGAATGGTAATCAATAATGGGTAGCCATAAACAACGACAAGGTCATCGCAAGCGATAAAACTTTGACAAAACTTACAAAAAAATTAGGAGAAAAAGAAAGCCGAAAATTTAGCTATGCACTAATCCCCAAAGGTGCAATTTAAGATCAAAAATCTCTCACAACAGAATTTGACAAATTTAAAAGTAGACTCGAGATTCATCGGCACCGTCACTTTTCATTTTCCCTATTTTTGGCTCACACATGCTAAAAGATCGCATTCCTAAAAGACGGAGGTTTTGATTTCCAACGACACTTTTTTGTTGACCGATAAAAAAACCAAGTCCATAATCCATTCAAAATCCACACATGATCAAAATATCCAAAGCCAAGCCACAGGAAAGTCAGTCGATTAGACAATTCGAACAGTTCATCTGGAACGAAACAGATATAACAAGTCCATACGACATAGTTTCTTTTGTGACATACGGCTATGTTTTTTTAGCCAAAGATATCGCCAAAGACAAAGATAAAATCATTGGAACAATTGTCGCAATAAAGACAAAAGATAACGAGATCAGAATCCTTGATTGGATAGTCCATGAACAATATCGTCACACTGGTATAGGTACTAAACTATACGAAAGACTCCGCAAAGAAATAGGTAAACTCACAATGATCGCATACGTAGAATCAGACAACACAGCCTCAATCGAAGGACATAAAAAACTTGGTTTTAAGCCAACAAAAAAAATAACAGATCCCTTTTTCATCGGAGATAAAAAAAACTGGTTAATAATGAAAAGAGAATAAGACCTCCTCAAACAACCGGCTATACCCAAAAACTTGCAAAACACCCACAAAAGACCTACCATTACATAAATCCTTAACCTCAGAAATGTGCTCCAAATCCTAACCGTAATCGCTCCCCTATTTCTAATAATCTTTGCAGCAGCATTCTTACAAAAATTCACAAACGTCGGAGATGATTGGGAAAAAACTTTAAACGAATTTATTTTAAAAATTGGTTTTCCTATATTAATCTTTTCAGCATTAGCAAAAGCACCATTTTCATTTACAGAACAATCACAACTAATCATCGCGAATTCCATATTTATATTGGTAAGCTTTTTATTAGCCTTCATCGTCGGAAAACTATTTCGCTTAAGTAAACAAATGTTTGCGACATTATTTATTTGTTTCGCTTTTGGAAGTGTAGCGTTTCTTGGAATTCCGATATTGATTCAAATATCAGGTCCTACAATCCTACCAATCGCAAGCCTGATTGTAGCCATTTATCTATTCTGGATGTTCACAGTCGGAGTCGGTTATCTTGACTACTCAATCACAAGAAGCAAAAGAGACGTTTTCACAAACATCATAAAAAATCTCTTCACAAACCCACTTTTGATCGCAGTAATTTTAGGAATAATCATAGGCGGTTTAAAAATCACACTCCCTTCAATCCTAATGAAATCGCTAGAAATGGTTACTGCTTCAGTCACGCCAATAGTACTTATCGTAATAGGACTTTTTATAGGCAAATCAAAATTTGGGAAACTATCAGATTGGTTTCCAATCGTACTATTTTCGATTTTAACTCTCATGATTTTACCGGCAATTTTCTACTTTGGCGCACAGCTTTTCGGATTCCCCCCAAGCCACTTTTCAAGCTCAATAATCCAATCCGCAATGCCACTCGCAATAACTCCTTTTGCCTTAGCGGATAAATACAAATTAAACAAAGACTTCATCGCCCGCTCAATAGTATTAAGCACGATCCTCTCAGTAATCTCATTGCCATTCTGGATCTCGATTCTATAGAAGTTCTAAAGAAAATTTCTCTTGCATTGACCTAAATTCTCGTATATATTTCCGGAGCTGTCGCACGCGATTAATTGTCGCAGATTAAAGTCGGCATCAAATTATTTTATATATTATTCTAACAATTACCAATATGGCAGAAGGAGTATTTGTGAGAAACAAGCCACACATGAACGTTGGTACAATAGGCCACGTTGATCATGGTAAGACTACACTCACAGCCGCAATCACTATGGTTGCTGCAAAACATTTCGGAGGCGGAAACAAAGCTGTAACATACGCCCAAATTGATAATGCTCCTGAAGAAAGAGCTAGAGGTATCACTATTGCTACTTCACATCAAGAATACGAAACACCAAAGAGACATTACGCACACGTGGATTGTCCAGGACATGCCGATTACGTTAAGAATATGATTACTGGAGCAGCTCAAATGGACGGAGCAATTCTAGTAGTATCAGCAGCAGACGGTCCTATGCCACAAACTCGTGAGCATATCCTTCTTGCGCATCAGGTTAACGTTCCATACATTGTTGTTTTCTTAAACAAAATGGATATGGCCGATCCTGAAATCGCAGATCTTTCAGAAATGGAAGTTCGTGAACTTTTGAAAAAATACGAATACCCTGGAGATGAAACACCTATCATCAGAGGATCTGCCCTAAAAGCAGTTGAAAATCCGGAAGATCCAACAGCTGCAAAACCAATCCTTGATCTTCTTGAAGCTTTGGATACATATTTCCCGGACCCAGTTCGTGAACTAGACAAACCATTCTTGATGTCAGTTGAAGATGTATTCTCTATCAAAGGTAGAGGAACAGTTGCAACTGGAAGAGTTGAGAAAGGAGTTGTTAAAGTAAATGAAGAAGTTGAAATCATCGGAATTACAGATACAAAAAAAGTTACAGTTACTGGTGTTGAAATGTTCAAGAAGAGTCTTGATCAAGGACAAGCCGGAGATAACGTAGGTCTACTTCTACGTGGAATTGAAAGAGAAGAAATTCAAAGAGGCCAAGTTATTGCAAAACCTGGATCAATTACTCCTCACACACAATTCGAAGCTGAGGTTTACGTACTTACAAAAGATGAAGGAGGAAGACATACTCCATTCTTCAAAGGATACAGACCACAATTCTATATCCGAACTACAGACGTTACTGGAGCATTTGAGCTTCCAGCAGGTGTTGAAATGGTAATGCCTGGAGATAACGTAAAAGCTGTTGTAACTCTTGGATGCCCTATCGCTATGGACCAAGGAACACGTTTCGCTATCCGCGAAGGTGGAAGAACAGTCGGAGCCGGAGTAGTTGCAAAGATTATCAAATAACACCACGACAAGGTCGTGCATGTTATATCTAAAACTCACAAATCAAAAATCCCTGCCGAAAGACGGGGATTTTTTTGTAATCATAAAATTCACCTCAAACCTCAAACATTAAATCCGGCACTTTCATCTCCATATCGATCACGACCATGTCCACCATCATCATTAGCAGAAACATCTCCTGCACCTGCTACATCATTACGAACTTGTGCTGCAACACCAGCAGGATCTTTCAATGGAGCACGTAAAGCTACTCTCGTTGGCTCTTGAGAAGGTGGAACTACAGGCGCAGAAACAACCTTGCCGTCAAAATCACGAACAGAAATTTCCAAATCAAAAACACCATTTCTCGGTGTAGCCCTAAGTCCCTCAGTAGAACAAAGATCAGCGAACATAACATCTCCCACATCAGAATGAATACTTTGATTAATCAAACCTTCAACTCTTATAAATTGCCCACTTTCACCGGTAACAATAGAAAATTTCAAATTTTCAACAGGAATCTCAACCTTCAAATCTGGAAAATGTTTAGATAAAAAAGTCTGAAAACGATCAATCAACACCTTTCTTGCAGCATCCATAGTCTTACACAACTCAGCTGAATCAGCATTATTTATTTTATCAACAACATCTATTGGTTTTCCAATACTAGGCGTAGGAAGTACAGGCGTCCAAACAGGACGCTCATAACCAGCAGTACCCTCAAGGCAAAGGAAAAGCAAAACTAGACTCATGGCTTCCACCACCACCTCCAATTGAAGTAGGAGCTCTAACTCCACCTAAATCATCAGATTGTTCAGGACCAATACCATGTGACATAACGCAATTATTAACGAATATTACGCTTAATTATAACTCAAAACTCGCAAAGAGTCAACGCTTCGAGAATCACAAATAGCAGTATTTTCCTTGACTTTAATTCCACTCTCCTTTATAAATCCACTACAAAATTGATTTCTTGTTATTAAGGAATCACTCGCAACTTTCGACCAAAATCAAAGAACGCGGGACAGCTCAAATTCATAAGGACATATATTTGTCCGCTGCGAAAAATCGCAAATGTAAACCGAGCTGTAAAATCTCGGTTTTTTTAATAGACAGCTCCGCTGTCAGTCTCCCAGACACAACTATAAATAACTTAACAAACTAACCACAATGGCAACAAAGCAAAAAATCAGAATAAAGATTAAATCATTCGACCACAGAGTTATAGATGAAACAACAAAACTAATCATCGACACAGCTGAAAGAACAGGAGCTATGATCGCAGGACCTATTCCACTTCCAACAAAAATAGAAAAATTCACAGTAAACAAATCAACATTCGTTCACAAGAATGCACGTGAACAATTCGAAATCAGAACTCACTCTAGACTGATCGACATCAGAGAAACAACACCAAAAACAATCGAATCTCTATCAAACTTAAGCTTACCAGCCGGAGTACAAATCGAAATCAAGATGTTGTCAGAGGACTAATATCTTCACAAACATTATAACATTTCGTACTACCTTTCCCTCACTTTTGACTTACGCCTTTTCCCTTCAAGGTTTGATTTTATTCCATACGGAAGAGCCATATCAATAATTTTCGCATTTTCAGCCAAATCAGTTCTTCCACTATAAAGCCTACTCATAACTGTTCCCATAGGCACACCGAGAATTTGCACAACATCTTCATAAGAAAATTCAAGTAAATCCACCAAAACAAAAACAACACGAAAATTCATATTTACTTTCAAATACTGTTCAAGAAAAGTCTTGCTAAAATCCGTCTTTAAAATCTTTTGGGTTCAAATACTGTTTTTTCACCACCACTCTCATCTAACATATTTCTATATAATTTATAGTCCGTCATCTTAGACTTTTTCAATTCTTTGTCAATAATTCATAAAACACATGCCCATATTTCGACACAAACATTAAATAATAAAAATCTCTTGACTACCCAAAAACTGATCTGTATATTCTAACGGCAATTGACTAGGCAAGTTAACAAAGGACGAACGGGTTTCAATCGAAAATCTTTTCCTCCTTCCCACCTAAAGGGATTAACCAATACAAATTATGTCAGGAATTATCGGTAAAAAAATAGGAATGACTCGTCTTATACAAGATGATGGCCGCGTGATCCCAATAACTGTTATACATTGCGAACCTAACGAGGTTACACAAATCAAAACAGTTGAAAAAGATGGATATCCGGCGATAGTCCTTGGTTTTTCCAAATTGAAAAAGCCTACAAAGACTAAAAAATTCGCTCATTTAAAAGAATTCAGAATCACTACAGATGAAACTTTCAACAAAGGAGACGCAGTAACATGCGAATCCCTAAAAGATGTTGAAACTGTAACTGTAATGGGAGTTTCAAAAGGAAAAGGTTTCCAAGGTGTAATCAAGAGACACAACTTCGCCTGCGGACCTATGAGTCATGGATCACATCACCATAGAGAACCGGGATCAATCGGAGCAAGGGCAAAACCAGGAAGAGTTGAAAAAGGAAAGAAATTGCCTGGACACATGGGAACAGGACAAATCACATTAAACAAAGTAAAAGTCGCTTACTTGGACGCAGAAAAGAATTTAGTTGGTCTAAAAGGAGCAATCCCGGGAGCAAGAGGCGGACTGATCATAATAACGAAATAATACAAACATGAACGTAGATCTATACAAACAATCAGGAGAAAAGGCTGGAACGCTAGAACTTCCAAAGGAAATGTTCGAAACTCCATTCAACAAAGATCTGATTCACCAAGCACTTGTAATGCAATCTGCAAACGCAAGAAAAAATCTTGCTAACACTAAAACGAGAGAGTTCATCCGTGGAGGTGGAATCAAGCCAAGACCGCAAAAAGGTTCAGGTCGTTCAAGACAAGGTTCTACAAGATCTCCACAATGGAGAGGAGGTGCAATTCTATTCGGACCTTTGGCTACAAGAAATTTCTCTAAAGCAATGCCGAAGAAACAAAGAAGAGCCGCTTTATTCTCAGCTCTATCTGATAAAGCTAGAGAAAATGCAATAATCGGATTAGAAGGATTTGAATCAAAAGATCTAAAAACGAAAGTATTCGCAGAAATGCTAAAGAAACTACCTATTGAAAGAAACGTATTATTCGTTTTAGCGGACAAAGACGAAGCGATCATGAGATCAAGTGCAAATTTACCGGAAGTAAAAACTATTCTAGCGGCTTACGTAAACATTCAAGACTTACAAAAATATAGAACTGTTGTTATACTAAAAAACGCTGTAGCTAAACTAAAAGAAACATTCTTAAAGCAATAAACAATGCAAGGACTAAGCTCAATAATCGGACCTGTACTAACTGAAAAAAGTTCACGCCTACAAGAGGCAAAAAGATACGTATTCAAGGTACAGAAGGATGCTACCAAAATTAACATCAAAAACGACATCAAAAAACTTTACGGAGTAGATGTTGCAGAAGTAAAAATAATGGTAGTTCCAAAGAAAGAGCGTCTGGTAAAAAGAGGATATCCTATGATCAAGAGACCAAAACATAAGAAAGCTATTGTAACTATCAAAGGAGGTAAAGCATTTGATCCAAATCAATTTAAAGAAGCTAAGACAAAATAATAATGACACTAAAGAAATACAAACCAACCACCCCGGGTCGCAGACAGATGACGATGTCTTCATTCGAAGAAATCACAAAGTCTAAACCTGAAAAGAATCTTACGTTCACTCTTAAGAAAAATTCAGGAAGAAACAATCTTGGAAGAATCACTGTTCGTCACAGAGGAGGTGGAACACGTACAAGATATAGAATGGTGGATTTCAACAGAACTGATAAACTAGATATCGAAGGAACAGTAGCGACTATAGAATACGATCCAAATCGCTCAGCGAGAATTATGTTGGTACAATACGTTGATGGTGAAAAAAGATACCATCTTGCGCCGGACGGAATGAAGGTTGGAGAAAGAATTGTGTGTAAAGAAAAAGGAAAAATCAAAGATGGAAACAGAATGATGATCAAAAACATTCCGGTTGGATACGCTATGTACGAAGTGGAACTTCAAGAAGGAAAAGGAGGACAACTTGGAAGAAGCGCAGGAGCATTGATCAAGCTTGTTTCTCTAGAGGGCACTCACGCTCAGATACAAATGCCTTCAGGAGAGATAAGACTAACAGGAAAGACTTGTTATGCAACTCTTGGAACGGTAGGAAATCTTGAACACAGCAATATCGTAATAGGTAAAGCTGGAAGGATGAGAAATATGGGATGGAGACCTACAGTAAGAGGTAAAGCCATGAATCCAGTGGATCATCCACACGGAGGAGGAGAAGGAGGAACATCAATCGGTTTGAAGTATCCTAAGACTCCATGGGGAATGCCAGCATTAGGATTTAAAACAAGAAGACGCAAGTTTACTAACAACATGATCGTAAAAGATCGAAGAAGAAAATAATTAATTAAAAAATTATGTCTAGAAGTTCAAAAAAAGGACCATACATAGACCCAAAGCTGTCAAGCAAGGTTGAAAAGTTGGATGCAGCTGGGCAAAAACGTCCGATCAAAACTTGGTCACGTGATTGCAGTATTTCTCCTGACTTCGTAGGACACACATTCGCAGTTAATAACGGAAATCAATTCATTCCGGTTTATGTCACAGAGAATATGGTTGGACACAAACTAGGTGAGTTCTCCCCTACTAAGAAATTCAAGGTTCACGGAGGTAAACTAGCTAAGACAGCAGCATAATAATTTAAAAAAATGAAAGCAATTATAAGACAAATTAGGATAACATCAAAAAAACTAAATCTCGTAGCTGAATTGGTTAGAGGAAAGATGGTAGTGGAAGCGCTTGAAATCCTAAGATTTACACCAAAGAAAGGGGGCAAAATCCTTTTCAAGGCTATCAAATCTGCGGCATCAAACGCAGTCGAGAATAACAAGCAAAAATTGGAAGATTTAATCATCAAGGAAATCGTAGTAACAGAAGGAACAACATTCAAGAGAAGTATTCCAATTTCAAGAGGAAGAATGCATCCAATTCTAAAAAGAAACGCTCACGTAACTATTAAAGTTGAAGCAATTAAAGCCGAAGTGGCAAAAACTAAATAAATCACTAACAAACCAATGGGACACAAAGTAAATCCAAAAATCATTAGAATGGGAGTCACAAGAGACTGGGACTCAAAGTGGTTTGCGGAGAAAAAAGAGTACAAAAAATTATTTTTACAAGACATCGAGCTTGAAAAATTAATCATAAAGAATCTTCCTGAAGCAGAAGGTATTGGAAGAATCGAAATTATGAGAACCCAAGGTAAAGTTATAATCAATATTCACACAGCAAAACCTGGACTTATCATCGGAAGAGGAGGAGAAATAATAGAAAAACTAAAAGATGTATTGGTAAAGAAATTCAAGGAGACATTCATGATCAACATCAAAGAGATCAAGAAACCAATGCTTGACGCAAAAGTAGTAGCAGAATCAATCGCAAAACAAATCGAAAAAAGAGTTTCATACAGAAGAGCAACAAAGATGGCGGTAGAAAAAGCAATGGAAGCGGGAGCATTAGGAGCAAAAGTGTACGTAGGAGGACGTCTAAATGGAGTTGAAATCTCACGAAGTGAATTCTTCTCTAGAGGAAAAATCCCACTACATACATTCAGAGCTGATATCGATTATGCTTCATTGCCAGCTTACACAACTTATGGAAAGATAGGGATCAAAGTATGGATTTACAGAGGAGACGTATTCAAAAAAGATTTAGCGTCAAAACTTAATCAACAAATAGAAGAACTTAAACAGGCTTAAATATGTTAGCACCAAAAAAGCAGAAATACAGGAAGGTTCAAAGAGGACGATCTGATACAACAGGTATCTCAATGCGTGGAAACAGACTTTCGTTCGGTACATACGGACTAAAGGCAATGCAAGCAAAGGAAATTACATCAAGACAGATTGAAGCAGCAAGAAGATCAATGACTAGATTCGTAAAGAGAGGAGGACAGATCTGGATCACAGTATTCCCACACAAACCATTGACTAAGAAAGCACAAGAGGTACCGATGGGAAGTGGAAAGGGAGCACCGGAATTGTTTGTTTGCCCTATCCTTCCAGGAAGAATTTTATTTGAAATGGAAGGTGTAGACGAAGCAACAGCAAGGGAAGCGATGAAATTAGCAGCATACAAATTACCTATTAAATGTAAATTCATAAGCTCAAACATAAAATAATATGAGAACATTAGAAGAACTTAAAAAATTAGACCAGAAAGAGCTGCAAAAAGCACTTGAAGAAGCAAGAACAGAGTTGGTTGAAAACAGATTCAACGTGAAAAATAATCAAGCGAAAAACGCACATACGATTAAAAAGTCAAAAAAATATATCGCACAAATTCTAACTGTACTAAACAATGAGGCATAAAAAAGGACAAGTAGTAAGCACTAAACAGCAAAAAACGCTTGTCGTAAAAGTAGACAATTATAAGACGCACCCAAAATACAAAAAAAGATTTAAGGTCTCAAAGAAATTTCATGTGGATAATCCAGAAAACGCAGCATTTGAAATCGGACAGACAATAGAAATTTTTGAGACAAAGCCATTGAGCAAGCTAAAAAGATGGACTATCGTTAAACCACAACAACAATGATTCAACAAGAAACATGGATAAAAGTAGCAGACAATACCGGCGCAAAAACCGCTGAATGTATTAAAGTTCTTGGGGGAACAAGAAAAAGATATGCAAGAATCGGAGATGTAATAGTAGTATCGATCAAAGAAGCTAATCCAAAGGGAGTAGTTAAAAAGAAATCAGTAGAAAGGGCTGTAGTGGTGAGACAAATAAAAGCATTCAAGAGAAAAGACGGTTCAGCAATAAGATTTGATGACAATGCAGTAGTAATTATTGATAAAGATGGACAACCAAAGGGAACACGCCTTTTCGGGCCTGTCGCTAGAGAACTTCGTGAAAAAGGATTCCAAAAGATTATATCATTAGCAACTGAAGTACTATAAATATGAAAGTAAAAACTAACGATCAAGTGATCGTCATCGCAGGCAAGGACAAAGGAAAGAAAGGAAAAGTTATGCGTGTTGTTTCAAAAGACAACAAAGTGGTCGTAGAGAAAGTAAATATACGAACAAAGCATGTAAAGAAAACTGCTCAAAAAGCAGGAGAAAGAATCAAATTTGAAGGAACAATCGATGCATCAAATGTAATGGTAATTTGCCCAAGTTGTGAAAAACCTGTAAGAGTAGGATTCAAGAAACTTGAAAATGGCAAAAAACAGAGAATTTGCAAAAAATGTAAAGATTCTATAGATAAAACAATCCAACAATCATGACAAAATTAGTAGACCTAAAAACTAGATTCAACAAAGAAATAGCTCCAGAGCTAAAGAAAACGCTAAAACTTAAAAATGTTATGGCGGTTCCAAAAATCACAAAGATCACTTTGAACGTGGGGCTTGGAACATATCTAAAGACTCACAACAAAGACTATTCAAATGTTGTTGAGAATCTTACAAAGATTTCAGGGCAAAAACCAGTACTTACAAAAGCAAAGAAAGCTATTTCAAATTTCAAAACAAGAAAAGATGAAATTGTGGGAATTAAAGTAACGCTAAGGGGAAACAGAATGTACGACTTCCTTAATAAATTGATAAATATTACTTTCCCTCGTGTAAGAGATTTCCGTGGAATATCTCCAAAAGCATTCGACGGTCAAGGAAACTATTCAGTCGGATTCAAAGAACACATGATCTTTCCTGAAATAAGCCCTGATGACGTTATGAAAATACACGGAATCGAAATATGTATTGCAACAACAGCTAAAGACAATGAACAGGGATTTGAATTATTAAAAGCATTCGGATTTCCATTTAAAACATCTAAATAATAAACAATGGCAAAGACGTCCTTAAAAGAAAAGTGTAACAGAAGAAAAATTCTAGCCTCAAAACAGAGAGCTGCAGGCACACCGATTACATATCCTACAAGAGTGTATAACAGGTGTGAATTATGCGGAAAAACAAGAGGTTTCATGCGCAAATTCGGCACTTGCAGAATTTGTTTCAGAGAATTAGCCCGAAATGGAAAAATAATGGGAGTTACAAAATCATCTTGGTAAAATATAAGTAAATTACTAAATCACAATGAATACAGATCCAATCTCAGACTTGTTAACTAGAATCAGGAACGCTTTAAACGCTCATCACGAGACTACAAGCGTACCATACTCAAAAATGAAAGAAAGTATTTTGAGAATACTGCAAGATAAGAAATTTATATTAGGATATGAAGTTCAGGGAGAAGGAGTAATGAAAGTTATGGAAATACAGCTTGATGAAAGCATGCCAGAACTAACTCTAAAAAGAATTTCAAAACCTGGACAAAGAATATATGTTAAAACAGACGGACTACAATCAATAAAAAGTGGATTAGGAATTCAAATCGTTTCAACTTCAAAAGGTTTAATGTCAGGATCAGAAGCGAGAAAAAAGAAGTTGGGAGGAGAACTAATCTGCGAAGTATACTAACCTACAAAAACAATGTCACGAATAGGAAACAAACCAGTAGATATCATAAGCGGCGCACAAGTTGAAATGAACGACAACGTTGCGACTGTAAAAGGGCCTAAAGGAGAACTCAAAAGAGAATTCTCAAAAGACCTTAATATCGAGATTGCAGAAAATAAGATCACAATCACAAGAAAAAACGATCTTAAAACTACAAGAGCTTTGCATGGTCTTACAAGAAATTTATTGGCAAACATGATCGAAGGAGTTACAAAAGGATTCGAGAAAAAACTTGAAATAATCGGAGTAGGTTACAGAGCAGCGCCAAATAAGAATAAAATAAATCTTACACTTGGTTTCTCTCACCCTGTTGAATACACAGCACCTGTCGGAATTGAATTCAAAATGGATCCGGATCTTAAAAACGTAATCGTTGTAATGGGAATCGACAATCAAGTGGTCGGAGAAGTAGCCGCAAAAATCAGATCATACAGAAAACCTGAACCATACAAAGGAAAAGGTATCAGATATTTGGGAGAACACGTTGTAAGGAAAGCAGGAAAAGCAGCTGCTTCAAAATAACACTAACACGCCGATTTCATCGGCCGGTATTCAAAAATATATAATCTCACAGAAATGAACAAATCAACATCAAGAGCAAGAAGACACGCAAAAATACGCGCAAGAATGCGTAATAACGACAAACCAAGACTTATTGTTTTTAAAAGCGTAAGATACACATATGTACAACTTTTTGACGACAAGACAGGTAAAGTTGTAGCAGCAAGCTCAGACATTAAAGACGATTCAAAAGCAAACAAAGTTGATAAAGCAACAGCAGTAGGAGCTGATATCGCGAAAAAAGCACTTGAAAAAAATATCACTGAAGTAGCCTTCGATAGAAATGGTTACAAATATCACG
>CALRHQ010000018.1 GCA_943359415.1 Candidatus Peribacteria bacterium
GAACTCACTCTCTAAAAAGTGTGGGTTTCTTGTATAATAAAACGTCCTGGCCTAAAAAGGCTGCGGAATGTTTTTATCTATACGTTAAATTTATAGAAGCGTGACCGTCTAGATTTTTTGTTGTTGCGGCACAAACTTCGGCCGAGATGTGCTGATTTATTTCTGCAGATGCACATATTCCACCGAATACTTTTGGAGTGTGTCCAAAATGTCCCTCTGCTATTGCAACAGGGCCTACTTCAGAATGATTTGGAAGCTGAAATTGAAAAGAAGTTTCGCTTCTCCATTGTTGGCTATCAACTACTGAGCTGTGATGTACCCCTAGTCTTGTTCCGTGATATCCGAGTGTCAAATTTCCTCCTAATCTTTGTGTAGAATCATTTGTGGATAAAGGAATTTTTGCCCCAAGTCCTACGTTGAAATGTTCTCCATGAATATCAATTCCTTGTATAGAGTATGTCTCTGAGTGTGTTGCATTTTTTGCTTTTGTTGCCCTGACAAAATATCCTCCTGTTTGTGATACTGTGTTTGAGAGATGTAATTGCTCTACTCTATATCCTGCTTCGCCTATGGCTGTTTTTCCTTTCGAAGCTTCGGCGTTATTTGGTGTGAATATAGAAATGCCTGCAAGCACTCCAAGTACAGCTAAATTTGTTTGAATGCTTCTTTCTTTTGTTGTTATCGATTCCGGTTTGACTGGTGTTGATTGCGGCGATATTTGTGCTTCCTGTGCTTGTAGCTTTTCCATAGATTGTGTTTTTATAATGAAGTCTATATATTTACATGTTTTGGAAAAAAGTCAACCCCTATAGGTAACAAAAAAACTCCCCTAAAGAGTAGGGAGTTCTTTTGTCTTTTATCTGAGTTGTTTTAGAATTTTGAAATGACCTGCCCGAAGTAGAAATTTTCTTCAGATGGTGATCCTGCCCAATCATATGTGCATTTTATAAGACCTGATTTTGCATCAACTTCTTTTACTGTGACTTCTTGGTATGTTCCTATTACTGGAGCCATTATCTTGTCTCCGGCTTTTACACTTGGTTTTATAGGAAGAGCTACTAGATCTGATTCGTTTACCATTTTCAAAGATCCTGCCCATCCGCTTACTAAAGTTTTTCCATCTGCTTTACCAACTAAAACCGCTGAAGTGTAATCTGTGCCATCTTTTACGGCTACAACTGCTCCAAGATCAAGACCTCCCATCAATTTTGTGAATGAATTCGCTTCCAAAGTCGATGTCCCTGTCATTCCTTTGTCTAGGTAAGAAACTTTTGGAGTTGCTCCAGCTGTTTGAACAATGGCTTGTGTCAGACCTGAACCTGATTGCCACCATGTTGTGACCAAATCTCCGACCAATACTTTTTCTCCTGATTTTAGAGGAAGAATAAGAGAATTTGGAGCTGAGTATTTATCTCCGGATAGAGATTCAACTTCTGATTCTTTTGATCCTGGAGTTGTCATTTTTGCTGCATAGAAAATTACTGTTACGTCTGTCTTTGTGCGTAATTCTTCTACTGTTGATTTCATCGGAACCAGTACGTAGTCTCCAGCTTTTGCTGAAGTTGTTTCTACGATAGGGTAGTCTAATGCTAATTTTCCAGCTACAGGTGCTTGAGTGGCCTGTGTTGCTGATGGAGTAGACGTTATCGTACCTGTAGTTTCAACTTTTGCTGAGCAAGCAGAAAGTCCAAATGCTACAATCGTAACTGCAATGGCTGACATGATTTTTTTCATGATTGTTGTGTGTTAAAAAAATAAATATTTATTTAGAAGCGCAACCTGTAGAAATATTTATATCTCCACGTCTTAGGATTACGATTCCTTCGTATTGACTAAGATCTCCTGTATCTACGCTGTTATAGCTTGAGAAAAGACCTTTTATGGTAAGAGTTGGTGAAGTTGTTTTCCCTTTTGTCTTTCCTGCAACTGAAGTTTCTGTGCCTGGATCAACTCCATAATTTGATCCATCTACGTCAAATGTCATCACTCCGATTCCATTTTCTCCGGCAGAAACCTCTTTCATTGTGATCTTTTTACCTAGGAATGTTATTGAGTCATTTGCGTTAAATCTGACAAGTCTATACTCAGGTGAGTATGGGCATTTATCTTTTTTGTTTAGTACGCCGTCGAAGTCTGCATCTTGATGAGTTGAATTTGCTAAAACTGTTGCGCTGTTTGTTCCGTTATCGCCGGGAACTGTGTCTGCAAGCGCATAAATTGAAAATGTGCTGAGTGCTGAAATAGTAAGAATAAGAGAGATTATAAAGTTTGTTTTCTTCATAGTTGTGTTGTTAATAAGGTAAAGAGAGGTTAGCATTAAATTTATTTTTGAGCAAATTTGTAAAATTTGTGCTTAATTTTCTAAGCAAAGCAGGACATAGATTTTAGGTTAAGGCAAATTGAATTTGTTGGAAGGTAGGTGTATTTATAGTAGTCTTGTTGAAAAGGTATTAAATTTTAACCTCAATATTTATGACAGAAGGATACTGCGTAAAATGCAAAGCCAAAAGAGAAATGGCTGAAGCACAAGAAGTGACTATGAAAAATGGTCGCAAAGCAATGAAGGGAAAGTGCCCAAAATGCACAACAGGAATGTACAAAATTCTTGGAAAAGCTTAAGAAGTTTAAGAGAATTGAAAGGCCCTGTCGATCTGTATTCTACAGTCGCTGGGCTTTTCTTGTATTGACAGATGTATTAATATTGTTGTATATACTGTCTCTTGTTTATAAATTAATTATAAAAATATGAGTGCTAGAGGACCTGAAGGAAATCATGGTGAAAGATCTTTATTTAGTCCTGCGGCGCAAGTTGTTCTTGCTGGTATTGCTGCCGCTACTGTTACCGCTACGGCTTCTTCTGTAAGGCAGCATGCGCTTGGGCATAGTGGATTTAGACATGAGCAAGGAAGAATTATCGATGAGACATCGAATGTGTCAGTTGCGAGAGGTGAATCTGTTGTTCAAAATGCCAGGAAAGGTTCTTCTGCTGTTCAAAGAGAATTGGGTGTTGTTTCTGAACGTGCGCAAGATGTTGTAATGGATGTGCGTGGTAAAGGTAAGCCTGGAAAATTTGCAGATGGTGGTTCTAGAGTTTCAGAGAGTGGAGATTACGGAATGGATGGAGGAGTGAGAAATGCGACAAGTAGGAATAGTGATAAAGTTGAAGGAGCTAAAAAAATGAAGGGTGAATCTAGAGATGGTGATGTTTCAAGACCTCTTGTGGATAAAGTTTTGGCTGAAATTGGTGACTTTAGCGAAGTTGCTTCTTTGAGTGGAGATGAATTGCGAGTGGTTGTTGGAGATGCAGTAAAGGCTGCTTTGAAGCATAAAGATCCTATGTCTGTTGCTGTTAAAAATGCGGATAAAAAAGTTCCTAAACTTGATGCTATTTCTGCTAAAAACCATTCAGGCGTTTTGAATGGACTTAAAATGTTTATGAAAGAGGGTGTGCATTATAAGGCGGATGAAAAAGGTTTTGTTACTTTGACTTCTTCTGGAGTTGCATTGATTTATGAAATGAAAATTGATATTTTCCCTGGTCGTTTAGAGGCCTTGATTGGAGAAAATTTGGATGCATTTAGACTTGGAAGAAAAATGATGGAAGTTCGGAGAATGGCAAAGGATAGACTTGCTGAAGCTTCTGCGGTTGGTAAAAAAATGCGTGGCGAGAAGAGAAGCCAAGATAGAGATCTTTTAGTTGAAAATGAAATGGCTCATTTTGATGATGTAGTTGATGGAGTGGAAGCTGGTTCTATTTCTTATGAAGATGCTGAAATTGAGGCTGCGATTGAAAAAGAAAGAGATGCTTTTGGAGCTGATTTTGAGCAAAGAATGAAAGAAGATCAAAAGGTTGGTGATGAAAAATATGTAAAATGGGTAGAATGTACTGTAAATCCTGATGGCGCTTCCGGGGCTTGGCAAGAAGGGGCGGCTGGATTTGAGGCTAACGAGCCTGATCAAGCTATTGGTGATGGTGATAAAGAATTTGCTACATTAGTTGAGGCATATTTAGCTGAGCATGGAGTATCTGATGCAGTTTTGAAAGAGAAAAATCCTATTTCTAAGCCAATGGCGGTTAAAAGGCAAAGAAGAAGTGGCAGCATGCCAATGGCACAATCAGCTGAGGCGTAAGACTTGAAATGTAAACTTAAAAAAGAGCACTGAGATTTTTATAGCCTCGGTGCTCTTTTTGTTGATAGCTTTAGGTTTATTATGCTGCTTGTGCTTGAGGTTGGTTTTGTTTGAATAATGTTACTACCATTCTTCCGTGTTCATTTACCTCTTTTGTTAGTGTAACCAAAATTTCATCTCCAGCTTGTAGACGTCCTGATATTGATTCGTCTAATAATGTGAAGTTTTTTCCATTTTCATCTGCTGGTTTTACAAGCCATCCACCTACCACACGGTTTGTTACTATTCCTCGAACTACTCCATTTGGCAATACTTCACGTGCTTTTGGTGTTGCTGTGGATTTAGCCATTTCTTGGATCATTTGTTTAATGGCTGCTAATGGATTTTTGCTTGTCAAAACTTCTCCTAGAACAGGTTGTCCTCTTCTGGCCGTCATTTGTAGACTATTAAGTATTGCTATGCCTAGGTCGTGAACTTTGTTCATATCTGTAGCTAATTGGTCAACAGAACCGAAAGTGCTTACTGCTTCTGCGCTCATTGTAAAATTATTATTTATTAAAAATAGGAGAGTATGGTATTAGATCAAGCTTGATGTGTGAACACTTGTGTAATTATTTCTTTCTAATTGCACTCTATTCTTTCTGGCAAATAGAGTTTCTAAAAGCTGAGTTTGACATTTCCTTGAAAATAGGTTATTATGTATGCAGTTCTTTGAAAAAAACAAAAATAAAAATAACAAATACTTCACATAGGTTGCAGGAAGAGTAGAGCGTCTTTAAGATTTGTCTAACGACTTTCTCTAAAGCGTTCCATCCTTCTTGTAACTTTTCTCCCCGCTAACACGGGTAGGTAGTATGAGAAGATCTTATGTTAAAGAAAGAGGCAACTCTTTCTCGCTTTCGTTCCCTTCGCAAGAAGGTTGAGCTTAGGACGTTCATAAGAGGTATTTCCTTTTTTCTTTTATTCTCCGGGTAGTCCTGAAGGATGAAGAAAAAAAGATTTGAATTTTATCTGGTTGGTTTACATGGGGATGTCTACGAGCCATATATCGCAAGATAATATGGATGAAAACATTCAGTGATTGATCAAGAATCATGGCAACATCGTTCAAGAAAAGATCATGCTGTATAGGTACAATATAAGAAAGTCTTATAACGGCTTATATGGAAGTGTAATCAATTATCCTTTATACGCTGTAACGCACGTTATGGTCATTAAAGTAGAAATTCACTTATGTACTCTGTCGTTCCACCTAATCGTAGAATTGATTGTTTACATGGACTATCTCAAAACATCTCATATTGCAGAGAAAGGCTACATTTGGGTACGAAAAAAGAACTGTCTATAATTAATATTCTTAGATGGTTCTTTTTTTGTGGATTTAGTTATTTTAATGAATCTATGTAGTTTTTTATGGCTTCTTTTGTTGTCATCCAATTTCTTTTTATCTTGATCGCTTCTAATTTTCCTTCTTTGGCCAATTTCCCAAGATAGGCTTGAGAATATGAACAATATTTTGTTGCTGTAGCCAGATTGATAAAATTTTCTTTATTTTTTGATGGTGTTAGTACATCCAAATAAATATTGAGTGATCTTAATACGGCCTGTGCTACAAATAAAACTAATGGTTTGTAGTTACCATTATCTGCCATTTCTAAGACTCTGTAGTATTTTTGTCTGTCATTTTTTTGAATAATTGCGATAGGAAATCCATATTGCATCAAAAATATATTCATCAATAATCTTCCTGTTCTGCCATTTCCATCTTGAAAAGGATGTATATGTACAAATTTGTGATGGAAAATTGCGGCAAATTCAACGATGTACATTTTTTTGTAATTTTTTTTTGCCCACTCAACGAGTTCACGCATTTTAAATTGTACATCCATTGCTTTGGGAGGTATGTGTTCGGTACCAGCAATAAAAACATCAACATTTCTATAGCGTCCGGCTATATTTCTATCAATATCTTGAATCAATAAAGAGTGTAATTCTCTGATAAGATGTTCTGAAAAAGTAAAATTTTTGCCGTGTTCGATTGTTTCATAGAGATAATCGAGCGCTTCTTTGTGATTTTTTGCTTCCAAATGGTCTTTCAGTGATTTCCCTTTGACAGTTATTCCATGTTGAATTACCCAATATGTCTCTTTTAGTGTTAGCGTATTTCCTTCTATCGCATTTGAATTATAAGCCATTTCCACTTCAAAACGTTCTTTCAATTTTAATAAAAGTGTTCCTGAAATCGGCCTTAATTTGTTGAGATTCTTTAATCTTTCCTCGAGTGTTTTTTTGAGTGGTTCCTGTATAAGCATTGTGGGTTGGATAGGTTTATTTTCATTGTATCCAACCCATGCTGGATTTTCAAGGGGTTTTTCTAAGGCTCGTATCCAATTGCTGAAGGTAGATTTATGGTTTAAAATGGGATTATGGATATACAACCACAAAAAGACCCCTTGCATGGAGTGACTTTACAAAAAATACTTGAAGATTTGGTTGCAAAATATGGGTGGGAATCTTTAGCAGAAAAAATCCCAATAAGATGTTTCATGTTCTATCCAACGGTGACTTCAAGCCTCAAATTCCTAAGGCAAACGCCTTGGGCAAGAGAAAAAGTTCAAAAATTGTGGGTAAATTCTTTGTGATTTTCTTCTAAAATGGAGCCGTCGGGGAGAATCAAACTCCTGACCTCTCCCTTACCAAGGGAGTGCTCTATCACTGAGCTACGACGGCGTGTTTGTGGCGATTCTAGCGTGTTTTTGTGCTTACGCCAACTTTATTTGGGCAAGACGGAGATGACCTCTAGGTTTTTAAAGAGGGTCTCCAATCTTTTATCCGTTTCTCGCGCAGTATTTTAGATGAAAAGAAAATTTCATGCAAGAATTTTAGTGTTTTATGCTCATATTTCATTGACAATAAGCGAAATTGATATAATATTCCTAAGCTTTTAATGTAACACTAATTTTATGGCAAAGGGAAAAAGTCAATATTGCACTTGGTTCTGCGGAGAATGCAAGAAAGGAAACGACATTTCTGCGTATGATAAGAGAAGAAATGATGAGATCGCAAAGGAGCTCAGCAAGTTCTGTAAAAAATGCAGGAAACATACTACACACAAAAGAAAAGACACTAAAAAAGGTAATAACTAAGATTACTTATTCTATTTCTATGAAGAAATTTTTTGTTTTAGCTGCTTTATCTATAGTGGTTTTTTCAGGATGTAAGTTTTGGCCATTTGGAGGAGAAATTTTGACTGAAACTGCTTTGCCGAAAGATAGTGAGTTTGTTGTGACTATTGATCATTCCGATGGAGATCAGGTGAAAAGAATGAAGAAACTTTTTGATATGCTTCCGGATTACGGAATCGGCGATCTATTTGAAGAAGATTTTCTTGAGGATGAATCTTTGAAAAAAAGTGGACTTGATTATAAAAAAGATATTTTGCCTATTTTGGAAGGAGATTTTAAAATTTCTTTGGCTGTTGATTTTTCAAAATTAGGGAAAGAGGAAGGGGTTGTCATTTCTGTCTATACAGATGAGGTTTCAAAAATGAATAATTTTTTGGAAAAGAAAAAGGAATCCGGCAAATTCTTCTATGATAAGGATGGAGATATTTTTGTTATTGCATTTACGCAAATGGAGCTTGATGCAGGGCTAAAGGCTCTAAAAGATGGAACCGGTTTTTCTACAGATGAAGATTTTAAAAATGCTTCTAAAAATTCAAAAGGCAACCTTGGATATGTTTATTTTGAAATGGGAGATAATATTAAAGAATTTATTGCAAATGGAGATAATGCAGAAATCTTTGAAAGGTTGAATTTAGAGTTTGGGGCTACGAAAAATATTTATATGGAGCTCGTTGCGAAGGAAGATGGTTTTGCTTTTGGAGGTTTGGGAAATTTGATTGCCGATAAGGAACTTATTGCAAAAAATATGCCTTATTTTGGAAAGAAGCTTTCCCTTTTCGATAAAGTGCCGCTGGAGAATCCTATTTTATATACCGAGATTCCAGGTATGGGACAATATCTTGAAAGTTTCCTGCCTACTGTAACTGAATTTTTTGGAATTTCAGAAGATGAGATTCGTGGAATTTTTGAATCTAATTTTTCTTTTGCAGTTGGAGATAGTGGAGAAAAATATCCTACGATGTCTTTTTATCTTGATGTTGATCCACAATATGTTAATGCGGCAAAAAAAATGATTGGCGCTATTGATACATATGGCACTGAGATTATGAAAGAGTTTGAAGAAATTCTTGGAGTTAGTGGTGCGATTAATAAAAATACAATTGTTGTAAAGGGTGGAGGACTTTATAAACTTTATGTTGATTTTGATAAAATCCCTGCTGAATTATTGGCAAATTTTGGTCTTATTTCAGGGCTTGATGTGAAGAAAATGAATCTTGAACTGTATTATGGATTAACTGGCGACAATGTTCTTACTGTCGCATTCTATCCTCAATTTGATAAGGTTTATGGAGAGAAAATTGTTGGCAAAGATAAAGATGTTGTTGCGGCTATTGATAGTGTAGGTAATTCTCCGTTTTATGCATTTTTCTTTAGTCCTGAAAAATTGATAAATTTTGTTGATACGAATTATTATAAAATCGCGAAAGATAATGGCTTGATTGGAGATGATTCTGAGAAATATTATGAACTTGTAAAAAATACGATGCAGACTTTGAAGCATTTCGTTTCAATTTATTCAATGCCTGAAGATGATCAGATTTTGTTTAATTCGTTTTTGAAATTTCAGAAAATCGAAAAAGATAAAGCACTTGAGAAAGTGAAAGAGGGGAAATAATTTGTTTCAAGAAAGTGCTGATCTGATTGTTTTGATGCCGAGGAGCGCGCATTTTGAGCGTGCAGGAGAGATTTCTATTTTTAGCAAATTGTAGACTTGTTCAGGTGTTATTTTTTTTGCTTGTGAGACACTTTTTCCTTTTAAAAAATCTGTTAGCATAGAAGTTGCGGCTTGGCTTATTGCACAACCTTCTCCTTCAAAAGAAATATCTTCGATTATTTGTGGTTTTTTCTCTGAAACTTTTATATAAATTTTCATGCTGTCTCCGCAAAGAGGATTGTCTTCTTCCGCTCTGTGCGTGTCATGTTTGATATGTCCTCTGTTGTGAGGATGTTTATAATGATCCAAAATTATTTCTGAATAAATGTCTGACATATTATTTTGTGCGATTTTATTTTGCAAAAATTTTGAAAAGTTTTTTCAATGCTAATTCCACTTTTTTTATATCATCTTCCGTGTTGTAAATCGAGAAACTTATCCTTGCTGTTGCGGGAATGCCTAGACGTGACATTAATGGCTGATTGCAATGATGTCCGGCGCGAATAGCTATGCCTTCTTTGTTGAAAACTTCTGCGATGTCATGTGGATGAATTTCTTCTATTGTAAATGAAATTACCGGGCCTGACTTATCAAGATTTTTTGGTTTGATGATCGTTACTTGTTTGTATTTTTTTAGCATTTCGACTGTTTTTTTTGCCAGATTTGTTTCATGGTTTTTTATGTTTTCTATTCCAAGTTTTTCCATGAATTCCATGGCTTTCTTGAAGGCCACAACGTCTCCTATGCTTGGAGTGCCGGCTTCGAATTTCCATGGAGTGTCGTTGAAAACCGTGCATGTTTCTTTTACTGATTTTATCATGTCGCCGCCATATAAAAACGGTGGTAATTTATCGAGTAATTGTTTTTTTCCGTAAAGAATTCCAACTCCAAATGGACCAAACATTTTGTGACTTGAAAATACAAAAAAATCACAATCCATTTTTCGTACGTCTATGTGTTCGTGGGCTACTGACTGCGCTCCGTCGACTAGTACAAGTGCACCTACTTTGTGTGCACGTTTGATGATTTTTTTTAAATCTGGTGTTGTTCCTGTGACGTTTGACATTGCCGAAATGCAGACTAATTTTACGTTTGGTTCTTTTATTAATTTTTCAAATTCTTCCATGTCGAGAGAGTAGTCTTCGGTTACCGGAACAATTGAAAGGATGAATCCTTTTTTCTTTGCCATTGTTTGCCATGGCACGAAATTTGCGTGATGTTCGAGTGAGGTTGTTATGATCCTATCGCCTTTTTGCAGCATGTTATCGCTCAAAGTGTAGGCTAGAAGGTTTATTGATTCTGTGGTGTTTTTTGTGAAAATTATTTCTTCCGATAGTTTTGCATTTATGAATTTAGCTGTATGTTTTCTCGTATCTTCATACATTTTTGTGGCTTTTTCGGAGAGGTCATAAATTCCTCTGTGAATGTTTGAATTATATGTTTCGTAAAAGTCTTTTATCGCATCTACAACCACTTTTGGACGTTGTGTTGTTGCTGCGTTATCAAGATAAACCAAATTTTTATTTTCTTTTTTGGAGAAAATTGGAAAAAGTTTTTTGATCTTTTTTGAATCGATTCTAGGCATTATTATTATTTTTACTTTTCTAATTTAGAAATATCCGCTTTTAGGAAATTTTCTGCAATTAATTTTTTTGCCTGCATTTCGTCTATGCCTCTAGATTCGATGTAGAAGAGAATTTCTTCGTTTATACGGCCTATTGTTGCCGCATGGTTTCCTTTTGCGGTGTTCGAAATTATTTCCATGGCAGGAAGTGTATTTGTTTTCGAATTTTCAGAAAGAAGAAGTGTGTGATGCGATAAATCTGTATCCGAAAAATCAGCTTCTTCGTTTATTCTTGCTGTTCCTGCAAAATTTACTGATGAAGAATCCGCCATAACACTTCGAACATAAATTCTGCTTTTTGTGTGAGGTGCATTGTGAATTACTTTTATTTCAAAATCGTATATTTCTTCTTTTTCCCCTCTTATCATGACGATGATTTCGGCCAAAGTATCAGGTTTATCAAGGTTTACGATGATCGGCTCTGATGCTTCTAGAAAAAGTTTTTTTGCTTCTTCCGGCGTGATGATTAGTAAGAAATTTTTGCTCATATTTTCGAATATTTATTCCGTTTCTATTTCAAGTAGGCGTTTTAATTCAACTGCATATTCCATCGGAAGTTCGCTTACTATTGGATTTGCGAATCCGTTTACAATCTCTGAAACCGATGTGTCATGCGAAAGTCCACGCGACATTAAATAAAATAATTGACTGTCATCTATTTTAAAAATTGATGCTTCGTGTGCAACAGATGCTGTTGGATCGTCGATGCTGATTTTTGGAATTGTATCTGAACGTGCATCTTTGCTTAAAATAAGTGCGTCACATTTTGAATAATTAAACGACCCTCTTGCTGATTTTGTCGCTTTCACAAGGCCTCTGTATGAAGCGTTTCCGAAATCTTTGCTGATTGATTTTGCGATGATTTTGGATGTTGTATTTTTTCCGATATGGATTATTTTTCCGCCTGTGTCTTGGCATTGATGATCTTTTGCCATTGCGAGAGATTTGATTTCTCCTTTTGAATTATCGCCGACTAAATATATTGCCGGATATTTCATAGTGATTTTTGATCCGACGTTACAATCAAGCCAAATCATTTCTGCATTTTCGTATGCGTATGCGCGCTTTGTGACTAGGTTGTAGACGTTGTTTGACCAGTTTTGTACTGTTGTGTACTGAACATGTGCATTCTTTTTTACTATGATTTCGACCACGGCTGCGTGAAGTGAATCTTTTGAATATGTTGGAGCTGTACATCCCTCTATGTAATGCAGAAAACTTCCTTCGTCGGCTATGATTAGTGTTCTTTCAAATTGTCCCATGCTTTCCGTGTTTATGCGGAAATATGCTTGAAGAGGAAGGTCAACGTAAGTGTTTTTTGGAATATAAATGAATGATCCTCCAGACCAAACTGCTGAATTTAATGCGGAAAATTTGTTGTCATTGTATGGAATTATTGTTCCAAAATATTCTTTGAAAAGTTCTGGATGTTTTTTAAGTCCCTGATCGATTGAATCAAAAATCACACCTTTTTTGCTCAAAGATTCTTTGATTGAATGATAGATCATTTCAGATTCGAATTGTGCTCCTGATCCTGCAAGCATCGATTTTTCATGTTCCGGAATTCCCAATTTGTCGAAAGTTTCTTTTATTTCAGCTGGTACATCTTCCCATTTATTTTGTGTTTTATCCTGTGGTCTGATGTAATAATGAATATCTTCAAAATCGATTCCCTCTAGACTTGGACCAAAACTTGGCAGAGGTCTTTTTACGAATTCTTTGTATGCTTTCACTCTATATTCCGTCATCCACTCCGGTTCTTCTTTTATAGCTGAAATTTGTCTGACAATTTTTTCGCTTAATCCTTTTGGAATTACGAGTTTGCTTTTTGTCTCGGTATGAAATCCGTATTTATAATTTGTGAAAAGAGTATTTATCTTTTGATCCATTTTATTGTTTGTTTACTTCATTATATCCGTGTTTTTCCAATGTATGTGCCAATGATTTACCTCCTGATTTTACTATTTTTCCGTGAGATAAAATGTGTACCTTGTCAGGAGAAATGAATTTCAAAATGCGCGCGTAATGAGTGACGATTATTATCGCAGGAGAATGTTCTTTGAAAAATTCTTTTATATTTTCCGCAACGATTTTTAATGCATCGATATCAAGTCCGGAATCTATTTCATCAAGTAAAATAAATTTTGGTTTTAAAATTTTCATTTGGAAAATTTCCAATTTTTTCTTTTCCCCTCCTGAAAATCCTTCATTTATTCCTCTTTCCAAAGCCTGTTCATCTATTTTTAACTTTTTAAGTTGGGCTTTTAATTCTTCAAGAAGTGATTCGAGTGATTGTTTTTCCGGATCTGTATCTTTTAGATTTTTGATTGTTCGAAGCATGTGTAAAAAAGAAAGTCCCGGAACTTCGATGGGATGTTGAAATGCCATAAATAAGCCAAGATTTGCTCTTTCATCCGCTTTTAATTCGTTTAATTTTTTTGATTCCCCGTCAATTTTTATTTGAATAGTTCCGTCTGATATTTGATATTGTGGATGCCCCATAAGTGCATTTAGAAGTGTGCTTTTCCCAGATCCGTTCGGTCCCATTATTGCGTGAATTTCTCCTTCTTTTATTTCCAAATCGACTCCTTTTAAAATTGCTTTTTTGACCAATCTGTTTGTTTTATCTTCAGTTTCCACATGAAGATTTTTTATGATTAGAGAGCTTTTTTTTGATGATTTTGCATTCATGATTTATTTCGTAAATGAATCTAAAGTTTTTGATAAAAAGAAGTTTTCCATTTCTGTGTTCAATGCGCTTAATTGTGCTTTTATTGCGCATTTTTTATTTTTTTTGCAGCATGTTGTCGTGTCTGCATTTAAGCATGGGACTACCGATATTTTGCCTTCAACACTTTCTATTATTTCTTTTAGTGTGATTTTTTCAGGTTTTTTTATGAGAGTGTATCCTCCGAATTTTCCTCTTTCTGATTTTATTAAGTTTGCTTTGGATAATTTTTGCGCAATCTTCTGTAGAAATAAAAATGATAGATCGTTTTCTTCTGCGATTTGTTTTATTGAAGTGCTTATAGGTTCTTTTTTTGCCTCTGAACGCGTTTTTCCTATTGTTGCCAATGTTGCAAGAATAAGAATGCTATAATCAACCTGTTGCGTTAGATGTAATGCTCCGCGTGTTTTATTCATACCTATTTACTCCAATTAAGTAGTCTTGATTTTAGGCTCTGGAGGTGGATTTGTCAATAAAGAAGAGGTGTGGTAAAAATTGTACATCAGCTATGTTTTATAGCTTTTTCTAAATCTTTGTCGAAACTTATGAGTTCGATTTGATTTTCTTTGCTTAAAACGAGAAGGATTGTGTCAATGAAGGATAAATTATTTTTGTTTTGTGAAAAATACGTTAAAGCTTTATTGAAAACAATATTTTCAATAGGTTCTATCTCGATATCTTTTGTATTCGATATGAAATCATAGCATTTGTTTGCAGTATTTAGTCCCTCCCTCATTTTTAAAACTGTCAAAACTTCTGTTATTACGTATTCCGGAATCAGAAATTTTTGATCAGATGTGAAAATCTTTAAGGCTTTTTTGTGATTTTTTTCCTGTTTTCTGAAAATTGAAATGATGACAGAACTATCTAGTATTTTCATGATTATTTGTATAAATGTTTTTTGTAAGTAGTTGCAAGATTTTTTTCATTCTTATGGTTACTGTCAAATATGAAATTTTTAATGTCCTGTTTCTTATATTTTTTCTCTGTATGTGTTGTTTCTAGCGGCATGATGCAAAATGCAGGTTTGCTGTTTTGGAATACAGTATATACGATTCCGTACTTCATAACGTCATCGCTGACTGTTTTTAGGTTTCTGTATAAATCTTTTTTTGCTATAGTTTTTGTCATTATAGTTTGTATTATAGTTTGTATTATTATTATAACAAAAGTTGTAACTTTAAACAAATGTGTTTGATCGCTGAATTGACTTTATCATGTTGATATTAAATTTTTGTTAAAAAAAGTTAATATTTTTTTAAATTATTTCTTTTTGAAAACAGTAACTAAGTTTGGTATTATTCGTTCTAGTATGCGTAGGAGTGGAGTTTATATTTTTTAAAACCTTTGTTTATGAATATTAAAAATCTTTTAAGTAAATCGATTGCAAAGTTTCTTGTTTTTGCGATGATGATTTTAGTTTTTTCTTTTTCTGGCGCCGGAACTGTTTCGGCTTATGGATACGGTTTTTCTGATATGAGAGAAGATGATATGAGTTATAAAGCGGTTTATTTTTTGGCGAATGCCGGTGTTGTCAAAGGTTATGAAGATGGAACTTTTGGGAAGAATAAAGAAATAAACAGGGCTGAATT
>CALRHQ010000019.1 GCA_943359415.1 Candidatus Peribacteria bacterium
AAGCAATAATAAAATTAGAAAAATAACACTTATTACTATGAAAGAAATAAAGAAAACACTCTCAGGAGACCCGATATTAAATCATGCCAGCGTTGGAGATTTACTAAAACGCAACGATTTTAGAATCACAATTTTCGGATCAGCAAGAATCAAAAAAAACGACAAAACCTACAAACAAGTATACACATTAGCAAAAAAAATCGGACAAGAGGGGTTTGATCTTGTCACAGGCGGAGGCCCTGGACTTATGGAAGCGGCAAATGCAGGCCATGAAGCTGGTGACAAAACAAAAAGAGCTCAATCAATCGGACTGACAATTCGTCTTCCATGGGAATCTGAAAAAAATGAATATCTTGAAGTACATAAACATTTTGCAAAATTTTCAGACAGATTAGATCATTTCATGGCCCTATCAAGCGTCGTAATAATCACTCCTGGAGGTATAGGAACGGTTCTAGAACTTATGTACACTTGGCAACTGGAACAAGTACAACACATATGTCCATTGCCAATAATTCTTGTCGGACGAATGTGGGAACCTTTAATCAAATGGTTTAAAAAATATCCACTAAAACATGGCCTTATCAGTCCAAAAGACATGAACAATATTTACGTAGCCAGAAGCAATAAAAAAGCGATTGAGATAATCAACAAAACATATAAAGTTTTTCAAAAAGAAGGCAAGAATTATTGTTCTAACATAAGAAAATACAAACTGGATTAAATCGGAAACAAAAGAAATGATTTACGATAAACAAACCGCCATAGAAAGAAGCAAACTTACGAAATCATTAAGAAGCTTTTTCGAAAAAGAAAAATTCTTGGAAGTTGAAACGCCCATAATGGTGCGAATTCCAGGTATGGAACCACATTTAAACGTATTCGAAACAACCCTTATTACTCCAAATAAAAAAACAAAACTTTTTTTAAACCACTCCCCTGAACTTCAAATGAAAAAACTTTTAGGAGCAAATTTTGGAAACATTTTCACATTAACAAAAACATTCAGAAATGGTGAAATCGGTGGAAATTTTCACAATCCGGAATTCACAATGCTCGAATGGTATCGCATAAAAGCGGATTACAAAAATTTGATGAAAGACTGTGAAAATCTGATAAAAACACTCGCTGGAAAATCACAAATAACATACCAAAATCACAAAATCGACCTAAAAGCTCCTTGGGAAAAACTTTCATGCGAAGAACTTTTCCAAAAATACTGCAAAATATCGCTTGACCAAAATCGCACATTTAAACAACTAAAAAAGACAGCTGAAAAAAATAATTTCGACACAAAATTTTGTAAAGATTGGGACGACATTTTTTTCAAAATTTTCTTGAATCATATAGAGCCACATCTGGGCAAACAAAAACCAACTTTTGTCTACGACTACCCATCAACTCAAGCTGCACTTGCAAAAAAATCATCAAAAAATCCATTTTTTGCAGAAAGATTTGAGCTATATATTGGAGGAGTCGAAATAGCAAATGCATTTTCAGAATTAACAGATTCAAAAGAACAAAAAACACGATTGATTGAAGAACAGAAATTGAGGAAAAAACTCAAAAAAACGATATTTGATATTGACGGGGAATTTTTAGCTAGTCTAGAATCCATTCAGCAAAATTGCGCAGGCATCGCACTCGGGGTAGATAGATTGTTCATGATACTGATGGACAAAAAAAACATAGACGAGACTTTGCTCTTTCCATTAAACAAAATTCTTAACTAAAAACTTTATGGCAATGACAACTGACATCAAAAAAGGATTAGCAATAAATTTCAAAAACGGCACATGGCTTGTTATTGAAGCACAATTTGTAAACCCTGGAAAAGGTGGAGCATTCACAAGAGCAAAAATTCGAAACCTAAAAAGTAATCAAGTAATCGAATACACTTTCAAAGCCGGAGAATCGGTAGAAGAAGCCGAAATCAACAGAAGAAAATGCCAATACATGTACAACGATGGCGCAAATTTTTACTTCATGGACAATGACACATACGAGCAATTTTCTCTTCCTTCAGACGTCATTGGCACAGATAAAAGATTTTTGATCGATGGGATTTCTTGCTACGCGATGCATATTGACGGAGTTCCAACAAGCATCGAACTACCTCCAAAAATGGATTTCAAAGTCGTAACAACAACACCTGGAATCAAAGGAGATACCGCAACAGGAGGGTCAAAAGACGCAACAATTGAAACAGGAGCAACTATAAAAGTTCCATTGTTTGTAAAAGAAGGAGACATGATAAAAATCAACACTGAAGATGGATCTTATGTCAGCAAAGCAAATTAAAATTTCAACATCAAAATTCTATGCAAGATGTAAAACACATTATTGAAAATCCTGAAAAATTTATTGAGGGAGCAAAAAATAAAAACGCAAACGTAGACATCAAAAAACTTGTAGAACTATACGAGAAACGAAACAAATTGATGCAAGATTTGGAAAGTCTTCGCGCACGCCAAAATGAAGTTTCAAAAGAAATCACACTTTTGAGCGGAAAAGAAAAAGATGCACTTTTAGAAGAGATGAAAAAAACAAAAGAGACTTCAAAAGATTTAGCTCCACAAATTGAAGAATTAGAAAAAGAAATCGATGAAATCGCGATAAGAATCCCAAATCCAACACTCACTTCAACACCACATGGGAAAGATGAATCAGAAAGTGTAGTGGTAAAAACACATGGGAATAAGCCACAATTCGACTTTGAGCCTTTAGATCATATCGCACTTGGAAAGTCACTCGACATCATCGACATCGAAAGAGGAACTCGCACGTCAGGCGCAAGATTTTATTATTTGAAAGGCGACGCAGCATTTTTAGAATTCGCACTTCTTCAATATGTAATGAACAAATTGGCACAAAAAGGCTTCACACCTGTGATTCCACCAGTTTTAGTAAAAGAAGAAGCAATGTACGCAACAGGATTTTTCCCTGCAGATAGAAACGAAATCTATTCTGTAAATCCGGGTGAAGACAATCTTTTTCTTGTTGGAACATCAGAAGTTCCACTAACAATGCTTCACGCTACAGAAATTCTTGAAACAGAAAAATTACCAATCAGATACGCAGGATTTTCCACATGTTTCAGACGAGAAGCAGGTTCGTATGGCAAAGACACAACAGGAATTATTCGAGTTCACCAATTCGACAAAATCGAAATGTTTTCATTTTGCGATCCTGAAAAATCAGAAACAGAACATGAACTTATAAGAGAAACTGAAGAAGAAATAATGCAAGAACTTGGATTTCATTATCAAGTTTTAAATATTTGCGATGGTGATTTAGGCTATCCTGCAGCGAAAAAATACGACATCGAAGTTTGGATTCCAACACAAGAAAAGTTTAGAGAATTAACTTCCTGCTCAAACTGCACAGATTTCCAAGCAAGAAGATCAAAAATAAAACACAAAAATTCCAAAGATAAAACTGGAAAAAATGAATACGTCCACACCCTAAATGGCACGGCAATGGCCAGTGCACGAACAATAGTAGCGATCATAGAAAATTATCAGACGAAAGAAGGTAACATCACTATCCCGGAAGTTTTACGTCCATACATGGGAGGTCGCACAGAAATTACAAAAAAATAACACGTGGCAAATCCACGACAAACTAATGATTGTCCTACAAGAAATATCTAAAAAATTCAATTCCGGCAAAACAAAATTAGACGCACTAATTAACGTAAACATAAAAATCAAGGAAGGCGAATTTGTGGCTCTCACAGGCCCTTCAGGTTCAGGCAAAACAACACTTCTAAACATAATCGGAGGACTTGATTCCCCTACCAAAGGAAAAGTTCTAATAAATGATTTCGATTTGAAACACATGAATGATGACGAACTCTCAAGTTACAGAAACAAACAAATCGGTTTCATTTTTCAAGAATTTCACCTGCAACCATTTCTAAATGTAAGAAAAAATATTTTACTCCCAACGCTTTTCAACGGACACACTCATGACGTCGAAGCTTATGCCGACGAACTTTTGAAAGAAGTAAAATTAGTAAAAAAATCACACTCAAAAGCAAATGAATTATCAGGAGGAGAAAAGCAAAGAACGGCTATAGCAAGAGCTTTAATCAACAAACCAAAAATAATAATTGCAGATGAACCGACAGGAAATCTAGATCAGGAAACCGGTGAAGCTATAATAAATCTACTGAAAAATTTACAGAAAACACACAACATTACATTAATCATCGCGACTCATGACAAAGAGATTGCACGGCTTGCAGAGCGCGTAATTCACATCGAAGACGGAGTAATTAAACGCCACTAAAATATGATATCAATTGCATTAAGAAGCATCATCGCACATCGTTCACGAACTATACTTTCAATCATTTCCATAGCAATCGGAGTTGCCTCTGTTTTTCTTTTCATAAGCCTAATAAATGGCATAGACAAAGCCTCAACTGAACAAACAGCGAAGCAAAATCCATTGAATCAAATCATTGTAAGACCGAAATTGGACAAAACAGGCCTCGTCTCTTTTCTTACAAAAACAGAAAAAGGAAAACTAACAGACAAAACAATCGAAGAAATAAAAAAAATCGATGGAATAAAAAATATTTATCCGGAAATTCAATTTGGAAATTTCGCATCAGTTGAGATTCAACTTGTAGGAATAGGCGTGCTGACAGATTCAATGATTTTCGGTGTTCCATACGAATTTATAAAAGAAGAAATTCCAAGCGAAGCAACTTGGAAATCAGAACAAGAACCATACCCTGCAATTCTTCCACGCAAAATTCTTGAATTATACAACCTCTCTGTTGCCTCTCCGCAAGGCCTTCCACTCATTTCAGAAAAAGATATTATCGACAAAGAAATGATTTTTTATCCAAGATATTCAACATTTTTTGGATCTTCAGAAAACGATAAATCCGATCAAATCACATTAAAAATAGTTGGTTTTTCCGACAAAGCCAGTCTGCTTGGCCCAACACTCCCAATCGCAACAGTAAACATATTAAATAGATATTACGCGCCATCAGGAAACAATTCATACACAGAGCTTTTTGTTGAGACTGTAGACCAAAACAAAACCACACAAATCGCACAAGAAATAGAAAATCTTGGACTTTCGACACAATATTTCACAAAAGACATGAAAGAAGTTCAGGCAAAAATTTCATATTTATCAATGGGACTTGGACTAATAAGTCTAATAATAATTCTACTTTCCGCAATAGCAATAATTGGAACATTCCTAAGCCAAATAGCAGAACGCAGAAAAGAACTCGGATTACTTCGCGCACTCGGAGCAACACGCAGACAAATCAAACTTTTGATAATGTTTGAAGCCGGATTTATCGGATTCATTGGCAGCATTCTCGGAATCAGTACAGGAATTTTGGCAAGCATCTTATTCGACAAATACGTTACAACAGAGCTAAAAAACACAATCCTACTTCCAGACACACTCTTTCTCATCACTCCACAAATGATAATAGCAACACTCGGATTTGGCATATGCTTAAGCGTAATAGCCGCCTACCTTCCAGCAAACACCGCTTCAAAAGTCGATCCGATCACAGCATTGAAATAAAAAAAAGTACAAAATTTGACTTATACAATCTTTAGAACTTGAAAAAGAATAATAGAAATTAAGAGATCAAAGACCTTCGCCTAGGATAATCAAAACTATCTCTAAAATTCTCTTGACTTCCTGTCAAAATAACATAGAATCAAACGGTGATTAGTCGCGACGGTGATTAATCGCAAGACCTTCAGATACGAATGTGTTGTGGCAAGTTTGGTCTTAATAAACACGCAAACTTTGACCATTTTTTTATTATGCCAAAAGCAAAAAAAACACTGAAAAAATCTCCAAAGGAGCTTTCAAAAAAAGATTCAAAGACTAAAAAACCCGCTAAAACTTCTTCTGTTAAAAAAGAAGTAAAGAAAGTCGTTAAAAAAGCGGAAAAACCTTTGAAGAAAGCCGAAAACAAGACGGAAAATAAGACTAAAAAAGTTTCAAAAAAAGAGCCTGCGAAACAACCTAAAGTAGTAGCAGCACCAAAGAAAAAAGACATGGTTTTGCCATCAGAAATTCTGATTAAGCAAGACTTGATTATTCAAAGGAGCAAAAGAAAATACATAACTCCACAAATCGACAGAAATGTTGCGATTCCTGGACTTATTGAAGTACAAACAAATTCGTATAAATGGTTTTTGGAAGAAGGAATTCGTGAATTACTAGACGAAATTTCCCCTATCCAAGATTTCTCAGGAAAGAAACTTGAGCTTCAATTCCTAGATCATTCACTTGGTGAAATAAAATACAACGCCGAAGAAGCAATGAAGAAAAACATTACTTTCGAAGCTCCACTAAAAGTACACGTACAGCTTATAAACAAAGAGACAGGTGAAATTAAAGAGCAAGATGTATTCCTAGGAAATATTCCATTGATGACAAATCGTGGAACATTTATCGTAAACGGAATTGAAAGAGTAGTAGTGAGCCAAATCGTACGTTCACCTGGTGTTTTCTTCTCAAAGAATGCAGCAGCTCCTGGAATGCACAGCGCAAAAATTATTCCAAAACGTGGAGCATGGCTTGAAATAGAAACAGACAAAAAAGGAATTATCACAGTAAAAATCGACAGAAAGAGAAAAATCCCGATTACTTCCCTACTAAGAGTTTTCGGATACAAAACAGATAAAGAAATCGGAGATCTATTTAAAAACGAAATCAAAGATATCGAACATGATCCAATCACATTAACACTTGAAAAAGATCAAGCGGCAACACCAGAAGAAGCATACCAAAATATCTACAAAAAGATTCGTCCTGGTGATTTAGCAACAGCAGAAAACGCAAAAAACCTGATAGACTCGATGTTTTTCGACTATCGAAAATACGACATGGGTCCAGTTGCAAGGTACAAATTAAACAAGAGATTCAAGATAGACGTACCAAACAAAAAACAAAATCACACTTTCCAAGTAAGCGATTTGGTTCAAATTCTTAAACATTTGATAAATTTAAATAACGGAGAAGGTGCACCAGATGATATCGATCACCTTTCAAACAGAAGAATCCGACCAGTTGGAGAACTTGTACAAAACAAATTCCGTGTTGGACTTCTACGTACAGATAGAATCGCAAAAGATAGAATGACTGTTATGGATCTTGAAACTGTAACGCCTACACAACTTGTAAATTCACGCCCTATTACAGCGGCGTTAAGAGAATTTTTCGCAAGTTCACAACTTTCACAGTTCATGGATCAAACAAATCCACTTTCAGAACTTGAACACAAACGAAGACTTTCAGCTATGGGGCCAGGAGGACTTTCAAGAGAAAGAGCATCATTCGATGTTCGTGACGTACATCCTTCCCATTACGGAAGAATCTGTCCTATCTCTACTCCTGAAGGACCAAATATCGGACTTGTTGTCCATTTGGCTACATACGCAAAAGTAAATGAATATGGCTTCATTGAGACACCTTTCCGTGAAGTTTCAGACATTAGCAAAAACGGAGAAAAAGCTCTTGTCGGAAGAATTCTACGAGAATCAATAGACGACAAAGGTAAAACAATTGCAAAAGCCGGAGACGTTGTCACAGAAGAATCGGCAAAAAGAATAGCAAAAGTAGATATCGAACAAATCAAAGTTCGTCCATATATTACAGATCGTATCAAATATTACGATGCTGATGCCGAACAAGAACTTATTATCGCACAAGCGAATTCAGAATTGGACGAAATCGGACAATTCACATCAACTCGTGTTTCAGCAAGAAAGAATGGAGAACCTACACTTGCTCACGTTAATGACGTAACACATATCGACGTATCTCCAAAACAGATTATATCGATCACTACTGCGCTTATTCCGTTCCTTGAGCATGATGATAATACTCGTGCATCCATGGGTTCAAACATGCAACGTCAGGCCGTTTCTTTGGTTTCACCAAAGGCGCCTATCGTCGGAACGGGTATCGAAGAAATCGCAGCAAAAAGCTCAGGACAAATCATCCTAGCGGAAATGGACGGAACAGTTTCGTACGTTGATGCAAGCCAAATCACAATCGTATATGAAAACGGAAAACAAGTAACTTACAAAGTTACAACATACCAAAGATCAAATCAGGGAACATGTATTCATCAAAGATCAAAAGTCGACAAGGGACAACAAGTCCGCAAAGGAGACGTATTGGTTGATGGACCTGCTATCGACAATGGAGAGCTTGCACTAGGGCAAAACCTACTCGTAGCTTATCTTCCATGGGAAGGTTACAACTTTGAGGATGCGGTAATTTTATCAGAAAAAATCGTAAGAGAAGGACTTTATGATTCAATCCATATCGAAACATTTACAGTAGATGTACGTGAAACAAAACTTGGAGCTGAAATCATCACAAGAGACATTCCAAATGTTGGAGAAATCAAACTAAAAGATTTAGATGAAGATGGTATCGTTAGAATCGGAGCAACAGTTCATGAAGGAGACATCCTTGTAGGTAAAATTACTCCAAAAGGAGAAACAGAGCTTACAGCTGAGGAAAGACTACTTCGAGCGATCTTCGGAGACAAGGCAAGAGATGTAAAAGATACATCACTAAGACTTCCTGGAGGAGAAGGAGGAAAAATCGTTGCGATCCAATTATTTACAAAAGAAAACGGAGACGAATTGCAAACAGGAGTTTTGAAACAAATTAGAGTAGACGTTGCACAGACAAGAAAAATCTCAGTTGGAGATAAGATGGCTGGACGTCATGGAAATAAGGGAGTTGTGTCTATCATCGTTCCTCAAGAAGACATGCCATTCTTGCCTGATGGAAGACCTGTAGACATTGTCCTAAATCCACTTGGAGTTTCAAGCCGTATGAATATCGGACAAATTCTTGAGACACATTTGGGATGGGCTGCAAAAGAACTTGGAATAACAGTTGCAACTCCAGCCTTAAACGGAGTTCCAACAGCTGAAATCCAAGAACAATTGATAAAAGCCGGACTACCTGAAGACGGGAAAATTACACTTTATGATGGAAAAACAGGAGAAGCGTTCGACAGAAAAGTCACAGTCGGTATCGCATATATGATGAAACTTCATCATTTGGTTGAAGATAAGATTCATGCAAGATCAGTCGGACCATACTCTCTTGTTACGCAGCAACCACTTGGAGGTAAAGCTCAACATGGAGGACAAAGATTCGGAGAAATGGAGGTGTGGGCGCTTGAAGCGTACGGAGCGGCACACGTTCTACAAGAAATGCTTACGATCAAATCAGATGACGTTTACGGAAGATCTAAAGCCTACGAATCAATAGTTAAAGGCGAATTAATCAAAAAACCACGTATTCCTGAATCTTTCAACGTTCTTGTAAAAGAACTTCAGAGTCTTGGATTATCTGTAAACCTTCTTCAGACAGGAGAAATTGAAGAAGATATGGACGACGAAGAAATACTGGAAGAAGATCCTGAAATAAGAGATGAAGTTCCTGCATCAATAAAGGAGGAAATCGCAGAAGAAAGCGGTGATACTTCTCTTGGAGAAGGAAGCCTTGAAGGAATAGATGAAAACAATATCGATGAAGATTTGGAGCCTTTAGCTGAAGAATTAATGTCTGAAGAAGAAGACGACGAAAAATAATTTAACATAAATATTATGAGATCAATAAACAAAGTAATAATTATCGGAAATCTTACTCGCGACCCTGAAATGAGACAAACTCCAAACGGACAAAGTGTTACAACATTCGGAGTTGCAACAAACCGTCAATGGGTTACAAAAGGAAATGATAAAAAAGCATCAACAGAATTTCATGAGTGTGTAGCATGGGCTCACCTTGCTGAAATTTGCGCAAATTATTTGCAAAAAGGAAATCTTGTTTATGTTGAAGGATATCTAAAAACAAGAAGCTGGGACAGTCCGGAAGGAATCAAAAAATTCAAAACGGAAATCGTAGTTCAGGATCTTGTAATATTAGAAAAAAGAAAAACAGGTGAAGGAGACTACATTCCAAGTGAAGAAGAAGCCGTCCAAGGAACTCATTATGAATCAACATATGAGCCTTCAGACGAAGAAGCTCAAAGTATTCCAAACAATAATTCAAACAACAATATCGATAAAGACCTAGGTCTTTAATATAAAAACCATTAAAAACTTATAAACATCATGGTTAAAGAAAAAACACCCAAAGAACAGATTTCAAAGGACAAAAATCCTAGGAATCAAGATCAGACAAAAAATCCAAGACCCGAAATCTTCAATGCGATTACACTTGGAGTCGCATCACCTGAAGAAATACTTTCGTGGTCTTATGGTGAAGTTAAAAAACCGGAAACCATCAACTACCGTACACAAAAACCGGAAAGAGATGGTCTATTCTGTGAAAAAATATTTGGACCAACTAAAAACTGGGAATGTTATTGTGGAAAATACAAACGAATCAGATACAAAGGTGTAGTTTGTGAAAAATGTGGAGTTGAAGTTACAAAATCCGCAGTAAGAAGAGAACGAATGGGCCACATCAAATTGGCTGTTCCAGTTACACATATTTGGTTCTTGAGATCTACTCCAAGCAGAATCGGTCTTCTTTTAGACCTTCCAATCAAAACATTGGAACAAGTTGTCTACTTCGCTGCATACGTAGTTTCTCACGTTGACGACAAAGAAAGACTTACAGCTCTTGAAACGGTTCACAACGAATACAAGACACAGAAAAAAACAATTCAGAAAGATTTTAAAGATGAACTTTTGACAGCGGAAAGCGCAAAAACAGCAGACGAAAAAAAGAAAAAAGAAATCGAAATAGAAAAAGAATTCGCAAAAAGAACTGAAGAATTAGACTACCAGCATTCAGAAATGAAAGAAGCTTTAGAAAAGCTTAAAGTTGGAAAAGTTTATTCTGAGATCGAATACAGAAAACTTGCAATGAAATTCGGACATGTATTCAAAGCTGGAACAGGGGCTGAAACATTGCGTGAAATCATCGCTTCAGTTGATTTGGAAAAACTTATCGAAGAACAAAAGAAAGAATCCAAAAAATCAACAGGGCAAAAACAGAAAAAAATCATCAAGAGAATAAAGTTGGCGGGAAGCTTGCTTAAAGCAGCCATCAATCCAGCATGGTTTATTATGACAGTTCTGCCTGTAATTCCACCTGATCTACGCCCTATGGTGCAGCTTGACGGAGGAAGGTTTGCGGCTTCAGATCTAAATGATCTATACAGACGTGTAATCAACAGAAACAATCGTCTAAAAAGGCTTCTATCCATCGGCGCACCGGAAGTAATCTGCCGAAATGAAAAAAGAATGCTTCAGGAAGCGGTTGATACACTTCTAAACAACAGCGCAAGACAAGGAAAAACAGTATTCTCATCAGGAGATAAGAGAAAACTACGTTCACTTTCAGACATGTTGAAAGGAAAACAAGGACGTTTCAGACAAAATTTGCTTGGAAAACGTGTCGATTACTCAGGACGTTCAGTTATTATCATTGGACCAAAACTAAAACTACATCAATGTGGAGTTCCGAAAATTATGGCTCTTGAATTATTCAAACCATTTATTATCGGAAGACTTATCCGTGATGGATATGCTCACAACATTAAAAATGCAGAAAGACTTATTCAGTCTTCAAAACGTGAGGTTTGGGATATCCTTGAAGAAGTTACAAAAGATCATTACGTACTTTTGAATCGTGCTCCTACACTTCACAGACTTGGTATTCAGGCTTTCCAACCAATTCTTATCGAAGGTAAAGCTATTCAGGTTCATCCACTCGTTTGTGCGGCCTTCAATGCAGATTTCGATGGAGATCAAATGGCTATCCACGTACCACTTTCAAAGAATGCACAGATAGAAGCAAAAGCACTTATGGTTTCAACAAAGAACTTGCTTAAGCCATCAGCCGGAGAACCTATCGTTACTCCTATCCAAGATATGGTTTTGGGATGCTACTATCTAACAAGACTTATCAAAGACGCAAAAGGAAAAGGAATGATATTCTCAAACGTTGAAGAAGCGGTTTTCGCTTACCAAAACGGACACGTAGAACTTCATGCACCTATTACATCAAGAGTAGACGGACAAATCCTTGCAACAACTGTAGGAAGACTTATTTTCAACAGCTTCCTTCCAAAAGGACTTCCATATTGCAATGAAAATATGGGAAAGAAGCAACTTTCAAACCTTGTTACCGATTGTTTCGAATACCTTGGAGAAGCAAAAACTGCAATCCTTGCAGATAATTTGAAAGATATCGGATTCAAATTCGCAACAAAGTCAGGAATTTCAATCGCTCAAAACGATATGGTAATTCCAAAAGAGAAAACATTAATCATCGACGACGCATCAGAAACAGTAAAACAAATCAACAACCAATACTGGAAAGGTCTTGTTACAGATGATGAAAGATACCTACACACAATCAAAATCTGGACAAAGGCAAAATCAGATATCATGGCCGTCATGGTCAAGAGTGTTGAAGAATCAAACAGCATTTATTACATGATCGATTCAGGAGCCCGTGGTAACTGGGGACAAATCACTCAGCTCTGCGGTATAAAAGGACTCGTAGCTAATCCAGCCGGAAAAACTATCGAGCTTCCTGTAAAATCAAACTTGAAAGAAGGATTTACTATTCTTGAGTACTTTATTGCTACTCATGGAGGACGTAAAGGTAAATCAGATACAGCTCTTAAAACTGCTGAAGCTGGTTACCTAACACGTCGTTTAGTCGATTCAAATCAGGATACAGTCATCAGAGAATATGATTGTGGATGTTCACACGTACACAAGATTACTCGTGAAGAATCAGAGAAGATCGGAGAAAAATTTGAGACAAGAGTTTACGGAAGAACACTTGCTGAAGATCTAAAAGATCCAAAAGGCAAAGTGATCTTAAAGAAAAGCTCAATTATTGAAAAAGATACACTAAAAGCCATTCAAGAATTTGGAGTAAACGAAGCATTGGTTCGTTCAATTATGACATGTCAGACAGAAGGAGGAATTTGTATGAAATGTTACGGAAAAGACCTTGGAACAAACAAAGAAGTTGATCTTGGAACAGCTGTTGGAATCATCGCCGCTCAAAGTATCGGTGAACCGGGAACACAGCTTACTATGAGAACCTTCCACATGGGAGGAGTTGCGGAAGGAGGAGATATCACACAAGGTTTGACTCGTGTAGAAGAATTATTTGAAGCACGAACACCAAAGAGACCTGCAGTAATTTCAGAAATCGCAGGAAAACTAAGAATCTCTCAAAAAGGAAAACAAACAGAGCTTACAGTCACATCTCTAGATTCCATCGAAGTTGAATACATTATGACTGGAGATCTTGCGCCTATCGTAAAGAAAGGAGACAAGGTAAACGAAAAAACAATCATAGCAAAAGCAGAAGGGGCAAAGAACACAATCAAGGCTGATGGAAGCGGAAAAGTTGTAGAAGCAGATGCTGAAAGAATCGTTATCAGAAGTGAAGGTCCTATCGAAAAAGTATACAAAGTTCCAGCTGGAAGAAGTGTAATCATCAAAGACAATACTCTTGTAGCAAAAGGACAACCTATCACAAACGGACATCTTGATCTTAAACAACTACTAAGACTTACAGACACTTACACAGTTCAAAAATACATTGTGACTGAGGTACAAACAATTTACGCATCACAAGGACAAAGTATCAACGACAAACACATCGAAATTATTGCAAGACAAATGCTTTCAAAGATGCGTGTTATTGATAGCGGAGAAACAGAATTCTTACCTGGAGAAATTTTAGATATCATCAAATTCAACAGAATAAATGCAAAAGCAAAAGTTAAAGCAAAAGGAGAACGTCTACTTCTAGGTCTTACAAGAGTTGCTTTGCACACAGATAGCTGGCTTTCTGCGGCATCATTCCAGGAAACAATTCGTGTACTCGTTGAAGCATCCACAACAAGCAGAATGGATAAACTAGAAGGATTAAAAGAAAATGTAATTATCGGAAAATTAATCCCAGCCGGAGAAACATTCAGAAAGAAAAATAAAGAACTAGTTGAAGAAGTAAGAAAGAAGATCAAAACACTTGAAACTCTTGAACAAAGAGCCGAAGAAGTGGAAGAAGTAATTGAAGAAGAAAGAAAAATGCTACCAGTAATCTAGTTTCGTCTTGCTTTTACCAAAAACTTAATATAAATTAGCCGAGCAGTAAGCGAGTGTCGCGAAGGCGACCAAGCCGTAAAGCCAGGCATCTCTCTAATTAAACACACATGCCAACTATAAATCAACTGATCAGGAAGCCAAGAAAGAACGCTTCAGTGAAAAGTAAATCACCAGCTCTTCAATCGATTTTTAATCACTTGAAGACAAAATCAAATGCATTGTCATGTCCACAAAAACGTGGAGTATGTACAAGAGTTACAACAATGACTCCAAAAAAACCAAACTCAGCTTTGCGTAAAGTAGCCAGAGTTCGTCTTACAAATGGAATGGAAGTATCTGCGTATATTCCTGGAGAAGGACATAATCTTCAAGAACATTCAGTCGTAATAGTAAGAGGAGGAAGAGTAAAAGATCTACCTGGAGTTAAGTACCACATAGTAAGAGGAAGTCTTGATGCACAAGGTGTGCAAAAGAGAAACAAGAGTCGTTCAAGATACGGTACTAAGAAACCTAAAG
>CALRHQ010000020.1 GCA_943359415.1 Candidatus Peribacteria bacterium
TCCGGTAAAAAGATAAGCATGGGAAACATTTTCAGATTTAAATGCATTCATCAAAGTAGTTTTGATATGTTCTTGCCCTACAAGATTATCAAAATTTTGCGGTCGATATTTTCTATACAAAGCTATTTTTTCCATGTGGTTTCTTAAACTAGGAGAGCATACTAGCACATTCTTATAGCCTGTTTAATCCTTTTTTCAAATATTTCTCTTGAAAAATTTTGCGCATGTCGGCGGATAGTATGAGGTAAATAGAACTTTTCATTATACATAAGCCTTGCTAGCCCATCTTCCATCGACTCAACAGTTTGTTCAAAGAAAAATTCTCCGGTCTTACCGGAAATCACAGTTTCTGTTACACCACCTTTTCCATAAGCCAAAACAGGCTTGCCACAAGCCATTGCTTCTACAGGTGTGATCCCGAAATCTTCTTCTCCTGGGAATATAAGTGCACGACAATTTTCCATGTATTCTTTCACCGTTTCATCATCCTTAAATCCAAGGAAATCTATGTTATCGCCGGCAATACTTTCCAAATATTCTTTTTGTGGGCCATCACCTATAATCACAAGTTTTCGGCCTATCTTATTGAAAAGTTGGACAGCTAGATCAATTTTTTTGTACGGAGTTAGTGTTGAAACAATCAAGAAATAATTTGAATGTTCTTCTTTGGCACGGAAGTTTTCAGTTTCAACAGGTGGATAAACAATATCGCTATCCATTTTGTAATATTTGCTTATGCGTTTTTGTACATGTCTGGAATTTGATAAATATTTGGTAGGTCTATCTGCAGCAATTGTATCCCACTCACGCAAATATTTCATCAAAGGTGCATAAAGAAAAGCCTTTAAACCTTTTATATTATTTTCTTGCTTGTATTCATTTGAATAATCCCAAGCATAACGCATAGGTGAATGGCAGTAACAAATATGTTTTGTTTCAAGAGGCGTTATAATTCCATGAGAATAAGCCCCACTCGAACTTATGACGACATCAAATCCTTCAAAATTCAGCTCCTCGATAGCACGTGGAATTTTGTGAGTAAGAAGCCTATAACGCTTTCTTATGAAACTTGGATAATCTTGCAGAAAAGAAGTGCGAACTCTTTCCTTTGGGAATATATGTCCGACCTTTTTTTCATCATAAAGCAAAGTGAAAATAGGAGCTGTCGGAAACATTTCAGAAAGTACTTTAAGTACACGTTCAGCTCCTCCAAGCTTAAGCAAAAAATCATGGACTAAAGCTATTTTCATTTATTTTACTGGGTTCGCTTCTGGTGTTTTAGGTTCAACATCAGTTTTTGGGACATCTGTAACAGGCTCAACATTTGTTGTTGTAGCAGCAGGTTCTGGATTATTTACATCAATGCCTGAGCATTCCTTCAAAGCTGCAGCAGTAACATCTTTTACCTCAGTGTCATTTTCATATTTTTTAGTTATAGCCTCCATTGCTGTTTGGTCGTCAGCATCAAATCCATAATCTGAATAAATAGCTTTTACTTTATTTGATGTTTCTTCAGAAGGGGCCATAGGATCTTCAGAAGTGAAAATCAAACAAAGCGCCTCAGAAGTGGCACCAACAAAACGATCTTTTTCACTTTTAAAGAAATTTGTTAAGCTGCATCCGGATAAAACAAATACAGTTGATAGAAGAATTAATAAACCTTTTTTCATTTTGATGAAATTATAGAATAAGGGAGGTCGAAGGAAATTATACCTTTTTAAAAATAGGTGTCAAATTTTCCAAGACCCTTTGTATTTAGCACATCCTCTTTTGTAAGCCATCCACGTCTTGCATTGAAAATTCCATATTCCATAAGATCAGGCTGCTGCGTAGTATGAGAATCAGTGTTAATAACAAATTTAGCACCTTTCTCTTTTGCTATTTTTATAAATTTATCAGGCAAATCAAGACGCGACGGACTTGAATTTATCTCTATAGCTACATGATTTTGTACACATGCCTCAATAACGCGTTCCATATTAAATTCCATAGGAGCCCTTTTATTTATCAAACGACCTGTTGGGTGTCCAAGAATTTTTGCATAAGGATTTTCTATCGCAGTAATAAGTCTTTCGGTCTGTTCATCAAATGGAAGAGTCCCATAGGTATGCGCACTAATCACAACGATATCGAGTTGTTTCAGTACATCGTCACTAAAATCCAATGAACCATCTTTCAATATATCGACTTCACATCCTTTCAAAATTTTAATTTTTCCTTTAAGTTTTTTCTCTACTTCATCAATTTCTTTCCATTGTCTGTGAATGTCATTAGTACTCATTCCTTTTACAATTGCCATAACAGACGAATGATCAGTGACGGCGAAATATTCGTATCCCTTAGCAATAAACGCCTGTGCCATTTCAAGAATACTTGCCTTGCCATCACTATAAACAGTGTGAGAATGAAGATCTCCACGCATATCTTTCAGCTCTATAAAGTCAGGAAATTTTTTGTTTTTCAGTCCATATTCTATTTCGCCGATATTATTTCGAAGTTCAGGGATTATGTAAGGCAGGCCAACACTTTTAAAAACATCTTCTTCTTTGCCACCGGAAATCAATTTTTCTCCTTGGAAAACTCCATATTCACTTATCTTTAATCCCTTCTTTTTTGCAAGATCACGCATCTTTATATTGTGATCTTTACTGCCTGTAAAATAATGCATAGCAGCGCCAAAACTTTCATCGGCAATGACACGCAAATCCACCTGAATTCCACTTTGCAACACAACGCTTGATTTCGTGTCTCCCTTTGAAAGAATAGTCAAAATCTCTCTATAAGAATTGAAATATGTCATAACTATGTCACTACTCTTTTTTGGATTTTTTACTGTTACAAGAATATCAATATCACCGATTGTTTCTTGTCTTCTGCGAAGGCTTCCTGCATATTCGATTCTCTTTACATCATCACATTTTTCCATGTAAGAAATAATTTGTTTTGCTTCTTGCATGGCTTCTGAAATCATATGTCTTTTTGTAGAAAAATAAGCATGTTCAGAAATAGCTTTAAGGATTTCATTTTCAGTTTTTTCTCCCATCCCAGGTAAATTCCGCACTTTGTGTTTTTCACATGCCTCCTTCAAGTCATTGATGCTTTGAACTTTCAAATGCAAATAAAAAGCCTTAACTTTTTTAGGCCCGATTCCTCTTACTTCCAAAAGTTCAAGAAGGCCTTTTGGAATAATTTTTCTAAGCTGATCATGTTCTTCACATTTGCCAGTATTAACAAGTTCTATGATTTTATCTTTCAGTCCTTTTCCAACTCCTGGAATATTTTCAAGTTGTTTAGGATCTTTTGCCACAACATCTCGTAAATCATATGGGAAATTCGAGATGACAAGTCCAGCTTTTCTATAAGCGTTTATTTTAAAAACACTGTCACCTTGAATATCAAAAATATCTGCCATCTCTTCAAATATCGAAGCGATTTTTTTATTATCCATAAGATAAATTTACACATTACTTTTTAAAACATCCAGAGTTTTTTTCGCGCATTCTTTCCAAGAAAACAAAGACAATCTTTCAAATCCTTTGGCTGAAATCTCTTCTCTATAGTTAATATCATTCGCCAATTTATCAAGGCCGTCAGCGATAATCTGAATGTCATAAGGGTCTACGTAATAACACGCATCTCCACCAACTTCAGGAAGACATGAAACATGAGAAGTCAAAACAGGCTTATGATAAGAAAACGCTTCCAAAATAGGAAAACCAAATCCTTCATACAAAGAAGGGAATGCAAAAATTTTGCAATATTTCATAAGACAAGCCTTTTCTTCTTCCGTTATGTATCCAGGCATAATCACTCTATCTGAAATTCCAAGGTGGTTGATCGTATTCAAAATTTTATCGAATCCAAGGCCTCTTTTTCCTGCAAGAATTAGATGGAAATCACCATTCTTTTCGGTAAATTTATTGAATGCCTGTACAAGTCTTTCAAGATTTTTTTTGCTTTCCAGTCGTCCGACAAAAAGTACAAATTTCATTTCTTTATTTATGTGAAAATCTCTAAAAATTTCAGATTCGGAAAATTGTTTTTCGATAGTTTCATCAGAAACTTTCGATGGACTAAACCCATGAGGAATAACAACAATTTTTTCTTCCGGACATTCGAAAAAACTTATCAAATCGGTTTTTGTAGCATTACTTGGAACAATAATTTTTGACGCATGTTTTACTGCATATTTTGTACTCCAATTTAAATAATTATATTGGAAAGGAGAATATGCATTTTTTAAATATCTAAATGCAACATCATGAATTGTGATAACACTTCGTTTTGGCCTTATGAGAGGCAAAACATGAGAGGGCACAAAAAGCACATCAATATTTTTTTTAATCATTTCCAAAGAAAGCCAAAAGAGAGTCCAAAATCTTTTTGCTTTTATTAAAATACTATGAATAAAATTTTTGTTCGCAACCGCGAGTTTTTCTCTAGAATAAAGAAAAATTTCATCATTATCTTTTTCCGCAATATCAAGTAAAGAGTTTATAATATTGAAACTATACCACTCAACTCCTGTTGATTGCTCATGCCCGTATCTTGAAGCATCTATGCCAATTTTCATATAATTTTTTTAGCCCGTTATATTTTATCAGAAAGATAGAACATAATCTACCCTCTTGCTAACGCTAAAACACAAACTAATCTAACATTAGAATTTTTCAAAGCCTTACTGCATTCATTCACAGTAGAACATGTAGTTACAATGTCATCAATCAAAATAACAGTTTTTCCAAATAAAAAACTTTCATATTCTTTTTTTACAAAAATTGAGTTTTGTAGATTTATAAGACGATCGGTCCTTTTTAATTTTGCTTGATCTTCACGGTGCGTTCTCCAAAGAGCATCGCAAAATTTTAGATTCAGTTTCTTTGCGAAATTTTGTGCAAGAATTTTTGCATGATTGTCTCCTCGTAATCGAAGTTTTTCTTTACTCATGGGTACCGGCACAACAATAATACTTTCATCGTAAGTCTCTAGAAGGCAATCTGAATAGAAAAATTTCGAAAATTGATTCTCAAGAATATTTATAAAAAATTCATTTATAGATCTCAAAAATTTATATTTAAAATTTACAATCAATTTTCGTAAAACTGTATCTTTATCGTACAGAAAGCACAAAATCAATTGATCAAAATAAAAAGTTTCGGCACACAATCTTCCATTCATACTAAATTTTTCAACACAAAACTTTCCACAAAAACTTTTCTTTTTACAATTCGGGCATCTTTGAAATCCAATAACTTTTAGCGAACTTTTGCACTCACAACACAAAAAATCTTCAAATCTTTCGCAATTTATGCACCTTTTTGGGAATAAAATATCCAAAATCATGCAGACACAATAAAGTGTCGACATTAAATTTTCTTAAAATCTTTTTGAAATTATTATAAAAAATTATTCTACAGGAGCTTCTTGGCCAATTTTTTCTATAGTAAGAAATGCAGTGTTTTCCCCCATAGGATCCTTATCCAGATAAATAGTATAATCATTTTTTGTGGCTTCAAGACGGACCCCTTCGATTCCATATTCTGTCAAAACATTATCTTCTACCTCCCATCCTTTGTTTCTCAAATCTTTTGCATATTTTTCAAAAGCATCTTCTTCTACATTTATTATTTGAATAAGTGTCCCTGTATCTAAAGTGTTTGAACCATCAAAAGATATTTCAAGTTTTCCATATTTAAATTCAGGAATATCGGAAGATATGCCTTTTGGCCATGCGACTCCAGATTCTCCTTCTTGGCTTATCTCTATGTCAATATCACTATTCCTTTCAATCAAGTCTTCAGCCAATTCATTTTCATTGTTTGATTGATAATCATTACGAAAACTGCATCCAGAAAGCAAAATCACGATAAAAATAGCACAAATAAATATTTTTTTCATAAAATAATTATACGAGAACATTCGTAAATAGCAATTTGATAGTTTTGACATAATAGCTTCTATATAGTAATTATTATGCACAGTAATTTTTAAGAAAATAACCATGAATAAACCACTAAATAAAAAAGTATTGTCTGTCTCAGCAGTAGTTCTTGTAATTGTAATTATTGCAGAAATGTTCGTATACAGTACCGAAGTTCCTGTTCAAGAAAATACAGCTCAAAAAGAAACACAACCTCAAGATACTAAAGCGGTGGAGGCAAAGGAATTTGTTATGGAATCATTTGTAGAATTTGTTGATGGTAAGGCAAAACCACAATTTTCTGTAACAGAATTGAACGTGAAAAAAGGGGATCTTGTTAGAGTCAAAATCAAAAATACAAAAGGTACTCATGATTTCAAAATTGATGAATTCAATGCCTACATAGAAACTCCTGAAAATGAAGAAGTAACAGTAGAATTTACCGCAGACAAAGCTGGGGAATTCATATATTACTGTACAAAACCAGGCCACAGAACAGCAGGGCACTGGGGTACTATAAAGGTTACGGAGTAAGTTTCAAAAAATTCTTCAAAGCATCGTTGACTTATATTAGCGTATTGTTATAATCACAATCCATAATTTAAGCGATATGCTGACGCAGGAAAGATCAATCACTGTAAACAAAATCGGTGGTGCAAATATGAGCCAACTTGGAGAGGTGCTTAACCTTGTAAATGTTTTACATGGACAAAATGAAGCACCTATTTTAGTTGTATCTGCATTTAAAGATGTTACAGATAGATTAATCGATGCGATGGATAAAGATTTGGAGGGGAAGGATTATGATGAAAACGCAATAAGGCAAGCCTTTAAGCCTGTTTTACAGATAGTAAATGGAAAAATAGATGAATTTATAAAAGACGATAATTTTAAAAGAGAAGCACGTGAACATGTGGAAAGAGAACTTGATATTTGTATAACAACTTTAATGACTCACAAGCAAATAAGTAGAACATTTGCTCCTGGGGATAAAACGTATAAAACAAGAGACAAGATAGTAGCTTTTGGAGAAAGATCGGTAGTAGGAATTTTGGAAGCTTTCTTGAAGGAAAATGGTATAAAGGCAAAGGCTCTCAAAGATGTGTCATATCAAGGTAATCAAGTAAAGGCATCAAAAAGTGAACTGCATAAGGGGATTCAAAGAGGAATTGCAGAAGCACTTGATCCTTATAAGGAAACAATAGCTGAACAAGTATTGATTATAGGCGGACACGTAAAGGATGTATTAAGAGGTATGGAAAAGGAAATCGGACGTAGCTATACAGACACAACAGCCGTGGACGTTACCGTTGCATTGGAAAAATTCTTAGGTATTTCAGTGGATTCGACAGTTGCATGGAAAGAAGTTGACGGAGTCTTGAGCAGTGATCCAAAGCAGCTTGATGAAAGTATAAATCCATCAACAAATAGGCCAACAAACACTGCAATAGTTTATAGCGATGTTTCTCTAAATGAAGGCATGGAATTGGCGGGCGCAAATTCACTATTAATGCAAGTTGATGCATTGGGACTTGCCCTGGAGGAAGGTATTTCTTTATCTTTAAAGAATATCAAAAAACCATACGATGAAGGCACGACTTTCAGTGTTGAAGAAACAACTACAGATTTTCCTTTTAAAATTGTTATGGCGAACATGCTATCAGATAGTATTTCATGCAAAATTCCAAGTATGGTGTCTGGGGTAGGGTTTGCGGCAGCATTAACAAAAGCATTTGCCGACAACGATATAAGCCTAAATGATATTATGACTTCAAGTACTACAGTAGGTTTTACAATAAATCTTCCATCAGGTGACGCAAGCAGAAAAGAGCTAAGAAAAAGGATCAGAAAAACAATCGCAAAAATAAGAAATCTAGAAATAAATGGTGAAGTTTATAGATGTGATTCTAAATGGAGGAAAGAAAATAGAGCAAATGTTGTAATCATAGGTGATGAATTGAGAAATGCTACGGGAGTATTAAGCGTTATAACAGGAGTTCTCGCCTCACAAGGAATAAATATTAGTAGTCTTGTTCAGGAAGAAGAACAAAGGAAAATATCTGGTTACGTAGACCACAAAGACGCACCAAGAGCTGTCCAAGCATTACACCGGGTGTTTATAGACAAAGATGTAGAATTTGGCAAAACGGTGATAGCGGGAATACAGGCTAATGTTCATAAATTCTTAAGAAAATAAAACTATGGCGCAACAAAATGTAATTGTAATGGGAACTGGCAATATCGGAACTGAATTTATGAAGCAGGTAGCTCTAAACGATGCTCCAGGTTTAGGTCGACATGCAAATCCAACAAATATAATTGGTATGGCAAATCAGGATGGATGGGTTCACACACCTGGTGGAATTTCGATCCAAAATTCACCAAGGTTGATATCTGATATACAAGCCAAAGATTCAGGATTGGTTGCAGAAGGTAAGCCAAGAACAGCGATGAAAGACTGGATGCGAACTCAGCCGGAATATAAAGATGGAGCGAATCTTGGTGAATTATTTGAAGAAATTAAACGTCAAGGATTGATAGACGACACAGTTTTTGTAGATTTGACAGCCAAGGACTTAACAAGTTTTCATGGCCAGGTCGTCGAAAGTGGTGGAAAAATAGTTACAGCAAACAAAATTCCTGTTGCACAAAGTTCTTTGGATATTTTTAAACTTTTGACAAAATTCAGACGAAGATATGGCTTTAGTTGTTCTGTAATGGCTGGGGCTGGAGCAGTCCCATTTTTGAGAGATGCGTTTGATACAAACGATACCGTGGAAAGTATAGAAGGTTGTTTCTCCGGAACATTGGGTAAATTATGTAATTTATTGCATGAAGGCAAAATCACTTTTTCAGACGCGATAAAACAGTTAAAAGTTGATGGGGATACAGAACCTGATCCTCGTGATGATTTGAGCGGCATGGATGTAGCAAAAAAAATAGTTATTTTGGCAAGAACAGCGGGATATAAAGTAAATTTGGAAGATGTAGAAGTAGAACCATTTGTTCCGGGAGGATTCAGAGAGTTATCAACTTCCAGTGTGAATGAATTCATGGCAAAAGCAGATATTTTTGATCAAGAAATCGCAGGGAAATTTGCAGAGGCAAAGAAAGAAGGAAAGACCTTAAGATATGTAGCAAGTTTAAAGGTAGAAGATGGAAAACCAATCGTGAAACTTGGACTACGTGAAGAAAAATTGGATTCACCATTGGGAAGTCTAAAAGGGAACGGAAACAAAGTTGTAGTTTACACAGCAGCCTATAGTAAAGTTCCATATGAACTTTCAGCTCCTGGTTCAGGAGCACATATTACCGCAGGGAATGTAAGGCGTGATTTGTTGCAACTATTGCCAAATAGGGAGATGTAGATCCGACTGTTGACGACGTGCGCATATTGTGTCATAATTTTTTTCTATGAATAATATCAAATCAGCATTGGTTTTGCATTAGCCCTAGGCTCAGCAGGTGCTACAGCGGGGTACTTGAGTACGCCGGCCCCTGTTGAGGCAAGAGATCAAAAAGATTCTAAAGAAAAAGGGCTTAATTTAGAGATAAAATCGACATTAAACGAATTAGGAAAAGTTTTGATAGCAAATGGAGTAAATCCACAAGAAGTTTCAAATGCTATCAAGAACCCAAGTCAGCCGATTCCGGCAGAATGGTGGTTGATAATAATGAAATTCGCAACGATGGGGGTCGGTTTATCAATAGATGTAGCGGCATTGACAGTTTTCATGAAGAGTTTTTCTAATACAAAAGAAAAATTGGCTTGGCTTACAGCAGTACCAGCCATGCACTTCATTTTACCTGAATTATCAGGACAGGCCTCTAATGCAATTTTTAATCCATCAAGTTTGAGTTTTATTGCTGTAGCTTCTTTTTTCATACTGATAAAAAAAATGCATTCTGAAGAAAAGGAAGAAGGTGTCGAAGAAAAGAAAGAAGTCGCAGGTGTAGGAGGTAAAATTATGAAAGGAATTGAAAAAGTTTTCGGTGGAACAGTTGTAGCTGCAGGGGCAGTTTCTATGGATGCTTTAGCCGCTGGTCCTGTAATTACCCAGCAATCAGAGACTCTCGGTGCAAATCCAGAAATTGCCAACGGTATTTCTTCAGCTGCCGTTTTGGTTTGTACCTTAATTGCAATTGGTCTACAAAAACACAAAGATAAACTTCTTCAATTGATTAGTGAAGATAAAGCTGAGACTTACGGAAAAGGCTTGGCAACAGGTGCTTTTGCTTGGTTTTTGCTTGATTGTTTATATTCAGGATTGGACAGTGCTTTCGGTATTGGCTTAACTCCTGCACAAGTGAATAGCATCACTGCAGGTTTAGCAGCAATTTCCCCGGTCGCAAGTGTAATGTTTTCTCAAAAACAAGCGATGCTGGAAAGTACAAAATAAATTCTTCTGGTGGACACTAGTGGGTTCGAACCACTGACCTTCTCGACGTCAACGAGACGCTCTACCAACTGAGCTAAGCGTCCACAAGTAATTCGCAAAGCGAAGTTGATTCTATACAGGATCATCAAAGTTGTCTAGCCAAATAAACTGGATTAAGGTATAATCTCGAAGAAATTTAAAAAAATTATATGGATCCACAAAATACGCAAGGAGCAGGAGCTCAGCCAGTAGGTCAAAATCCACAAGGACAAGGTCAAACACAACCACCACAAGGAATGCCTCAGCAAGGTGCTGGACAGTCCCAACCACAAGGAGGAATGCCCACAGGAATGTATCCACCACAAGGTTATCAACAAGGAGGTATGCCTGGAGCATATCCACAAGGAATGTATCCACAAATGCCACAACAAGGATACCCACAAGGAGGAATGCCACCAGGAATGTATCCACCACAAGGTTATCCACAAGGCGGTATGTATCCTGACATGGGGCAAGGTTTCGGAGGAGACATGGGAATGGGCGGAGCACAAGGTTTTGGAGCCGGAGGAATGCCACCACAAGAACCTGAAGATACAACTCCAGCAAATTTTCCACTTGGAACAAAATTTGTAGCGCCATTAAAAATAAAATTGCCAAAGCATGACATGAGTTTTGATGATGCGTATTTTGTAAAACTTTTAGCAGGTTCAATTTCACTTTCAAGAGAAGAGAAAAAAAGAATTATCGAATCAGTTCCAAAATTGAAACAATCACAGATAGATGAATTAATAAATATTTTTGAAGAAGAAAAAGAGAAATTCGCAGCATTGTCAAAAAAACACGTTCCTCAGCTTGAAAAACTTGCTCAACAACACTACGATGAATGGATGGATTTGGAGACTGAACACGAACAATCTCAAAAGAAAAATGAAGATCAAGATAAGGCTGAAGCCATCAGAAAACAATTAGGTCTGTAAAAAATATTTAAATCCTCACCAAAATACTATGAAAAAGTTAATACCAATATTTTTAGTTCTATCCGTATTTGTTACGGGTTGTAATTTCGCAAATAAAACATCTGATAAACCTCTAAGCACAGCAGGGGACAAAGCTTTGGATCAAAAATTCTATGACCAAGCAGTCGTATCAAATGAAGTAGCCCTTTGCAATCAGATAAAAGACAAGACAATGAAATCTGAATGTACAAGCATTGCAAATGCGGGAAAAATCACGACAGAAGCCGTCTCAAAAGTGGACTTAATGTTGTGCAAAAAAATTGATCTAGCTCGATACAGGACAGCATGCGAACTACAAGTTCAACCATTATTAACTGCAAAACAGGCAGACTCAGAACGTCTAACAATAGAACAAAAAGCATACGATCAACAAAACGCAAAACTTTGTGATCAAATCAAAGACGAAAACCAAAAATCAACTTGCAAGTACAATATCCTTGCAAACCAAGCAGTCTCAAAAAAAGACCCATCCCTTTGTAACGGGATAGGTCAGCAAGATATGGTAGAAAGATGTAAATCAAACGTCAAATAATATCTTTAAATTTTAGGATTGAAACACATTGCTCCAACTTTGATATATTTATCTGTTACAGCTGATGTATTTTTATAGTTTGCTTCACACTTCGTTGTCCAAGGGTAAAGAGCTGTTAAAATAACATCATCATAGGTTTCATTTGTCCAAAAATCATTTCCTGTATTTTTACTGAATGCATTTGAAAAACAAGACACGGCTACTTCTCCTGCATTACAAGCAAGTGTGACATATGCATGATTTGTACCACCTTTAGGTACAAGTACGAAACCGGATTCTCTAAAAGTGTATGTTCCAAAACCTCCGGCAGATGTAACTTTTCCTGTAACATTAATATTCTTATTAAATTTAGCATCATCAGTTGATTCAAATAAAACAGTTTTAAAAGAATCAGCGGTGACATTTCCTAGTAGTTTAAACGTACCTGGTAGCCCGGCAATAGTTCCATTTTTACCATCTATCATAATTCCTTTTGAAGCTCCTGGGTATGCAGGGCCTAAAACTGATAAATTATCTGTAAGACCTAGGACATCCAAATCTTTATTAAAGATATTTCCGCCAACACCAAGACCACCTGTTACATCAAGTCCATCATCTATCGAAACATTTGCATTTGGATTTGAAATCATGCCGGCAACTTCCATTGGCGTAGAAACGCTAAAAACATATCCTTTTCCATCATCCCAAATTTGAGTACTACCTCTCAAAATAAGAGTGCCAGACATTTCGACTTCATCATTGAAGACTGCATTTTGTCCGACATTCAATTCATTATTGATTTTCAAATTATCATCAATGGTAACATCTCCAATTGAATTTGAGACATTCCCAGTAACATCAAGCCCATCATCTATCTTAACTTTCGCATTCAAAACCGGATTAATGATTTTATTGATGACTTCCAAAATACCATTTGTATTGCTTGGAGGATTATTTACAAAACCAACCGTGACATTTTTATTTGCTGAAACAGAACCTGAGAGCCCAAGGTCACCATTTACAACTACATGATCTTGAATATTTACAACCCCCAAATTATTGCCGGTTGAATTTTTTATAGCACCATTTTGAAAATCTATGTCTCCAGTAAAAGTAGCTCCATTAAAAGTAGGTTTTACATCAGTTCCTGGAGGTTGATATGTTGGAGCGCCAAGAGTGACGCTTATTCCAAAAAATAAAACACCAGTCATAACTGCTATGACGCTTGAAATAATAGCTGACTTAAAATACTTATTTTGCATTTTGTTTTTGTTTTAATTTTTTATCTATACAGATTATAGCATAAAAGTCGTACAAAAACAAGCCCAAGGAATTATATAACTACTCCGCATTCACCGCATCCCTCACCTCAAAATCTATATTTTCCGCCAACCCTGGAATAGTAGGAGCCCACGCAGGCCAACTTTCGATTTCGACTTTGTTTATTTCAGAAAGATTTTGAATATAATTTTTTGCTTCTTCGATATTTTTTCCGACGATATGTTGTCTGATTTTCTCAAGGAATTTAGAACCATTGTCTGTAGTAGGATCTATTGAGAATTCTTCAATTCCTTTGATATTAGCCGTAAGTTTCACTTTGCCGGCAGCCTCATCACGTTGGAAAATTCTATAAGTAGAAGAATCTTCATTTATACGCAGCAGTTTTTTCTGAGGACTTTTCTTCATCTCAAGTTCCAGAACAAGTATCGAAATCATCGCATTAGAATCATAATAAAGCCCTTTTACTCTAACACTTGCGGTAACAGTGAACTCATTCATGTCTTTGTTTACAATGTCTGTAGGGGCATTTATGCCCACATCTCCTATTTCTATTGCGCCATCTCCCTCAAGAAGAGTGTACTTCGCAGTATCGCCACCTGCGAGCTTTGCTTTATCCTGTATTGCG
>CALRHQ010000021.1 GCA_943359415.1 Candidatus Peribacteria bacterium
AAAGAATTTGAAGAAAATTTCCCTGCGGATTTTATCGCGGAGGGCTTGGACCAGACACGTGGATGGTTTTATACACTTCATGTTTTGGCGACAATTCTTTTCGATAAACCTGCTTTTAAAAACGTAATTGTAAATGGAATTTTGCTTGCGGCTGATGGTGAAAAACTTTCAAAGAGAAAGAAAAATTATCCTGATCCAAATCTGCTTTTTGATATGAAAGGTGTTGATAGTACGAGATATTTCTTGTGTAGTTCAACTGCACCTTTGGCCGAAGACGTGCGATTTTCCGAAGATCATGTCGATGAAGTTGTGAAAAAAGTTACGCTTACTCTTTGGAATACTTACAGCTTTTTCGTGACTTATGCGATTATCGATAAATTTGAAGCTAACAAAGAATTTGATAAATTTTATCCTGAAAATAAACTTGATAAATGGGTTTTGTCTGAGCTAAATACGTTGATAAAAAATGTGACTGAACAAATGGATGATTACAATTTAACACGAGCGGTAAGGCCTATTTCTGAATTCTTGGATAATCTTTCAAATTGGTATGTCAGAAGATCTAGAAGAAGGTTCTGGAAGAGTGAAAATGATGGAGACAAGAATCAGGCTTATCAAACTCTTTATACTGTTTTGGTCCAGTTATCTAAAGTTATGGCTCCATTTATGCCATTTATTTCAGATGAAATTTATAAGAATTTGACTGGCGACGCGTCAGTGCATCTTTGTGATTGGCCAGTAGCCAACGGAAATTTGATCGATGAAAAATTGAATGATGAAATTCACTTGGTTAGAACTATCGTAAATCTTGGACATAGTGTTCGTAGCAAAGCAAAAATCAAAGTTCGTCAGCCTTTGGCAACTGTTAGTGTTGCCTTACCTAAGGGCATAGACGAGAACTTGGTTCTTGCTCAAAAAGATGTGATTTTGGAAGAATTAAATGTAAAAAATATTGAAATTTTGAAAGATGCCGGAGAAATTGCTGAGGTTTTTGTTGTTCCAAATTCAAAAGCTCTTGGGCCAAAATATGGAGCTGATGTTCAATTTATTATACAAAAAATAAAGGCTGGAGAATTTGAACTTCTTGAAACTGGAGAAGTAAAAGTAGAGCAATTTGTTCTGCAAAACGATGAGGTTTCTGTTGGATTCAAGGGAAAAGAGGGCTTTGATGTCGAAAGCGAGAATGGAATCACTGTCGCGCTTGATACGACTATTACTGAAGAACTCAAAAAAGAAGGGTATGCTCGCGATATAATCAGATTTATTCAAGAAATGAGAAAGGAGGCTGATTTTCAAGTTGATGATAGAATTTATGTTTTAGTTGAGGCTCCGGCTGAAATTGCTGAGGCGGTAAGCGCGTTTGCAGATTATATAAAAAACGAGACATTGGCGATAGAAATTCAGCAGAGTGGAAATCTTGAATGGGACAAGGAAAAAGTTGTGCAACTTGAAGAAAAAGATGTTAAAATTGCTGTAAAGAAAGCTTAAAAATTATGGGATTTATAATTTCTCCACTTATCAGTATAGGTTTAAATAGTATCACTCTCTACGTGCTAACTAAATTTGTGGACGGAGTTACGTTTACCGGTGGAATCAAATTTTTTATACTTGGAGGAGCTATCATTGGTCTACTTAATTTTGTTTTGAAACCTATTTTAAAATTGGCTGTCCTCCCAATTTTGATTATTAGTGGAGGACTTTTCTTTATGATTGTCAACGGGATTCTTTTGTGGTCTTTAACCTATATTCTCAACTATTTACAATTTTCAGACGTATCAATTACCTTTCCAAATCTTGGCAGTTATGTTATAGGTGCTGTAGTATTTGGAATTGTAAATTGGGTTGTTAACTTAATAAAATAATAATATATATGCAAACTATACTAATAGTAATTCAGGTTGTACTTTCTCTTCTTCTTTCTCTGGCTATTTTGACACAGCAAAGAGGTACAGGTCTTTCTGCAACATTTGGAGGAAGCGGAACTTTCTACACAAGCAAAAGAGGTGCTGAAAAAGTTCTTTTCAATGCTACTATTGTACTTGGTGTTCTTTTTGTGGCTAACTCAATCGCTTATTTATTTCTTGTTTAAGAAATATTAAATGAAGCTTCTAAAGTGGATTATTAAGGTTTTTAAGTCTTATACTTATGGCGATAAGATAGTTACCGCCCTTTGTGTTCTTGCTTTTTTGTTGATGATTTTAAAAATGATGGTTTTTCCATATGGATTTTTTAGTTTTGGAGCTTCCGATACTTATGCTGAGGGAATTGTTGCGAGAAATGGAATCCAAAATATAAATTCGCTTTTTGTTGATTACAATGATGCCGATAGGGAAGTGTCGAGCTTGGTTTTTTCAGGTTTGATGAAATATGATCCTTCGAAGAAGGCCGTGGTTGATGATATGGGGACTATGACTTTAAATGAAAGTAAAACTGAATATACCTTTAAACTTAAAAGTGGAATAAAATGGCATGATGGAAAAGATTTTACGGTTGACGATGTCTATTTTACATACAATGATCTTGTGATGGATAACGATTTTCCGAATGAAATTCTGAAGGCAAATTTTGATGGAGTGACTGTTGAAAAAATTGATGAATCCACTATAAAATTTAAATTATTAAAGCCAAATATTTTCTTCACGACAAATCTTACGACTGGAATTTTGCCGAAGCATTTGCTTGCAGGAGTGAAATCTTATGATCTGCTTCAACATCCTTTTAATAAGCTTCCTGTTGGTACAGGACCTTATATGGTTACAAGCCCTATAGAAGCTTTTCCGGATGGAAGAAGTCAGATCACCCTTACTGTGAATCCATATTATTATAATCCGATTTCTGAAATTACTAATTTGAGAATCATCGCTTACCCTACAGCTGATTTGTTGATGCAAAATATGAGTTCTTACAATGCTTCGCCTCGTGTTACGGATAAAATTGCTGATGCTTTCAAGGAAAATGATAGATTTAAACTTTTGCCTTACGAATTGCCTCAATATACAGCTGTGTTTTTTAATCTTGATAATGCTCCACTTAAGGATAATAAAAAGCTTCGACTTGCTCTTCAGAAAGCGATTGATAAAGATGCACTTGTTGGAGAAAAAGGTCTTATTAAGGACAAAGTTCGTGTTGATACGCCTATGATGGAACTTGATCAAAGTTCATGGATTTATAAATCCAGTAAAACTGAAGCTGAAGGTGCTTTGAAAGATGCTGGTTATACTTTTTCGAGAGAGAAACTTGAAGATTATAGATATGGAAAAGATGGAAAACCTTTAAAATTGAGTTTAATTTCAAGGTTGTATGGTGCAGGAACTCCTCAATATGATGAGACAAAGGCTGTTGTTGGATTTTTGAAAGATTCATGGGAAGCTGTTGGTGTTGGGATCGAAGTTGAGTTTTTATCTCAAGACGATTTCAAAACTCGTGTGATGACTAGAAAATACGATTTGTTACTTGTTGGACAAAGCCTTGGATACAACTTGGATACATATTCTTTCTGGCATTCTTCTCAGGCAAATGCGACCGGCCAGAATTTTTCAAATTACAAGAGTTTTGCGGTTGATAGTTTGATTGAAGACATACGATCTATCTTTAATCAGGAAAAAAGAAATAAAGAGGTTAATCAATTGGCTACGTTTATAAAAGGTGATGTGCCTGCGATTTTTCTTTATAGACCTATGTATTATTATGCTACTGATGGTAAGGTTTCAGGTATTTTAATGAATGGAGCTACATTCACTTCTGATAGGTTTTTCAATATCGGAGATTGGAAATTTGAGAGATAGAGTAAATTTCTCTTTACTTTATGTCAATTATTAGGTATTTATATATGGCCTTTAATCAAAAAAACAATGAAAGTTCTATTAAATAAGGATGTTAAAAAATTAGGATACAGAGGGGATATTGTTAATGTAAAAACGGGATATTTTACAAATTTCCTGCTTCCTGAAGGAGCTGCTGTTATGGCAGACGCAAGCGTTGTTAAGCTTCAAGAGTCTAGAAAAGCTAAGCTGGTTATGAAGAAAGAACAGTTAGTTGAAAATGCTAAAGAAGTTATCAAAAAACTTAAGGGACTTGTTGTCACAATTTCAAAGAAAATTACTTCAAAAGGAAAGCTTTATGGAGGTCTTTCTGCCGAGGAAATTATTGATCAAATTGCGGCTAAGACAAATATTAAACTTGAACCTTCAAATATCAAATCTGAACATATTAAAGAAGTTGGAACTCATAAAGTTGTTGTTCATATTGCTGAAGGTGCTGAGGAAACTATCAAAGTCGTTGTCGAAGCGAAGAAATAATAATTCTTCCTATGTCTAAAGGGAAGGCTGTATGTATAGATTACGGTAAAAAACGGATCGGTGTAGCTACCGGTGGTTTAGATATGAAGATTGCTTTTCCAAAAGAGGTTTTTGAGAATAATGGATTTGATAAAGTTGTTTCAAGGCTTCTTGAGCTTGTTTCTGAATCTGGTGCGAATCTTCTTGTGATCGGATATCCGCTTAGCATGGAGGAAGGACAGAGAAATCTTATGATGAAGGAGGTGGAGAAATTGGAGGAAGCGCTTAAGAATGTTTTGCCTAAAGAGGTTGAGGTTGTTCTTTTTGATGAAAGATTGAGTTCTTTTGAGGCTCAAGATGTTTTTAAAGATCTTAGAGAGAAGGGGATTGTGAGCCGTGGGACTGCCGATGATTCTTATGCGGCACAAATAACTCTTCAGAGGTATTTTGATAGTATGTAAACGTATGAAGGAGAAAGTCGTTTTACAAATTAAAGTTCCAAAAGACAACGAAAGTGGTCCTATTGTTGCTGAACAAATTTTTGCGACTTTGCACGCTTTTTCAAAATATGCTGTTAGTTTTGAGATAGCGAATATTGGTAGAAGTATAAGGTTTTTTGTGACTTTGCCTGTGAAGCTGGTTGATCTTGTTGAGAGTCAGATTTATGCGCAATATCCGGATGCTGAGATTGAGGAATGTTCTGATTATACTTTGGGAATTAAAAATGATGAAAATGCCGTAATGGTCGAATTGAAGATGAAAAATAGCGATGTCTATCCTATAAAACGATATTCTCAATTTGAAGACAGGCTTTCTAAGATGGCAGTTGATCCTATAGCGGGAATTACTTCATCTTTGGTGAAGTTGCCTGATTTGAATGATCAAGTTTGGATTCAGATTGTTACTGTGCCCCTGTCTGACAAATGGAAAAATATTTTTGTGAAATGTGTGAAAATTTTGGATAATGGAGTTTTTGGACACATCGAATCTTTGGAGATTTTATATGCGAATGCTTTTATAACACGTAAAATTTGGCCTAAAATTGCGTTTTTTCCTCTATATTTCGTATTTTGGCTACATGGACTCTTTGTGAATGCGAGGGTCGGTAAGAAGGCAGATTCTTCGCTAGAGGAGTTGACGTCTAAATCTCATGATCGAGAAAGTAATATCGATGCGGCGATTGATAAGGTAGTTCGGCCTTTATTTGATGTTTCTATCCGAATTTTGTATTTGCCGAAGCATAAAAATGAAGAGATTGCGAAAGTTAAACTTACTGAAATTGTTGGTGCATTTAAGCAATTTAATTTTCCTCATTTGAATGGATTTGAAATAGGGAATTTTGTTCATGGTGCTGAAGCTTATAAAACTTATGAATCAAGAAAAGTTGTGGATGGAATGGCCTTGAATAACGAAGAACTTGCAACTATTTTTCATTTGCCGAATGTTTCTGTGAAAACGCCGTTGATTTATTGGGTAACAAGTAAAAAACTTGAACCACCTGCGGACTTGCCTCTCGAAGAAGCTAATTTCAGAGGTGTTACTGTTTTGGGGCGGACGAATTTTCGTGGAATGATTCAAAATTTTGGGATAAAAACTGAAGATAGAAGAAGGCATATGTATATTGTTGGAAAAACCGGAATGGGGAAAAGTATGCTTATGGAAAACATGATTGTTTCTGACGTTATTGCTGGTCGTGGAGTTGCGCTTATTGATCCACATGGAGATTTGGTCGAAAATATTTTGAAAAGAATTCCGGCGAATCGTACGAATGATGTTGTATTGATTGATCCATCGGATAAGGATTATGCGGTTGGATTTAATATGTTTGAAAATGATGATGAGTCAAAGAGATCTATTGTTTGCAGTGGAATTATTGGAATTTTTAAAAAACTTTATGCAGAAAGTTGGGGGCCAAGACTTGAACATATTTTAAGAAATACTGTTTTGGCGCTTCTGGAAGCCGGTGGAATGACTATGCTTGGAATTACGAGAATGCTCTGCGATGATAATTTTAGAGAAAAAATTGTTTTAAAAATAAAAGATCCTGTGGTGAAAAAGTTTTGGATTGATGAATTTGGAAAAATGCAAGAAAAGCTTAGAGTAGAGGCTACGGCGCCTATAATGAATAAGGTTGGACAATTTCTTTCGACAAGTGTTATCAGAAATATTGTCGGACAAGTGAAAAGTACGGTAGATTTTAGATTTCTTATGGATAATGGAAAAATTGTTTTGATAAATCTTTCAAAAGGAAAAATTGGTGAGGATAATAGTGCTCTTTTGGGATCAATGTTCGTGACGAAATTTCAGATTGATGCGATGGGAAGAGCTGATATTCCGGAAAAAGATCGTAAAGATTTTTATTTGTATGTCGATGAATTTCAAAATTTCGCGACGGATTCTTTTGCGACTATTTTGTCTGAAGCTAGAAAATATAAATTAAATCTTACAATCGCAAATCAATATATTGCGCAGATGCCAGAAGAAGTAAAGGATGCTGTTTTTGGAAATGTTGGAAGTGTTCTGGCTTTTCAGGTTGGTTATGAGGATGGTGAATATATTTCTCAGCAATTTGGAGAGGAGGTTTTGCCTGCTGATTTGGCTTCACTTAGCAAATATAATGCTTATATGAGGCTGCTTATTGAAGGTATGCCTTCTAAAACTTTCTCTTTGTCTACTTTGCCGCCATCTGGTAATATTTCTGACGATGTTCGTGTCCAAAAACTTTTGAAAGTTTCGAAAGAAAGATATGCGAAAATAGTGAGTGAAGTAGAGGAAAAGATCAGGAAATGGAGTTTAAATTAATATTATGTTTGAGTTTTTTAGGTCAGTAAAAAATAGGTATAGAGTTGTTTTGGGGCAAAAGTATTTTTTGATTGCAATTTTTATTTCTGCTGGAATTCTTTTTGGTGGATATTTGGTTAATTATTATGCTACTGAGTTCAATGATACTTTCACTTACCCTTCTGTAGGTGATTCTATTTTGGATAATCTCCCAACATATAATTTGGAATTTTTATATGGATTTGGAATTTATATTTTACTTGCAATTATTTTGGTATATGCGTTTCTGTTTGTTCCTGAACGTGGACCTTTTATTCTCAAGACTTATGGTTTTTTGTTTTTATTGCGTGGAATTTTTATGTTGCTTACTAATTATGGCCCTCCCGCTGGATTTTTTTATGCAGGTGGAGTTACACCTGATAGTTTCGTGATGGATAGGTTTTTGTTTAAAAATGATTTGTTTTTCTCAGGGCATGTTGCTATTCCATTTATGGCGTATTTGCTTTTTAGGGGAACCAATAAATACATAGAGGCTTTTATGTTAATTGGGTCTTTTGCTATGGCTGTTACGGTTTTGCTGATGCATATACATTATTCTATCGATGTTGTTGCTGCATATTTTATTACTTATGGTGTTTATGCTTTCAGTAATGAGGTTTTTGTAAAATTGAATGAAAAGTTCTTGGGATGGAGAGGTTTTTGTTGTGAACATAAAAATAGTGAAATAATGATTAGTATTACTGATAAAAAATAATATGGTATTTGATGCTATTTTTGGATTAAAAACGCATGCTGTCTTTGATATATGGACGATTGAACATTTATTAACCGGAATTTCAGTTGGATTTGCTGTCAAAAAAAATAACTATAAGGTTTTTCAAAAAGTTTTAAATGTTATTAAGCATAATCATTATTCATTGTGGTTTGATATGAATGGAGTTCTTCTTGCCGCATACTTATGGGAAACATTAGAGCATTATCTCGAAACCGGTCTTGCAGGTGCTCGTGTGGAATATTGGTTTCAAGGAGTGGAATTTTGGCCAAATAGGTTAATTGCTGATCCTCTTATTTTGGTTTTGGGGTATATGATAGCAAGAAAATGGCCTTTTCTTGTTTGGCCGGCTAGATTTTTTTCGGCAACATGGTTGATACTGCATGTCTTTATTTTTCCTCACTCAATGTATTTACAAGAACTTTTGTTTTCTTAGAATTTCTATTCCTGGAAGTTTCTCTCCTGATAAAAATTCTATACATGCGCCTCCGCCTGTTGAGATGTGGGTGAATTTTCCTTCTGGAATTCCGAATTTTTTAATACAATCTGCTGTATCTCCACCACCTATTATTGACACGCATTCACTATCTGCGATGGCTTCTGCAATGCTTTTTGTGCCGTTCATAAATGGTTTGTATTCGTAAACTCCAAGTGGTCCATTCCAAATTACTGTACCTGATTTTTTTATTATTTCGCTGAAATTTTCTGCTGTTTTCCGTCCAATATCGAGAATCTTCATTTCTTCAGGAAGGCTTTCTATAGCTATTTCTTGAACTTGTGCTTCATCTGAAATTTCTTTTGCAACGATTGCATCTACAGGTAAATTAAGTGAATTTTCCTTTGAATTTAATTTTTCTATTATTTGTTTTGCGACGTCTACTTTATCTTTTTCATAAAGTGAATCTCCGACGTTTACACCTTTTGCAAATAAAAATGTGTTTGCCAGTCCACCTCCGATAAGAAAATAATCTGCTTTATCCAAAAAGTGCTGGATTATGCCAATTTTTGTGTCTATTTTTGAACCTCCAAAAATCATTGTTATAGGTTTTGCTGGAATTTCTTCTAAGACTTTTGATAAATGTGTGATTTCTTTTTCCATTAATACTCCTGCGTATGCTGGTAAAAAATCGGCTAAACCTGCTGTAGATGCATGTTTTCTATGTGCTGTTCCAAATGCGTCGTTTACGAAAATTTCTCCGAGTGATGCTAATTCTTTTGTAAAATTTTCTTCACATTCTTCTTCCTCTTTTCTAAATCTCATATTTTCAAGAAGAATTATTTCTCCGTTTTGCATTCTTTCTATTTCTTTTTTTACTATGTCGCTCAAAACTTCATCCATTTTTTTTACAGATTTGTTTAAAAGTTTTGAAAGATATTCTCCGATTTTTGTGAGTCTTAACTCTTCTTTTACTTCTCCTTCAGGTCTTCCGAGATGAGACATTATGATTATTTTTGCTCCTTTTTCTAGAAGAAAATTTATTGTTGGCAAAGATTCCGTGATTCTTGTGTCATCTTCGATTTCTCCTGTCGTTTTATCCATTGGCACATTGAAGTCCACTCTTAAAAGTACTTTTTTGCCTTCCAAGTTTTCTATATCTTTTAGTGTTCGAATCTCCATATTTTTTATTTAAAATTTGCTTGTAATAGTGCCGCGATTGCATATTCTTTCCCTTTGTTTAGTTTGTTTTTTGAAACTCTTTCTTTGACTTGTTTTTCATTTTCGCATGCTAAAATTCCAAAAGATATAGGTGTGTTTTTCGCTATCTGTAAGTCCATTATCGCGTTATATGTTGTTTGTGTGACTAAATCAAAATGTGGTGTTTCTCCTCGAATAACTATGCCAAGTGCAATTACTACATTTGGTTTATATTTTTCTATTATTTTTTTACAAGTGAATGGAATCTCGAGTGTGCCGGCGCATCTGAATAATTTTATGTTTTTTTCTTGGACGTGATTTTTCAATAATTCTTCTTTTGTGTTTTTCAGTATTTCTAAGCCAAGTTTTTCGTTGAAGTAGGGGAGTACTATTGCAATTTTTAGTTTTTCTCCGTTAATATTTATTTCTTCATTGAGTCCTTTTTTTGTCATTTCGTTGTTATTATTTTGTGAAGATATCTTGCGATCATGTCGGCTTCAATATTTACTATATCATTTTTTTTGAGCTGAGATAAATTCGTGTTTTTTAATGTATGAGGAATTATATCAACGCTAAATTTTTTTTCTTCGACGTCGGAAATTGTAAGAGAGATGCCATTTATTGAAACAGAGCCTTTGTATGCTACAAATGGCTTCATGGCTTTGGATAATGAAATGGTTATTCTCGTTCTTTTTTTATCGTTTTTGATCTCTAGAATTTTTCCTGTTTCATCAATATGTCCTTGTACAAAATGTCCGTCTATTTTCTCGTTCCATTTGATTGATTTCTCAAGGTTTACTATCGATCCTTTTTTAAGTTTTTTGAAATTTGTTTTATTTAAAGTTTCTTCTATTGCTTCAAATGCGAAGCAATCTTTTTCTAAATCTACTACTGTAGTACAAACTCCATTTACCGCTATGGAATCACCTTTTTTTACGTCTTTTAAAAACTTTTCTATTTCCACTTCAAATCTTAACGCTTTGCTGGTGCGTTTTATTGCTCTTATTCCTCCTTGTTTTTGTACTATTCCTGTAAACATGTTTGATTTATTTCGGCTTTAAATCTACCATATAATTGCCTTAAACCCAAGTGTTGAAGATGCTTAAAAAAACTTATACAATTTTCTTCTATTTGTTCTTTGCTTTTTTGCCTTTGCAGTTGGATGTTTTTTTATTCGGTTCAAATGTTTATGATTCAGGTTTTTTTAATCCATATCTGAATCATTTCTTGTATTTGTCTGATATTATGTTGATTTTAGGTTTTGTGTTTTTTGGCTTAGAAATACTGTTTTCTCATGATTTAGTTGTATTTAAAAAGTTTTCTTTTGGAGATAAAAATATTTTTTATTTCTTTTGTCTTTTGCTTTTCTCTTTTTTGATTTCGCTATTTTTCTCTGTGAATTTAATGAATTCGATTTTTTATATACTTAGATTTTGTGAATTTTTTGCTGTTTATCTTTTTGTTGTAAATGATGTTATTGATATTAAAAAAGTATTAATAGTCTTTTGCTCAGTTATGTTTGTAGAAGCCATTATTGGTATATCTCAATATGTTTTGCAGGAATCGCTTGGGCTTCGGTTTTTCGGAGAGCCTGTTGTGAATTCCACTATTCTTGGCGTTGCGAAAGTTGATTTTATGGATATGAAATTTTTGCGTTCGTATGGAACTTTTCCTCATCCAAATATTTTTGCGGGTTATTTGGTTTTTGCAATTTTTTCAATGATGCAATTTTTTAAAAATTCTCCAAAGATTTCTTCTTTTTTTATCTCAATTTTTTTGTTGGCGCTATTTCTAACGTTTTCAAGAACCGGGTTTGTGGCCTTCATTGTTGGTTTTTCTGTATTCTCACTTTTTGTATTAAATAAACTTGATAAATTTAAATTATTAAAAAGAGTTTTCTTTGTCGTAATAGGAGCTGCATTTTTGCTCTTTATCTTGAAAGCTTTTCCTTTGTTTATCGATCGAATTAATTCTGTATATGACCTATCTTTGCAGTATAGAATTATATATTTGGTTATTGGCTTTGCTATATTCTTTCACAATCCTTTTGGAGTTGGTGTTGGAAATTTTACTGATGTGATGCAGAATTTTTCTCTCTTAAAACTATCTCCGTGGGAGATTCAACCTGTTCACAACATCTTTGTTCTTGTTTTATCTGAAGTTGGAATTATCGGTTTTATGGTTTTAGTTTCTTTTCTTGTTTATCTTTTTATTTATTCTTTCAAGAAAAAGAATCCATTTTTCATTTCTATATGTTTTATGCTTTTAATACTTGGATCTTTTGACCATTATTTATTCACTCTCTATCAAGGTCAGGCGCTTTTTTGGCTTTCTATTTGTGCTTTGTATCCATTCAAAAATTCTTTGTCTGACATAGGGTTTTTACCTTCCAATTGAAGTTTTTTTGGAATGATGTTTCCGTTTTTTGCTGAAACTTTTAGTGTTCCATCTTCGATAAAAAATTTTCCTGGCTCAATTTTTGTTTCTTTTTTCTCAACTTTTGCTTCGAGTATTTTTATTTCTTTCCCGTTGAATTTTGTGTGAGCGCATGGCCAAACGTTATATGCTCTAATCATGTTGTGTATTTTTTCTGAGTCGAAATTCCAATTTATTTCTCCATCTTTCTTTTCTATTTTTTTGCAATACGTTGCTTTTGATTCAATTTGTGCGAGTGGATAAAGTGTTCCTTCCGCGATATCTGTGAGAACCAATGGGGCCATTTTTGCGCTTAGTGTTTCTAATTTTTTACTTAAAGTCTCTAAATCATCAAGATCTTCTATCTCTATTCTTTGCAGTAAATATACAGGGCCCTGATCCAATTTTTCTCCCATTTTCATGATACTTATGCCGGTGTCTTTATCTCCGTTTAATAATGCTTCTTGAATAGGGGATGCGCCTCTGTATTTTGGAAGCAATGAAGCGTGAATGTTTATGCATCCATATTTTGGCATTTCTAAAATATCTTTTTCTAAAATCATTCCAAATGCTAAAACTACGAAGAAGTCAGCTTTGATGTCTTTTAGGCTTTCTTGTAATTCTTTTTTTGTCCTTGGTTGAATTACTTTGATGCCAAGTTTTTCTGCAGATACTTTTACCGGTGTGGGAGTTAGGATTTGTTTTCTGCCCACTTTTTTATCCGGCTGTGTTACAACGCATATTACCTTCATTTTCTGCGCTAATACTTCAAGAGTTGGAACTGCAAACTCCGGTGTTCCGAAAAATACTATTTTCATGATGTCTATATTATCATATCTCTGTTAAAAACAACTTGCTTAATTTTCGTTTTGGCGTATAATTTACCCTTTTAGAACGTATTAACGATGTGAAACAAAAATGACGGAATTATTTGAAAGAGCAAAAGATGGCTTAATGAAGGCGAGCAAAGTGCTTGTAATTTCTCATAGAAAGCCAGATAGTGATACTCTTGGGGCTGCTCTTGCTGTTAAGCTTTGGCTTACAAAAAGTGGCAAAATGGTTACTCTTGCTTGTGTTGATAAGCCTTCCGAAGTTTTCTCTTTTCTGCCTTCTGTGGATGAATATGTTGCGGAATTCGACTTAAAAGATTTTGATTATATTGTGTGTGTAGACTGTGGAGCTTCTTATATGACTAATTTTCATCTTAAATATCTTGATTTGTATACTTCCGGTATTCCTGTTTTGAATATGGATCATCATGCTTCAAATGACAATTTTGGTACAATAAATATTGTTGATGTTGATGCGCCTTCGGCTACTACAATTGTTTATAGATTTTTCAAATTTCTTGGAGTTGAAATGGATAAGGATATTGCAACTTGTCTTCTTTCGGGTGTTTATAGCGATACTGGTAGTTTTATGCATTCAAATACTTCGCAAGAAGTTTTTGAAATTGCGGCAGATTTGATTTCAAAAGGAGCTGATTTTAAAACTATTGTGAAATCATTATTCAAATCGAATACTGTAAATGGACTTAAATTATGGGGACGTGTTATGGAAAAAGCTTTCAAAACTCCTGATAACGTGGTCGTTTCTGTCATAAAAGAAGATGAATATTCGACTTGTGATGCTTCACCGGATCAATTATCCGGGGTTATAGATTATCTAAATATGGTGCCTGGGACACGTTTTGCTGTTTTACTTAATGAAGATAGAAGTGGAAATGTTAAGGGGTCTTTTAGGACGCGTCTTGATGATATTGATTTATCAAAAGTTGTAGCTGGTTTTGGTGGTGGTGGTCATTCAAAAGCTTCAGGATTTTCAATGAAAGGAAAACTTGTGGAAGAAGT
>CALRHQ010000022.1 GCA_943359415.1 Candidatus Peribacteria bacterium
ATAAATTCAGAGTAAATCCAGGGAACGAAAAATCATTTGAAGAATTTATACGCATCGCGGCGGAAACCAATAAAATAGTAAGAATAGGCTTAAACAAAGGATCTTTTGATGGAGATATAGTTAAGGCAATTTTGGAATATGCAGAAAAAGCTGAAAAAATAGGATTAAAAAGAAATCAGATTGTACTAAGTTTAAAAAGTTCAGAAGCAGTAGATTTTATCGCTGATCACGAAAGACTTGTTGAAGAAATGAAAAAAAGTAAAAGAATCTATGCACTTCACATAGGGCTTACAGAAGCCGGAACAGGAATTCAAGGGATGGTTTCCAGCTCAGTTGCAACAGGAATACTTTTAAATAAAGGCATAGGGGACACGATAAGGGTTTCAATAACTCCTGGAAAAAACGAAAGCAGAACAAAAGAAGTTGAAGTTTGTAAAAATATTTTGCAAACATTGGGATTACGAAATTTTGGCCCACACATAACAAGTTGTCCTGGATGTGGAAGAACAAACAGAAAATATTTTCAAGAAATGGTAGAAAAAATAAATGATCATGCAAAGAAATATAAAAATGCAAAAACTCTTCATCTTGCAGTAATGGGATGTGTTGTAAATGGACCAGGAGAATGTAAGAAAGCAGATATCGCCATAATGTTGCCGGGATATCAAGAAAAACAAACAGCGCAGGTTTACATCAAAGGCAAGCTAACAAACAGCCTAAGTGGTAAAAATATACTCAAAGAATTCTTCAAAATATTAGACAAAGAGCTCGAAATAATATAAAAATTCTTTGCTACATAATAAAAAAAAATGATTCTTTCAGACCAAACTTTAGAACGTTTAATAAAAGAGAAAATAATCGTCATTGATCCGATTGACGAAAAATCAATACAACCAGCCTCGGTTGATTTAAGGCTTGGAACACACTTCTTGATTATTGAAGAAAATCAGATGGAGGTGATAACACTAGACTCAGAAGTTCAATACAGAGAAATAAACAATGATACAATCATAATTCCTCCAAAGTCATTTCTTCTGGCAACGACACAAGAATATATCAAATTGCCAAATGACATTACGGCCTTCGTAGAGGGCAGAAGCTCGATTGGTAGAATCGGACTTTTTATACAAAATGCCGGATGGGTTGACCCAGGCTTTGAAGGAAGAATAACTCTCGAACTATACAATGCGAGTGCACTTCCGATAAAACTTCAGTCAGGAAAAAGAATCTGCCAACTAGTTTGTTGTAGGATGGATGCACCGGCAAAAAATCCATACAGCGGAAAATATCAGGGCCAAAACAAAACTACAGGAAGCAAAATTCACAAAGATACAGACACAGTAAAAGTAAATTTATGAAACAATATTTGGAGCTTGTACAAGAAGTTTTGAAAGATGGCATAGAAAAAAAAGATAGAACTGGAACTGGAACTATTTCGATTTTTGGTACGCAAAAAAAATACGATTTACGTGAAGGTTTTCCGATGGTGACTACAAAAAAAGTAAGTTACGGAGCTATTTTGAGAGAATTGCTTTGGTTTTTAAAAGGATCTACAAATATAAATGAAGATCTGAAAGAGCACACACCGATTTGGGATGCATGGGCTGACAAAGATGGAAACCTAGGTCCGATTTATGGCTACCAATGGAGGAAATGGGAAAAGTTCACTTTAAACGAAGATCAAAAAACATACACGAAAAGCCACATCGATCAGATTCAAATCGCGATAGATACGATCAAAAATAATCCTGATTCACGAAGAATAATTGTTAGCGCATGGAATGTTGCGGATTTAGACAGGATGGCATTGCCACCATGTCATGCATTTTTTCAATTTTACGTTGTAGGAGAATATTTGGATGTACAACTCTACCAGAGGAGTGCGGATGTCGCACTTGGCGTACCGTACAATATTGCGAGCTACGCGACACTTTTGATGATGGTTGCACAGGAATGTAATTTGACTCCAAGATATTTTGTTCATACTACGGGCGACACACATATTTATTCAAATCATCTTGAGGGAATAAAAGAACAAGTAAAAAGGCAACCACATGCATTGCCACAATTGGTAATAGCAAAAAAACCTTTTTGGGATTTAAAATTTGAAGATTTTGAATTGAAGAATTACACGCACGAGGCCTTTATAAAATTTCCTGTGGCTGTATAATAAAAGCCATGACGAATAAAGAAATTTACATCATAGTTGCAGTAGATTGCAAAAACGGTATAGGCAAGGACAATGCAATGCCTTGGCATTTCAAAAAAGAAACACAGTATTTCAAAGAAATTACTTTAACGACAAAAGATCCAAGCAAAAAGAACATGGTAATCATGGGCAAAAACACTTGGTATTCTTTGCCTGAAAAATATCGCCCGCTAAAAGATAGAAAAAATGTAGTACTTACCCGAGATAAATTTCTCCAAATAGAAGGAGTTGAGATTTACACTTCTCTAGATGAAGCGATAAACTCAGCAGGAGACGATATCGAAACAATTTTCGTAATCGGCGGCGCAACACTTTTCAAAGAATCTTTAATACACGAAAACTTAACAGGAATTTATGTCACATTCATCGAAAATGAATACGAATGCGATACATATTTTCCTGAGATCCCCTCCAAATTCTCAAACAAACAACTTCTAAAAGAAGAAGAAGAGGATGGAGTGAAATTTAAGTTTATGCTTTGGAAATAGAGAAGACTTCTTCTTGGTCTATTCAACATGCCTCAAAGATCGAACAATCGCCCTTACGACAATGTAAATAATGCTATATTCAATAGCCAATATCAAAAGCAACAATGGTAGTTCTGGCCCGGTAAAATCATAACAATAAATAATTGATGACAGGCTATCTTCAATATAAAAATAGTCAGCAATCAAATTATTAATTCCACAAAATGTTATCCCAAAAGGTATATATATAATTACGCCAAGTATTAGAAAAGGAGTATAAAAAGGAGAAGGGCCTCCATTCCACGCCTGATATCCTAAAAATACAAACAGTATCATTAATGGCACGTAATACGGTTCCATTAACAATTCTTTCATGTTTGTCAGAATTTTTTGCATGCTATTTCTTACAATCTTTTATCAAAGCAGCCGGAAAATCATAAGGTTTATAAACTGTACAACTAACTCCTTCATTTGATTTTGCAAGTGCTAAAACTTTCCAATTAGAGTCCTGTTTCACAACCCAAAATCTTGAAACTTCATCAAAATCAAGTAATTTACCTGTAACATATTTATTATCAAAATTTTCATCGATATAAGCTTGACCGGCAGGAGTTCCAGCAAATTCTTTCACTGCCTTAGAAACTTCAGAAATAGGCCCATAGCTGTCATCTCCATATACTATTTTTGATGGATCGTAATACAAAGTCACGCTTGCCGTCGCAGTAGTATCGTCATTAAAATAAGCGGTAAATGTATAGTTGTTGTAACCTTGAGTAAGATTTTTCCAATCAGATCTCGCTCCATAAGAAAAAGTTTCATCTCCAGATTTAAAGCTATCCAAAGTATAAACATCTTCATAGTATGGAGAACATAAAACATCGCAATAACCTTTTTGTCCACCTACTGCTTTTACATCTATTTTTTTTGCATTTGTCGAAATTTTTCCTTCAATAATAATTGGAGAAGAATCGAAAGGTGTCTCATTTGGAGGAGAAACCAAAGTGATAAAGCCTTTAACTTCATCCACTTTTTTAGTTTCATCAGCTTTTACCGCAACTTCTTTTGTTTCACTTGTACTTCCAAAATTAATTGTACAACCGGAAAGAACAATAACTGAAAGAAGGAAAGTAAGAAATATTTTTCTCATATTATTATTAATTAGAAACTGCTTCCAGTACAGTAGAATAAAAATCAACATTAGTCAAGTGCTGCCTCTCTGAAATCAAATGACTATTTCTCCAAAGCCTTCTCAATCACTTGCTCATACGCTTCAAGGCCATATAGCCCATCCATCATGTAGCCATTGATAAGAAATCCTGGAGTGCCTCTAAATCCTATAGCTGTTGCATCTTGAGTATCTTTTGCTATTTCGTCTTTGAATTTATCTGAAGATACGCATGAATCAAATTCAGATAAATTCGCTCCTGCCTTACCGGCTGATTTTCTCAAACTTTCTGCAGTCATTTCTTCTGTAAGTGCCGCAGCAAAAATATTCTCATGCATTTTATAATACATGCTGTCACCACCCTGATCTTTTACGCATTCAGACGCAAGCGCAGCAGGATAAGCATTTGGATGGATTGAAGTAAGTGGTAAATCTCTGTAAACAAATTTCATTTTGCCTGTATCGATATATTTTGCTTTAAGAGGTTTGAAGATTTCTTCATGAAATCTCTGGCAAACAGGACATTGATAATCTGAAAATTCAATCATTGTTACAGTTGCATCACTGTCCCCAAGAACAGCATCATCATCAGTATAATCGCCTTCTACGATAGTTCCTGTTTTATCTTCAGGTTGAGCTGATGCTTGTTGTTTCGCAATGAAAGCCTTGATGCCTTCCTCAACTTTTGTATTGAAAACATCATCTGTCATCTTGCCGCTATATTCATATCCAAAAAAAGCAAGAGACCCTGAAACAAGTACAGAAGCCACAAGAATAGAAATCGGAAGTAATTTATTTGAATTTTTTTTCATGTTTTTTTAAATTTAATTAGTTTAAGAAATCATATTTTTTATCCGACCATTTGGTTTTTGAGTAGACTTTTTTGCCATCAAAATATATCTCCGCGTTCGCCCATTTAAAATTAAATATCAAATCCCAATGCACACTCGAATCATTTCCATTTGGACATTCATCATAACATTTGCCTAAAGCCATGTGCAAACTTTTGCCCATTTTTTCATCGAAAAGAATTTGACGCGTCCATGTTTTTATTTGGTCGTTAAGCCCAAAAGCGAATTCTCCAAAATGTCTGGATCCTTTATCCGTATCAAGAAGTTTTGTGAGAGCAATTTTGTTATCGGATTCTTCTTCGACAACTTTTCCATCTTTAAGTGTAAGTTTTACCCAATTAAAATCATGTGATTGATAATGAGTCGGCACGTTATATTTGATAAATCCATTTACGCCGTTACGAATAGGGGAAGTGAAAATTTCACCATCAGGCAGATTGCATTTTCCACAGCAAGTGATCCATGTTTGTCCGTCCACAGAAACTTCCAAATCAGTTTCATCTCCGGTGATTCTGATTTTTTTTACTTTTTTAACAAGTTCAATAAACTTTTCCTGCAATTTTTCTTCCTTTTTCCAATCAAGAAGACAGCTATCCAAAATAAAATCTTCCCACTCTTCAAGGCTTCTGTTGGCCATTATCGCAGATGTATTGTTTGGATAGGCGAGTAGACACCATCTTTTTTTATGCAAAATATCGCTCAAAGGTTTTTTTGCTTCTTGGCTTATATTTAGTTTTTTAAAATCAACTTCTTTGAGTTCATATGGATTGGTATCAGCAAGAATTTGCACCATCGCGTCATAACTGTCGGCGACCTGTTTGTCCAATTCGCTCAAGTGTTTGAGCTGATTTTCGTTAGCATGTTTGAAAAATATTTTGCTTAGTTCATCATTTGAAAATTTTACATCGATTTGTATAGCCCCAGCCTTCACACATTCTTCATAAATTTCTTTTATCAAAGGATAGCTCTCAAATCCGTATCCTCTGAGCAAAACTCTTTCCCCTTTTTTTATGGAAAGTGAATAATTTACGACTATATCAGCAAGTTTTTTGAGTTTATGTTTGTCAATCATGGAAACATTCTACCATGCAATCGAAACAATATGATAATTAAATTTTAAACAGAAATTACTATGTCATTAATATATTCCATGGTATTCAGTCCATCGCTAATAGAGATGTCCAAATCATCAGGATCTAAACTCCTTACACTACGAAATACATCACGCATCAAAGTATCGTCAGTATCTGTAAGGCGAATAGAACTTCCGCGATAGAACATGTCTTCAATAAGCCTTTTGTAAGGCATAGGCAACCGTCTACCTGCGAAACGACTTTTAAAAATAAAATCTTCAGCCAACTGAAAACCAGATAGAATATTTGTTGCAAAAATAGAGTCATTAAAATCCTCTACTCTAAGCATCCCGGATTGTAATATCCTAACAACAGGAAATAAATGTGCAATAGACGGAAAAACTCTATTAGGGTAAACGCTGTCTCCCCAATAAGACTCAACAACATCGCTATACGAAGCAATATCATCAACATTTTCAAATCCGGAATCTGAAAGTCCACAAATATTTATAGGCGGATAATCTTTATCAACTGTATTATTCGCAACATCCACCCATAGCGAACCTGCTTGCATACCATTTTGAAAATATTTTTTATGCTGGATTCCAGCGATTTTTTTTAAAATTCCACCATTACTAACAAAAGTTTTAAGAGCAGACATGCCTGGAGTATTAGGTTTTTTCAACTGTAAAGAAACGTCATCCCATACACCATTTGTTATGTCCATGCAGTACCCGACTGGATATTTAGAAGGGCTTCTTATAAATGGATTATTCACATGTTTAGCATACAAAGGATCTCTTGCAAATCTAGCATGGTCACTCGCTGAATCTTCAAGGGTATACAAAATTCTAGCATCAAAACTTTTACGCAAATCACCAAGCTCTCTCTCAATCTCACCAAGTGCAGGGACTAAAATGCGACCTGTAAGGTCTAATTGTTCCTCATCTACAGGCTCTGTATTGTACTTCTTACTACACTCTTCAAGAAATGGTTTTCCAAATATCGGCATAATCTATAATTTTATTCCTAAATGATTAAAGTCACGAACCTGCCATCTGGAACCACCGATAAGCTTAGGTAAATCCTTTTGATCAACATTCCGTAATCTTTCAAAAACCTCTTTAATAAGGTCATCAGGTGCACCACCACGATAAAAAATATCACCGCGAGGGGTTCCGGAATCAAAATCATAATTGTCTTCATCCCATGAAAAATCTTTTTCCATTTTTGCCTGTAATCTTGCAGGCAGTTCCTCGCCTGCAAACCGACTTCTGGAAATAAAATCTTCAGCCATTTTAAAATCTGAAAAAATATTTTTTGCAATTACTCCTTGTGTTATTGGTAGGAGTTCAACTCTTCCGGATTTGGAAATATGAACAATAGGATAAAATGGAGTTAAGAAAGGAAAAACTCTTTGAGCAAAAATTCTATCTCCCCAGTATTGCTCAATTACATCGGCTTGCGCAGCAAAATCATCCATATTATTAAATCCGGATTGCGTTAAATCACAAATCTCAACAGGAGGTTTAAGTTTATCAACAGTATTATTTGCAACATCAACAAAAAGAGAACCGGCCTGCAATGCATTTTGAAAATGTTTGCCATGTTGAATACCGGCAATTTGTTTCAAATGTCCACCACGTCCGGAAAAATAAGAAAGAGCTCTCATGCCGGGAGTTTCTGGAAATCTCATATTTTTTAAAATTTCTACCCAAACACCATCAGAGATCGTATCGCAAAACCCGACAGGGTAGTTTCCTGGATTTCGAAGAGAAGGATCTTTCCCGTATTGAGGAGGCAAATCAGATAACATTCTTTTTAGGACTGCCTTTATTCTTACATCAAATGCTTTTCTCAATTGAGTCAATTCTGTAATTATGGCGTTGATATTTGGAGCAAGAAATTCTTCCGTCAAATCACACTGTTGATCATCTACAGCTCTTGTATCACGAGAATCAATCCATACTTCCAACACTTTTTTTAGTTCTCCTTCCTGAATTTCCATATATAATACATAAAAGGGAGTGATTATAACAAAATACATTGATTTATCAAAGCCATACACTTAGAATCTCCCTGTTAAAACTTTTAAGCCGAAGTAGCTCAGTGGTAGAGCGCTGCCCTGAAGAGGCAGGCGTTGGCAGTTCGATTCTGCCCTTCGGCACCATTTTATCAATACACCTCATCATGCGAACCAATATCAATTGGTATGATTTGATCATCATTGATTACAAAGTGGACGATTAGTCGATACGAAATGTTAATGGAAATGCTGGATAAGCCAGCTAACCTTCCTGATAATTTATGCAATCTCAAAGAAGGATGTTGAGGATTTAGACAAAGTATCTTTAAAACTTTTTCATATTGTTTTAAAATTTCCTGATGTTTTGCGAAAAATTTCTTTGCTCTTTTTTGATAACTTTCAGTAATGATCAATTTATACATTCTTCAAATCTTTTATGTGGCTTGCAACACTTTTTACTTTAAACTTACCATTAGCCAAATCTGCTTCTGATTCCTTCAAGGCGGCATCCAGCTCACATTCTCTCAGATAACTATATTGATCCATAGTCAGTACAGCAAAACTTTTTTCACCACGAATGGTAATGAACGTTTCACTGAATTTCTTTGCTCTTTCATTAAGAGCCGACATGCCCTTGGTTTTTAATTCTTGAGCTGTTACAACGTTATTCATAGTACTTTGTAAGGTATTATTTAATGCACTTTAAATGATACCATTTGCTGGGCTGCAAGTAAAGAGAAGGTTAAGTCTTTACATAGCATTTATAAAGAGAAAAATCAGTCTTCCAGACTTTTAGCTCTAAAAAGTGCCATTTTTGTGGTATAATAAATAGATAGTAAATACACATAATGACCACTGAACACGTAAAACCAGGAGATGAATCAGCTCAATCTGTTGAAATTCCAAAAGAATCTTCGCCAGTAGCAGATAATCAAGCAGGGGATCTTCGAGCTTCTTTTGGCACAAAAGTAGATGGTACTCTCTCTGGTAAAGAAAAAATCGATCTAGGAATCGATTGGGATTCTCTTGATAAAAAAAGCATTTTCGCAAGTATGAAAATGTTTGATGATGCCGAAAAAACATTGCCAAAGATTACAGGGAAAAGAGGACACGGTATTTATTTGATACACACTGCTGCATTGAACACTCGCACCGAAGAAAAGATTATATTAAGAGTTTTGAAAGTTATCAGCCCAAATTATCATGAATTGCAGATAGAAATCGCCAGGCCCAGCATTTCAGATGATCATGAAGTTGCTAGTTTTGATTTTCTTCAATTGAAACATGATGAATTCCCTACAGAAGTAGAGGATGGTTGTGAAGAATGGGATATGAAACATCGCCAAACGCAAGAACCATACAAAACCCAAGGTATAGCAGGAAAAGTTATTGAACTTACAGAAGAAATTTTGAAAAAACGTTCTGCAAATAATAATCTTGCTCAATCAATTAGCGCTAAATCCGGACAAAGAGATTTAACCGCATGGCTAGAAAAAAGAGATTTTCAAGCAGATACTCCGCAGGACGTAGCAATGCTCAAAAGACTTAAAGATAGGGATAGTGATTTGCAGGAAGTAACAATGTTCGGGGAAACTTACACTTTCGATGCTAAAGAATTTAAATCAAAATTTCCGGAACTTAGTGGTCCAGAAGATCCTGCGGTATGGGATGATGAAAATCGTAAAGAGCTATTCTTCTACATGAAAAGCTGTTTCAAGATTAAATTGAAGAAGAGTGTATAGTCCGAACGTCCTCTCCGATTTCTTAAAACATCTATTTGCGAGGGAAAAAACCTGCGCCAGCATTAGCAGAATAGACAAGCAAAAATGGCCAGTTATTGAATATTGCACTGTCACGAATCGTTTCTAAAATATAGTGAGTTTTAACTCTCGATCTTCCAAATTCTTCAACCAATTTATTGACGGAAACTTTTGTGCCAACTAAGTTCGCCAAATATAGAGCAACTTTCTGCACATCCCCGCCGGTGTTTGCCTCTATGCAGTTTTTTAAAAGTGTTGTGCTATCTGCAGGCTTGTCAGGAGTAGATTTTTCATCATTTTGATCTTCACTTCCGTCCGGTTCAGCAAAACCTAGTGAAACACCTGCAACGGTAACAAGTACTCCAACACCGGTTTTTATTCCAATTACGGGAACAACACTATCATTAGCCTGCGATCGCTCAAATATTCCCTCCATAAGACCCAAACGGTCAGGTCGTGGCCCTGAATTTGTAATTGCTTCTGTCATACTCTTGGTTAAGGATAAATATTATTCCTTATAAAAGACTATTAGTCAAATGAGGACGCCTGGAAAATAGACTGTGGAGATCTTGAGCTGAATTCGATACAAATTGGCAAAGATTTTTACGCCAAGAGGGAGAGATGTTTAAAAAACAAGTAGATGAAATTATCAGAGCAAAAGGAAAGTAGTAGAGGGGGGTGAAAATTCATTTCCCAAGCATTTCTTCCGTTAATCTTTTTTCAATTTCACCTAGATCCATCTTTTGTTTCATTACAATCAATTCCTCATCATCTTCCGGAGGCAATCCCAAATGGTCATGCATTCTATCCAGAATGATCAGCATTTTTGTTACTTCCGCCTCTGTTCGTACATTGATTTGAAGGTCAATCTCTTCACGTAAATCATCTACGCGAGCAGAACGATTTTGGCTTATAAGAACTATGATAGCCAAGAAAATTGCTTCAAGGGAAACAATAGTTGTCAGCAATCCAAAAGGAAATGGATCAAAAATTGCGATTTTGGGAATCATTCCTGTATTTACGATAATCCATATTGCAAACAACAAAGCATTTACGGTAAGAAATAATACATTTCCAAAATAGTTAGTCAAAAAATCTGCGACTCTTTCGCTAAAACTTCTTTGTAAATCCATTTTTGCCTTAAAACTCTTAATTTTTTCACGTTGCACTTTCACCAATTCTTTATGGAGAACGCTATTGCCTGTAAGATGTTTTTTAAAAGATAAGGACATAAGAGGAATTTTATTATTTTTATATCAAACATATTATACCAATAAAACACCTTATGGTCAGTAAGAAATATCGTAATCAACTTTCAAAAAATTAACAATCTGTTAAATTAAGACACAAAAGGTCAATTTATCAAACATGATACACTTAAATAGCCGCTTTAACTCAGGGGAAAATAGGCTCATTTTCAAACAATCTACAGTTGAAAAATTGATACAAAGCCAAGTCTCAGAAAGTGAATCTGAGGCCGATAGAGAGCCAAACCCAAGTGAATGTTCTCTGGCTGTTTTAAGTTGGAATCAAAAAGAGGGGGTTCAGTATGGTAAAGTAGCCCGCAAATTACAAGAAACACAGGGGGAATATAGAGGAGGCGGAGGTAGTGGACTGGTAATGAATGGCATGACGCATGCAAAAGTTCATTCAATTCTACAAAATGCAGGGAATCGTGGAAACAGAGTAAGACTTTTTGGGCCGGATGATCGCAAAGTCGACATGTCGCAAGCGGACAATTTACAAGTGATTCAAATTCACAGTTTAAATCCGGATCTTGATAGTATTTTACGAAACATAGAATCAACAGGCGCAAAGCCATTATATGTGGAAAGCATTGCCACCAACCCAAATGGTTTAAGCTTCAGAACATTCAAAGGCACATTTGGAGATACAGATCCTTCGCAAATTCCATTAACATACCTTAGAATTTTCATAGGCAATCCAACTGAAAAAAGTGCGGTTGAGCTTGAGCAGTCTTTTAGAAGTAAAGCGCCTGGAGTAACAGTAATGTCGTGGAGTGATGTGACTGAAGAATCTTCCGGATTAACATGCTATCGTTTAAGTGGACAAAGCAGAGAATTCGACTCTTTCTTCGGTCCGGATCTTGAAGAATTTCCAGCTACACAATTTGCACTTCATGCCAGATATCCAACTCAAGTCAGCAGACCTGGAGTAGCAAGTAGCCAACCGCGTGTACAAAACAAAATATGGAGTCTACATAACGGTGATTTGGTTAATCCATTTACAATAAAACAAAGACTTAGGGATCCCGGTGTTCATAAAAATGAAAGACTTTTCTTTAAAACTTACGGAAAAAAAGGAGTTACCCCAAAGAAATTTGCATACCAACATATAGACAGTGTGGATTCTTCCGTAGTGGCAAAAGTTCATACTTATCTTTATGATTGTTGCATAAATCATGGCATTGATCCGTTGGTTATTTCTTTTCTTGAAAGACCTCCATCGTTGGATCAAATAAAAAGCATGCCGGCAAAGGAAAGGAAATTTTTCACATTGGCACGTCTTGCCTTTCCGGAATTAGCATACCAAGGCTCTGCGGCAACTATTGTCGGAACAGAGGAATATATTAGAGTAACACCGGATCGTACAAGAGTGGTATGGATAGCCAAAGATTATGACAACAATGTTTATGTAGCCAGTAATGGCGGAGCGATAATAAACGCTTGTCATCCTGATGATATTGCGGAAATTCGTCCTGTAAATGCAAGCGAAACTATCAGCATAGATCCAAGAACAGGTAAGATTACTAATTCCGGGATGGAATTTCATATACCAAATCAAACTGAGCCAAATGGCGACGGCGAAAAAGCGACGGTCTTTATGCCGGGGATAGGATTTGATCCGGAACATCTTGCAAAAGTAACAGCAAACGGAAATAAAAAGCCAAAAAAGACACCTTTTGCAGAAGAACTTTACTCAGAAAAGCTGCCAAAAGATATTTCCAGTAACTTTGGAATCTATGGATTTGAACATAGCGATGTCGTAAGACTGGCAGTTTATATGAATACAGGAGGTTATCATTCCGTAGGTCTTGGGAATGCAAATCCGGACGGCGCACTCACAAGAAACCCATACATAACAAGTCGTACCTCAGAACATAAGGCTTTCATAGTTTCACCGGGAAGAGACAACCGTATAGAATTCAGTTCAAAAATTATACTCTCAAACGGTGACAGCGAACCATTAATTTTAAGCACGCCTATTCTTGTTGGCTCAAGTGTTTTGGAACAAACACAGGAGGGGAAAGCATTACTTGCAGAAATAGCTGCAAAATATGGAACAATTACAGTTGATTCACTCCCTAATCAAAAAAGAATTAAAGCGTGTTACAGCAAAGGCAAAAAATTGGAAGAGGGACTAAAAAGATTGATAGAAGAGGCAAAAACTTTGGCCGTACAAGGAATAGAAAATATAGTATTAGACGATACAATCGGTGATGACGAAATTCCAATTCCCGGCGACATAGCTTGCTCGGTAATCCACAATGCCCTAAAAGAATTTTCAATAGAAATAGTAACTGCAGATGGTAAACCTGTTAAAGAAAGCCTGCGTTCAAGAGTAAACATAATTGCAGATTTACATGGTATTCCAAATGCGGAAGTGGTTAAAGAATGTATTGCTCACGGAGCGGATGCGGTTTGTCCAAAATTAATGATTGATGGTGGACTTGGATTATTTAGTGCAGATAAACTAAACGGACAATTGGTTTCAGGTAGGGAAGAAATGATGCAAAGAGGATTAAACACGATGATAGGAATGAATGAAGATCTAGCTATTACCTCAGGTTCAAGCGGTTTTCATGACATAATGGCTTTAAAAGGCACAGCACCTGGGACAGAACACGAACTTGGAATTGCAAATGATCTAAATGCCTACATAGGGAATCTGCCGGGAATACGTGCAGGCGGACTTGATCTAGCGACTTTGGATTTATTCCAAAGATCACGCCTTTTACAACACAGAAACAAGCAAAATATAAGACCGGATAAAGATTTACCGCTATACACAAGTGGCTGGGAACGCTGGAATGCTCAAACTTTAGCAATACTCGACAGGATGACACGCGAAGGAGCATCATACAAATTTGATGCAAAAGAGTATGCAGGACTTCCAATAGTAACAAT
>CALRHQ010000023.1 GCA_943359415.1 Candidatus Peribacteria bacterium
GTAACAATGGAAGATATGGTAGACATCGAAGGCCTTGAAAATTTTCGTGAATTTTCAGATGAGGAATTAAAAGGCGTAGACCTCAGAGTCTTGGATTTTATAGCTGTAACAATAGGACACATGTCTATTGGTGCAAACAATATAGAAACATGGCTGGCCATACTTGCGGCAATTTATGAAATCAGACATGAATCACAGGAAGGGAAGATTCCGTTTTTAAATGAAAATGAAACTTTGATTTTGGCGGGAATTGGTGAAGGTGGCATCGCACAGGAGTTTAGATTATTTTTAATGCACCTCTGCGGACAATATGCTTCGGGACGTTTCGGTATTGAAACAAATGATGGAGATCTTTTCGACCGTGGAGTTTTACAGAAAGAAGGGATTTTAAAAATAAAAGACATACAGGAAGGACTATTTTTAGAGAGTGAAATAAGCGAAATAGAAAAAGTAATGGCACAATTAATCAAGTCTGAATACATTTTAAAAGATCTGCAAGACATGGAGGAAGGAAAACTAAAAAAACTTTGTAGATTTTTGACAATAATAAGTATCAAAAATGCACAATACGCTAAATCCGGATACGGTGGAATGCTTACAAAAACAATCTTTTTGATAGCCAAAATACGCGGCGTAACCCCTCACGATGCAATCAAATCTTTTTTCAATCATGCTGACGGCGATAGTATCGAAGAATTAAGAGAAAGAATATACACAATTTGTAGGGAAGCCGGAGGAGAAATACCTGAGCTTAGTGACGAAGAAATCATGGTTTGGAGCAAAAGTGCTGCTGATCCATACATCGTGCCGTCGCAGTTTGGACAAGTAAAAGCCGGAGCGGTAGCTACAGATTCAGACTGGAGAGGAGGCACAGGAAATCGTCCGGTCGCAACCAATCGCGCGGCTCATCCTTGGATAACAGAAGCAAGAAAACTCGATGCTATCTGGCAGGATGCGCTTGGTTTGATGACAGTCAATTGGGCATCAAGCAACACAAGCCCTGTCGACGCATTTAAAAAAACTTTGGAAGGAAATGTTGACGGCTGGACATTATGTACAGCACTACTAAGAGCCATGAAATGTATCATCGGAAACTGCAGACATTGCAACACAGGAACATGTGCACCGATGTTGACGACTCAAGCTAAAAAACCAAGAGAAAAATTAAGGATATTCGACAAAGATACCACAGAAGATCCGGATTCAAAAGAAGTTAACGTAAAAACACAAAAAGAAAGAGCAAAAAGATTCATGCTTGCTTTTATCCGTACCATGAAAGTTTTATTGAAAAATGTTGGCGCAACAACAATAGAAGAAGCCAATGGTAAAAGAGATTTATTAAAAATCATTGATGGTGTAGAGGTGGAAGGGGCTGATTATATACGGGCATTAAAAGATCATCCATATACAGATGACGAAGTTGCTCATGCTTGCAGTGTGAGCCAAAGGTTGAATATCGGCAAATTCATAGGCAAAACAGATTTCGACCATGAAGGCCTTAGCGGAATAATAAAAAATTATCTATCTCTAGGTGACGAAGGAGTATCTCCGGAAGATTTTTCAAGAAATGCCTTTTTATTAGTTGGCGACATCGTAAACATCGCACCTTATCTGCCAAAAGACCAGCTTGCAAGTTTCATAGGTTTTGCACGCACAGCTAATGAAAAATTAAAAAAAGGAATTAATTTTGATAGAGATAATTCCATTGCAGAATACAGCGGTGGAAACATAGACAGAAATCGTCAAGAATCTTTAGAAAGATTAATTACAGGTGATAGAATCATAGAATTACTGGAAAATTTTCAAAAAGATGGCAACGTCCACGCTCTCAAAGATAACTTTTTCTCACGCACAACTCATTCAACAGATCCAAAACTTTCCATAAAAAGTCCACGTGCGATAGTTTCACAACAAAACTTTTTCACTATAGATACTTACCAAGGCTCACAACGACAAGTCGCACAACAATTGATTGAACACATCAAAACAAAAGAACAAAAAGAGCCTGTCGTAATAACTATAGATAAACCTTTGACGGATAGAGACATGGGCATTTTAAGCGCTTTAAATGCAATCTATCATCATTTCCCTGAAGAATTTGAGAGAACAGTTGAAAGTATTGAAGTCAGGTTAACAAGTGGAGTTTCTGGACACAACCTTGGGGCATTAATCAACGGAAATTATCTCTTTGGAGTAGGCCAAGGTAAGAGCAAATTAAGGATCGTTGTCGGAAGTCCGGATAAATCAGCGCACGGCGACGGTAGTGTAGGTATGTCGGCAAATGGCGCAACAATCATTGTTCACGGACATATAGGGGACTGCGGAGGGGCTTATGCTTCGGATTTAGATCTTTCTTGTAGAGGTTCTGCAGGAAAATTAGGCATGGGGGCAAAAGGAAATACTTTGATATATCATCATGAACCGTTACAAGACGTAGCAGGTATTTGTATGAATGGAAATGCAACAATTGTTACTGCAGGCAAACAAAATCCAAACGAACCAAGAGAACGGCCGATCGCAAAACCGCTTACAGGCAGTGACATGCAAGGTTTGTCAAAAATTGCCATTCCACTAACTCCACAAGATGCAAAAGTGGCTCAAATTGCAGGAAATGGAACATTAATCAAAAAATTATCACATCTGGATCAAATAGAAGTAGCAGGAACATTAGAGGCAAATTATCCACGTTATGAAAATGGAGAATCTCCAAACTTTGACAGCAAAAATTGGTCAAAAATAGTTTCAGAAAATTATTATCGCAATCTTGTAACTTCATTATTTGTTTATGATTTTTACAAAATGCGTGAAGATGTCAGTTTTGAGGATCAAGCAGATAGCGCGGCCGGTGAATTGCTCGAGATAATGGGACTAAACGGTGACGAAGAAGCCAACAAATCACTTATTCCTGCAATAAGTGCACTTCTTCAATCAATAAGAACATCATTTATCAACGCAAATAAGGAATTAACTGAAAAAGATCCTGACGCCGCCTTCTTAAAAGCACGAGCCATGTCTTTAAAATTAATTGAAAGGTTAAAAACTACACCACAAGAATCAATAGAAGGAGTTCTTGCAGTTGATGCTTCAACATTCACATCCTAGACATAAATCACAAAAGAAAAAGGATTCTCGATGGTATTAAGTTCAAGAATCCTTTTTCTAAATGGTAACTTTTGAATGGATTGCTCCTATCAAGAGATACCGGAGAGCTGATATTCTGCTAAATAACTTTCGTCATAAGTAGGTATCAGTGCAAACATATAATAACACATTTTGGTAAAAATAACAATAGCGCTTTTCTCAAAAAAGAATATTATAGAAACGTACTCCATAACAAAAATCTTTATGGAAATAACTTTCTTTCACAAGAACCTCACAAAGGCCGAAGAAGCCTCTTTTGCTAAGTACGTGGAAACAAAAAGGAAGATGATCTCAAATCTTCTGAAAACATTTCCGGAGAATGCAACCATAATGAGAGCAAACATCGAGAAGTTCGATAAGCACGATGCTTATCAGGTTGAGCTGTCAGTAATCTTGCCGACAAAGCAAGTTGTCGCAAAAGAAGCCAGCCATTTGATAACAAAAGCTGTAGATCTTTCGAAAGATAGATTGATGGCACAGATAAAAAAGCAGATTTCTCTAATGAGAAGAGAAAGAAAACATAAATCTATAAGGGATAGAAAAGAAGCTGGAGTAAAGGAGGAAGTTTTATTTTAATCCAAAAATACAAACAAAAAAGAGATGGGATCCCATCTCTTTTTTGACCAAAAGTAATTCTAAAATTACTTAGCTGGAGTTTCTGTAACTGGAGCTTCAGTAGCTGGAGTAACAGTTGTTTCAGGAACAACTATTGTTGTTTCAGCAGCTGGTGTCTCTGTAGCTGAAGTTTCCACTTTTGCAGAACATCCAACTAGAGAAAGCATAGCAACCAAAGCTAGAGATAGTACAATCTTCTTCATAGCTATTTAGGTTAAAAATTAATATATATTTAGAAGTGACAAAGTCACAACAAAACGAATTATACGTATAATAAGTAAAATGTAAAAAAGTTAAAGTTGACAAATATACGGGGAAATGGTTTTAATAGAGCCATGATCTGCGTACCAATAAGACAAAAAAGCAGTAAAGAAGCCATAAAAACGATGGTCTTATCTCAAAAAGTCGCTGACCTAAGCGAAATATGGTTTGACGAAATATCGGATTTTTCAGAAAAGAAATTGAACGAAATAATTAAAAAGAAAAAAACTCCAATTATATACAAATGGCAGGGGAATAATGGAAATCTAAAAATAGTTTTGCAAAGAAATATAGAATATATTGATTTAGACATTAACGTACAAAAATCCATAATCAAAGAAATAAGAGAGGTAAGCCCAAAAACGAAAATAATAATGTCATTTCATGATTTTAAAATAACTCCAAAAGACGCTGATTTGAAAAAAATAATTGCAAAAATGAAAACAAAGAAAGTTGATATTTTTAAAATTGCAACTTTCGCAAATGACTTCACCGATAATTTTAGAATGTTTAGACTTTTATCAGATCTCACAGAAAAAGGAGAAAAGGCGATATGTCTTTGCATGGGAGAAAAGGGCAAATTTTCTCGCATGGCTGGACATTTACTCGGAAATTATTTAATGTACGCTCCGCTGAATAAAAAAGATATTACAGCTGAAGGACAATTAACAGTTAAAGAACTAAAAAAATGTCTCTTAAAATAGGAATTGTAGGATTACCAAATGTAGGAAAATCAACATTATTCAACGCATTAACAAGGACGAAATGCGCGCTGTCTGCGAATTATCCTTTTTGCACTATAGATCCAAATATTGGAATAGTTGAGGTGCCTGATTTTAGAATGAAAAAACTATCTGAATTTTCAAAATCTGAAAAAACAATTCCTGCAACAATAGAATTCGTAGATATAGCAGGGCTTGTCAAAGGCGCAAGTGCCGGGGAAGGACTTGGAAATAAATTTCTTTCACATATAAGAGAATGCAATGCGATAGCTCACATAGTAAGAGTTTTTAATGATTCAAACGTTATACACGTACACGGAAATGTTGATCCAAAAATAGACAAAGAAGTTATAGAATCGGAATTGATAATTGCTGATATGCAAACAACAGAAAAAAGGTTAGACAAAGCGATTTCGGATTCGAAATCAGGAGACAAAGAGAAAAAAATATATGCGGAATTGGTGAAAAAAGTTTTGGAAAATTTGCAAAAAGGAGTGATGGCTGTAGATATAGATTTAACAGAAGAAGAAAAAGAACAAGTGAAAGATTTGCATTTGCTTACAATGAAGCCAAATTTTTATATAATAAATCTTAGTGAAGAAGAAATAAAAAATGCTGACAGAAAAAAGTTCGCAGAAATGCTAGACGTAAAAGATGAAAATAAAATTATTCCAATTTGCGCAAAAATAGAAGAAGAGCTTGGAGATTTAAATGAAGAAGAAGCTTATGAATATTTGAAAGAGCTTGGACTAAAAGAAACCGGTTTAAACGCATTGATTCGCACAGCATATGAAACACTTGGTTTAATAACATACTTCACTACAGGCCCAAAAGAATCACATGCATGGACAATCAAAAAGGGGATATATGCCCCTCAAGCCGCCGGAGTGATTCATACAGATTTTGAAAAAGGTTTTATCAAGGCTGAAATTATCAATTGGCAAAAACTTTTGGAAGCCGGAAGCGAGGTCAAAGCAAAAGAATTGGGACTTCTAAGGATAGAAGGCAAAGAATACATCATGCAGGATGGAGATACGGTACATTTCAGATTTGCTAATTAAGATACTTCCTGAAATTTACGAAGCTAAAGCCAAGATATACATATATCATGACTATTTCTATGGTCAATGTTATCCAGCTCAAGTCCAAATCTAAATAGAACAATTCGCATAGAAGCAACATAGAAGCCAGAATTGGCATTCCCATCGAAAATGCCAAAAACATTTTTTTATTTCTAATGATAGGGAAAAACTTTTTCGTTATATTTGTAAGATAGAAAACACATAAAAATAAAATAAAAAGACCAAAGTCCAAAATAGCATTAAAGAAAAAAGCGGAATTTTTTGCAATCGGAATATCTGCAACAAATGGAATAAGTAAAGGATGTAAAACCCACAAAGCAATAGTGAAAATAGCAAATAGATAAGTGAAATAAACCCCTACATAAGACACTCTTTGTACATATTTAAATCCATCCATTTTTTCGAGTTCATGGAAAAGTTTTTCAATATTTTCTATATCATCAACAACAATTTGCACTGAAAAATATGCCTCTTCTTCTTTCTTTGATGCATATCCTTTTAAGTAATACATATCTACAGAATATCTATAAAGAATATCATATATATCTTTAAGAAGCCCAAATCTATTCTTTGCAACAATTTTTAAATTTACTTTTATGCCATCATAATTTTTATTTGATAGAGATTTTACAACATCAACAGATTTAAGATTTCCTTCTCCAATAGCTATAAAAATATTATGCATATTCTTATAATCTTTATTTAAATTAGAATTAAGTGCCTCTATTAATTTTTTAAAATTAAAATTAGCCACAAGCCCAAGCCCACTTAGATCAAATTCTTTTTGCAATATTTTTTTACCTTCTTTTACTTTTGATTCGTCAGCGACTTCCGCAAAATATTCTTTTATTTTTGATTTAGCCAAATTAGTTTTTGAAAAAGAAAGCCAGGAAATTTCAGGAGCACAATCTTCATCTGTTATTATTTCAACAGTATCTCCTTTTTTTAATTCTGTAAGAATAGGGAAAATACGACCATTTATTTCGGCCTTGCATGCATGATTCCCAATATCGTTTGAAACGGCATACGCGAAGTCTATAACAGAAGCATCTTTTGGCAGATCTATGCGCTTTCCTTTAGGAGTAAATATAAATATTTTATCCTGAAAAACATCAGTTTTAAGTCTTTCTAGGAAATTTTCACTTCCATACAATTGATTCTCAGTTTCGAACACATCACTCATCCAAGAAGAAAAAATATTTTCTTTATTCCTCTTATTCAAGAGTGAAGGAATGAGTCCATGATCAGCCTGTCTTTGCATTTCTTTAGTCCTGATTTGTATTTCTGTAAGAATTCCATCAATACCAAAAACAGTTGTATGAAGACTTTGATAGCCATTCATTTTCGGATTTGCAATATAATCCTTAAATCGGCCCATCTTAGGCACGTATACACCATGTATAATTCCTAGAGCATGATAACAATCGGATATACCATCAACAACAATCTTTATAGCAAGCCTGTCTTTGATTCCATCTATAGTCTTTCCTTCAAATTTTATCTTTTTATATATGTTATATAAATTTTTCTCTTTCTCCTGAATTTCAGCTTTTATGTCGGCATTTTTTAAATTAGATGTCAGATCTTTTATAAGTTTATCAACTGCATCTTTGTGTTTTATATTATTTTCTTCAATTTTCTCTTTCAATTTTTCATACTCTGTAGGAAAAATATATTTGAAACATAAATTTTCAAGCTCCGATTTGAAAGCTTGAATCCCAATAAGGCTGGCAATAGGAACATAAACTTCCAATGTTTCCTTTGAAATTCTCAAACGTTTCTCTGGTTTATCAATAAAATGCAAAGTCCTCATATTGTGAAGCCTGTCAGCAAGTTTTATGAGAATGACCCTTGGATCTTTAATGCTATGCAGTAAAAGTTTTTTTAAAGATTCGACTTCTCTTTCCGCCATACTGCTCTGATAATGAACTTTAGACAATTTAGTAATTCCATCCACAAGAAATGCTATTTTTTCGCCAAAAAGTTTTTTTATCTCATTTATGTCATGACTTGTATCTTCAGGAACATCATGAAGAAGTGCGCTTATTAATACATCTTGTCCGGCATGTATTTCTGTCAAAATCGAAACTACGGTAACAGGATGCACTATATATGGAGTTTCACCGTCTTTTCTAAATTGTCCAAAATGTGCATCTTCAGCGAAATCAAAGGTTTTTCTGAATTTTTTTTCATCAAAATCAGGAAGGTATTTTCTAATACTTTTGATCAAGGCATTAAGATCAAAATACTGACTGTAATCTCTTTGTACCATAAAAAAAGAATGTCATGAAACACTGATTTAGTCAACTTTTTTAATGCTTGGAGTATTGAAAAATTGCTCAAAAAAGAGTAGAATATATAGATTTAAACAAAAACAAAAATAAATGACGGAATATTTTAAAATGCATATCAGTCCACATGAGGTTTCGGAGTTACATGTTGGGCATGAAGTTCTGACACAAAAAACTGAACCTGAAGGAGAAAAAAGAACATTCAAAACTATTCTGAAAGACGCAACACGCCAGATTGTGGCTAGTGCGGTTATATTAGGAATAGGTATTTTGGCCCTTAACTGGTCGGCATATTATGAAATTGCAAAAAATGAAATTCAAAAATTCACAGGTACTCAGGTAGAAAGTCCATTGAACAAACTTGCTGAATCAAAGGATGCAACTCAACCTGCCAAAACGTTACAAGCGAATACATTAAATACACAGAGTGTTCCGGCTTTAAATCTTGAAATATCTCCAAGTGATAACAGGATTATAATTCCACGCATAGATCAAAATCTTCCGATTGTAAGAATAAGTAGTGAAAGTCTTATAAGACGTGATTGGAACGCACTTGAAAAAGAAATGCAGAGTGCTCTTAAAGATGGAGTTGTTCACTATCCTGGCACAAGTATTCCGGGAGAATCAGGCAACATGGCGATCACAGGACATAGTTCATATTTTCCATGGGATCCAGGAAGGTTTAAAGATGTCTTTGCCCTTCTACATGAAGTCGTAGTCGGAGACAAAATGGTCATGTACTGGGAAGGTAAAAAATACATATATGAAGTAACTGAAATCAGAGTTGTTCTTCCAAGCGATATATCTATTTTAAAACAAACTCCGGATAGCACTCTTACATTGATTACATGTACTCCTGTGGGAACAAATCTAAAAAGACTTGTAGTTAAAGCAAGACCTATAGAAGACATTGGGAAATCTACTGATGGAAAGATAAAAAGATAAATCTAAAGATTTTGAAGGTGTTTTAGAAGTTCTTCTTCTTCTTTTTGCTCTCCCACTTTACTCAAAGTTTCCTTTTCTTTGATTTCGGCAAATTTCTCTTTCATATTCACTTCTGGAACGGCAGGGGTTTGAGCCGTAGCTGGAGCCGCCTCTGAAGCATATTCTTGGTCTAGTTTTGATAGTTGATCTCTTTCGTTGACAAGAATGCCTCTAAATTTACTTATTTGTTCTTCTGACATAATAGGCATGATCTGAAGCCAATATTCACGTTCTTCGGTATTCATAGATTCAGTCTCGAAAATAAGCTTTATAATATCAGAAAATTTTTCTCTAATAAGTTTAGGGATAATATAAAAAGATTCTGCTTCAACAAGATACTGTTCAGCAGTTTTATTTTTATCAATGACTATTTGTTGTGAAACTTGTGACATCTATTTAGATTATAAATACATCCCCCCCCTCTATTTCAAGTCTTTCTTTTATATGCCTTATACTCTGAACAAGATTTTGTACTTGGAAAGTTTCTTTGAAACCAGCATCGACTAGCCCTTTGATCTCTCTAATTGCTGTAAGCATGTTAAACGCTTCAATATCCGCTTTCCCCTTTTTGTCTACAGGAAGTTGATCATAAATTGCGTGATTGATTAAAGTATCAGGTTTATATAAATCTATTTTTCCTGTCGATATCAAATCAAGAACAACGTTCAAGAATTCCTCATCTTTAGGATCATTTCCAGAAGGTATCGCCAAAGGCGTATTAAGCGTCTTTTGTGTATCGGGATCTATTTGATTATTTGTTTGGGGAATCATTTTTTGATTGAATTAATCTCTAAATTATAGCAGAATTATGCTTAGAAATCAACAAATCCATGAATAAAGAAGAAGTTAAAACAAGAATAGAAAAACTTAAAGAAAAAATCAACAATTTAAATTACAAATATTTTGTTTTAAACGAAACAGAAGTATCCGAATCTGTAAGGGATTCTTTGAAAAAAGAATTGATTGAGTTAGAACAAGAATATCCTGATTTAATAACCCCTGATTCTCCGACACAAAGAGTGGGAAGTGTACTTTCAGGAAAATTTGCAAAAGTAAGACATACAACTCCAAAAAAAAGTTTGGCAGATGTATTCTCGGAAGAGGAAATACATGATTGGGAAGAGCGAATCGACAAAATAGTCCCGGACAAAAAAGAGTTTGTTTGTGAATTAAAAATTGATGGATTAAACATCACGATTTTGTATGAAAAAGGAAAATTTATTAGAGCTTTGACTAGAGGAAACGGAATAGAAGGGGAAGACGTGACCCATGCAGTGAAAACGATAGAATCTGTACCACTTCAACTAAACGAAGAAATAGACATCGAAGTTTCTGGAGAAGTTTATTTGCCAAAAAAAGAATTCGAAAGGATGAATGAATATCAAAAGAAAAATGGACTTGAACCTTTTGCAAATCCACGAAATGCTGCTGCTGGAGCAGTAAGACAACTAGATCCAAAAGTGACAGCACATCGCGGACTTTCCATGTTTTTTTATCATGTAGATAAGACAAATTTAAGCGACAAAATAAAAACACAGGAAGAAATTCTTGAGAAATTTAAACAACTTGGATTGCCTGTTTGTGATTATTATGAAAAAGTAAAATCAATTGATGAAGTGATAAAGTTTTGCGAAAAATGGGCGAAAAAAAGAGAAAGTCTTGGATTTGAAATAGACGGAATTGTAATAAAAGTAAATGATTTCGAAGCACAAGGAAGGCTTGGATATACGGCAAAAGCACCTAGGTACGCGGTTGCATATAAATTTCCAGCGGCTCAAGTTTCAAGCAGAATTTTAGATATCATTTTACAAGTCGGACGAACTGGTGCGATCACTCCAGTAGCAGTGATGACTCCAACATTAGTTGCAGGCTCGACAGTCTCTCGCGCAACACTTCACAACGAAGATGAGATAAATAAAAAAGATATAAGGATAGGGGACACTGTAATTATACAAAAAGCCGGAGACGTGATTCCTGAAGTTGTTTCTGTAATAAAAGACTTGAGAAACGGTAACGAAAAGCCTTTTCATTTCCCGAAAAAATGTCCGGTTTGTGGATCTGATATAGAACGAAAGGAAGGGCAGTCGGCATACAGATGTACAAATGAAAATTGTTACGCGGTTGAGAAAGAAAGATTAATACATTTTGTTTCAAAAAAAGCTTTTAACATAGACGGACTTGGAGAAAGAGTAGTTGAACAAATGATCGACGAAGGGCTTGTACAAAAGTCTTCAGATATCTTTTTGTTAAAAAAAGAAAATTTAATGGGAATGGAATTTTTCAAAGATAAGAAAGCTGACAACTTGATTCGCGGTATAGAAAAATCAAAAAAAATAGAGTTGGATAAATTTCTTTTTGCACTTGGAATAAGATATTTGGGAGAACAGGGGAGTTATGATTTTGCAAAATATATTATTAGAAAGAAAGAGATTTTTTCAATACTTGATTTATTGGAAATAGTTAAATCATTTTCACTGGAAGAGATGAAAAATATAGAAGGGGTCGGTGAAAAAATTGGAGATGAATTGTATGAATGGTTAAACAACGAAAAAAATGAAAAACTTCTCGAAGATTTATATAGAGTTGGAGTCATTCTCGAAATTTCAAATCTTACCTCAACAGGAAAATTAAAAGGAAAATCTTTTGTGTTAACAGGAACTCTTGAAGGGCTTGGACGAGACGAAGCAAAAGATTTAATCAAAAAAAACGGAGGGACAGTTCACTCATCTGTGAGCCAAAATACAGACTTTGTTTTGGCCGGAGAATCTGCCGGAGAAAAATACAATAAAGCAAAAAAACTCGGAGTGAAAATCATCGACGAAGCAACATTTAGAGAAATGATTTAATCGATTACTTCTCCTCCAAAAATTTCCAGAGCTTCATCTACGGAACTATCACTTTCTTCAACAATGGATTTGATTTCTATATCTTTTATTACAGACAAAATCTTTACACCATGTCCAAAGACAGCAGCTATGATTTCCTCAAGCTCAACACGATAATCATGCTCCATCACTTTATCTTTATGAAAAGTGGAGGCAAACGCCAACGTAAGGTCAGATCCATCAAGACGACAAGGAGCTGCATTTTTTACGGACATTCGAAGAGCGGGAGCCTTAGCTCTTTCAACGATTCTCGGCCAGCCTTCGATAATCTTTTCGAGTGAGAAATCAGGAGTAGCTCCGTTATCTACTGCAATAGTTTTAGCTGCAGGAGGGATAGGCTCTGAATTAATTTCTTCTTTTTTAGCAGAAACATTTATTGCCGCATGTTCGCGAACAATTTCAGGTTCAATTTTTTTTGTAATAATTTTTTCAATAGGTTTAACAATTTTATTTTCAACAACTAAAGTCTCCTCTTTTAGATTTCCGGCAATTCGAATTATGGCTATTTCAAGAGGTAATTGTGGAATGCTCATTGTGTTTATTTTCTCATAAGCAAATTGAAATGCTTCAATAACTTTTATCAACCAAGCAGATTTTTCAGGATCATTTTTCATTACACTATCAATCAATTTAGATCTTAAATTTTCTATAAATTCATGCACAAATTGTTTCAAATCACTTCCTTGGTCATGCATATCATGTACAACTCGAAGAGCATCTTTTACGTCTTTTTTTTCAATCGCTCCATAAAGTTCTTCAAGCAAAATAAAACTAGTAATACCAAGAATTTCCTGAACATGTGCAAAAGTTAAAGCTCCGTTTGTAGTGAGTTGTTCGACCAAGCCGATTGCATCTCTCATCCCACCATCAACATATCTGCTTATAGCCTCAAGTGCTTTTTCTTCAGCATTTATCCCTTCGATTTGAGCTATATAAGTAAGCCTCGTCATGATTGCCTTATATGTCACACGTTTAAAATCAAAACGCTGACATCTTGAAATAATCGTTTCAGGAATTTTGTGAGATTCAGTAGTCGCAAGAATAAAATATGCATGAGCAGGAGGTTCCTCAAGTGTCTTAAGCAAGGCATTAAATGCCTCTTTCGTCATCATGTGGACCTCATCGATAATATAAACTTTATATTTTGAGCGAGTTGGAGAAAATTGTATCTTTTCTTTAAGATCACGAACTTCATCTATACCTCTATTTGAAGCAGCATCAATTTCTAAAATATCT
>CALRHQ010000024.1 GCA_943359415.1 Candidatus Peribacteria bacterium
TTCCTTGAACTTTCTGACAAGAAAAAAGATATCCAAATCTTAGAAAAAATAGCGAATAATTTTGCAAAAATAGGGGGTGTTTATAAACAAGAAGTCATTGAACATACTTTGCCGGATGGAACAGTCTCAAAAGAGATTGTAGCGGTTCCTGAAGCTATAAAAAAAGAATCGGAAGACTATAAAGGAATAAAAATCACTGGATTGAAAATAGGCGGGGAATCAAAAGGATTTTTTTATGCAATAATAGATAATATAGCTATTATATCGGATAGCTTTAACGGAATAAAAAATAGTATAGATCTGAAAGAAAACAAAAGTAATCTTAAGGTTTCAGATACATTCTTAAAACTTATAACACCGGTATTAAAAAATTCAGACGAAATTTCATATTTCAATCTTGCAAAATTATTACCAAATCTTCCTTTGCCTATTTCAGAAATCAGTGGAGGTAACAATTATTTTGACGACGGAATAGTTTCAATTAATTACTTGCATGTTAAATAACTATGCAGGAAAAACTAAAAGACATACAGAAAGTAGATTCAAAAGAAAAAATAGACTTAAGAAAGCCTAAAGATTTAGAGTTGCTGAAAAACGCTGAAACATTAAGGGAAAATAAAAACACTTTATATAAAAAAACAGCACCGGTTAAGACTATAAAAGATTTGTCCGGCAGAGATAAATCTTCTTTTTCATATATAAAAGGGAAGTCATATAGGCAACCAAAATTTATTGGCAATGTTATAAAAATAGGAGTTTTCGGATTTCTGATAATCTTTGTTTTAAATTCCGTTTCTATTTATTTTCAAGGAAAATCTCTAAAAAAAGAAATTTCAAATATCGCATATGAAGGAATAAGTTATCTTGTCGATGCAGGTAAAAGTGCTACGAAAATTCAGTTCGAAAATGCATTGGAAACATTTGATAAAGCTCTGAAGAATTTCGATGAGGCCCAGAATGATTTATGGTTTATCAGCAAAGATAAGACGTTATATGCATCTGATAATAATGCGGGAACTGCAATCGAAGCTTTACTGGAAAGCGGAAAACATTTTGCTATAGCAGGGAAATATTTTACAGAAGGATTAGATGAATTTAATAAAATACCTGTATTTTTCGTATCAAAAAATAACACTGAAACGACAAAAAAAATATCTATAACAGATGTGTTGAAAAAAGGTTTAGATAAAACAGATATGGCTTTGAAAGAAATTTTACAGGCAACAGAAAAGATTAAGAATGTAGATGAAAAATCATTACCTTCAGAAATAGGATCTCGAGTAATTTTAGCAAAACAAAAAATAAACGAAGTATCGGACATTTTAAAAATGACATCGCAGTCATTTCCGGCACTGTTAAAACTTTTGGGGGATACAAAACTTCACAGATATTTAATATTGCTTCAAAATAACAATGAAATCCGTGCTACAGGTGGATTCATAGGAAGTTATGCGATAGTTGAAATCAATGATGGATACATAGAAAAACTCGATGTGCATGATGTTTATGACATTGATGGTAGTTATAACGGAATAATAGAACCACCTGAAGAGTTGAAATTTTTCACAACAAATTGGAGGTTTAGAGATTCAAATTATTCTCCGGATTTTAAAGTTGCTGCAGCAAAATCAAAATGGTTTTTAGAAACAGAAGGCGGACCGCAAATCGATACAGTGATAGCAATAAATCAAGGACTTCTAAAAGATTTATTGGAGATTTCAGGGCCTGTGCAGGTTGGAAGTTTTGGAAAATTAAATTCTGAAAATTATAATTTACTTTTGAGCTTCATAATAGAATCAAAATATTGGGGAGCAGAAGATCCAAAACATATATTGAAAGTTTTCATTCCTGAGTTCAAAAAACAAATAATGAAAGAAGAAAATGTAGGAAAATTAATGAGTAAATTATATAAAGCAGTTCAGCAAAAACACATAATGGCTTATTCATCAGACTCTCAATTGGAAGCCCTATTTGAATCATTTGGACTAAGCGGACAAATGAATAAAACAGGTGAAAATGAGGATTATTTAAGTGTAATAAATACTTCAATTGGAGGAACAAAATCAGACCAATTTATTGAAGAAAAAATATACCACAATACTACTATCGATCAATTCGGAGTAATCATTAATGAAGTAAATATAAAACGTACACACCTATGGAATGATTCAATATATTATCAATGGAAAAAAATACTTGAAGCTTATGGGATTACAAAAATCTTTGATCAAACAATAGATATTTTAGGACGAGGAAGAAATAAAACTTTAATGAGAATTTATGTGCCGGATGGTGCAATTTTGTTGAGTTCAAAAGGTGCAGACATTCAAACAAAATATGATAAAGATCTTAAAAAAACATATTTTATTTTACAAATGGAAGTAAAGGCAGGAGAGTCAAAAGACATAAATGTAAAATATCAATTACCATTTAGATTGGATTTTTCATCTATGGCTACCTATAAATTGGCAGTTGATAAACAACCGGGAAGCAGAGGAAGTATTTTAACAAAAGAAATCCACGGCAATGAAATTCACAATTTGGAGTTTTATCCTCAAGATGCAAAATCGTATACAAATAAAGAAATCAATTACGAAACAAATCTTGTTTACGATAAATATTTTTCAAGTATTTGGGAAAAATAAAACTATTAAATTTATTTTCTTCCAAACATTTTTCCTAATTCAGAAAGCGTAAGCGAAATCATTGTAGGCCTTCCATGTGGACAGGTATAAGGCATTTTTAATTTTTCAAGTTGCATTATCAAAGACTGCATTTCATCTAGGCTAAGTTTTTGCCCAAATTTTATTGCGCTTCTACATGCCATATAAGTAATTATAGTTTCAATATTGCCATGAAATTTAGAAGGATCCTTTTCATTTTCAATGTCATCCAAAACTCCCTTCATAACTTGTTCGATATCTTCTCCTGAAAAAAATGATGGCACTGCATAAATATTAAAAGTATTACCTCCAAAATTTTCTATTTCAAAACCAAGATCATTAAATATATTTATATTGGCTTGAATCTGAGCAATTTCAGTACTTGTGAATTCTATTTGTAAAGGGACGAGAAGAGGCTGAATTTTCTTTTCAGAGTTGGAACATTGGTACATAAGCTCTTCGTATCGAACTCTTTCATGGGCAGCATGTTGATCTATGAGCACAAGGCCTTCATCATTTTTTGCAACGATATAAGAATCAGAAATCTGAACAATTGATTGTAAAACAGGTTCTTTTTGAATCATAGCAGTACTGTTTTGTTCACGTTCCATAAAAATATCTCTAGAAAAATTTTCACGAGTATTGAAAATACTACCAAAATCTTTCACCAAACTATTAGAAAAATTTCCTCCATTATTCGAAGAAATTTCTTTTGGGAAACTGTCAGACATATATCTTTGAGCCTCAACAAAAGCTCTTGGAATCAAATTATTTTTTTCCAATGTCGTTTTCGTTGCAGAATAAAGAATCGAATTTAATCCTTGTAGATCAGAGAATCTGACTTCTGTTTTTCTTGGATGTGCATTCACGTCAACCATCGCAGGATTTATTTTTATATTGATTATAAAAATCGGTTTCTTATTTTCCATCAACATAGAGTGATATGCGGCCTTAATAGTATTTGCAAAAAGATTATGCTGAATATATCTTCCATTAACGAAAAAATATTGATGTTGTGAAGTGCTTCTGGATAACAAAGGTTTCCCAATAAAACCATCTATCTGTAGCTCAGTCCCCCCATAAAAGATAGGAAGCATAGCTTCGGAGGTATTTTTGCCGAAGATATCAGCTACTCTTGAAATCAGATCAGTCGATTTCTGAAAATCAGAAATAACTTTTTCATTATGGATAAGTTTGAAAGCAATATGTGGATTAGCAAGTGAAATATTATCAAACATTGTAGTTATAGCCCTAAGTTCAGTTTCATTTTTCTTTAAAAATTTTTGTCTTGCAGGAGTATTAAAAAACAAATCATATACTTCAATAATTGTGCCGACAGGAATTCCGACGTCAGATACGGAAACAATATTTCCACCTTTTACATTTATTTCTGTTCCAGAAATATCTTCATTTCTTTTACTCTTAATTATCATGTTTGAAACAGAAGCGATACTAGGAATAGCTTCACCTCTAAACCCCATCGTATTTATTTTCCAAAGATCTGATTCGGAAGAGATTTTACTTGTTGCATGTCTCTGAATACACATCATGACGTCATCGCGAGACATTCCGCAACCGTTATCGAAAATTTTTATAAAAGTATTACCTGCATCTTTTATATCTACAACGATTCTATCCGCACCGGCATCTATACTATTTTCAACAAGTTCTTTCACCACGCTGGCAGGCCTTTCTACGACTTCTCCGGCAGCAATTTGATTTACAAGATTCTCAGGTAAAAGATTGATTATTGACATCTTATTTTGTTGAATAATTGACGACGATTTCGTAAGTTTGCGTTTTTCCATCTTTAAAAGTAGCGGTAAATTTCAATGTATTTTCTCCAACACCAAGATTTCCAAGTGATCGACTTGCCTTGTATGAGAAATTTGGACTTCCAGCTTTAAAGCTCTTTAAAGTATAAGAATCTTTAACTATTTTTCCATTTTTTGTAAACTGCGATTCAACAGAAACTTTTGTTACATCAGGTGAAACTGTTCCCAAAAACACAACCGGTTCTGTTACCAAAGTTACATCATTTTCAGGACTAGTTATTTTTATGAAACTTGTAGAAGGGCTTTCTTCAGCCTTCTTTTCTTCAGGAATCTTCCCGTCGATAATTTTTACTTCTTCAGGTTTTTTAACTTCCGCAACAGTCTTTACATCTTCTTGTACTAGTCCAAGTTTTGTTTGAAGATCTTTTACATCAATTTGTAATTGAGCAACTGCATCTTTTTGTTCCTTCAAATCGTCGACATAAGGAATCCTGCATCCTGATAGAACAACTGATGATAAAACGATGATAGAAACGATTGAGATTTTTTTATACATACATTTTGATTAATCAAATATCTTCTGCAGGCACAGATAATAGCAAAAATACATGTTAACTTCCACTCCTTTTCTTTATTTCGTCAAGCTTTTGTAAAGCCTGTAATGGAGTCAATGAATTGATATCAATAGCTCTTAAATCAGTCAAAATTCCATGAGTTCTATCTGAAGCTTCAAATAATTTTAATTGAGACGGATCAAAAGAAGGCTTATTAATTCTTTTATTTTCAAGATCCACTAAAACCTCTTTTGCTCGATCAACAATTCCATGAGGTAGTCCTGCTAATTTTGCTACTTCTATTCCATAGCTCCTATCTATACCACCATCGATAATTTTATATAAAAACACAACACCATCTCTTTCATTTTCTTTAACAGCCACACTCAAATTTTTAGCTGCAGTAAGCCCATCTACAAGGCCAATCAATTCATGATAATGCGTGGCGAAAAGAGTTTTTGCTTTAACAAAATTGTGAATATATTCAGTAATTGCCCACGCAATACTGACTCCATCATAAGTAGAAGTTCCACGTCCGACTTCATCCAAAATAATAAAACTTTTTGAAGTAGCATGATTCAAAATATGAGATGTTTCCTGCATCTCAACCATAAAAGTGCTTTCACCTTGGATCAAATTATCGCTTGCTCCTACACGTGTAAAGATGCGATCAAAAACAGGAATTTTAACACTATCGGCAGGAGCATAGCTTCCTATTTGAGCCATTAAAATAATTATTGAAACCTGTCTCAAATATGTAGATTTTCCGCCCATATTCGGACCTGTGATAAGTAAAAATCTTAAATCATCATTCATGCTTAAATCATTTGGAACAAAATTTGAAGATTCATTTAATGTTTCTATGACTGGATGTCTGCCATTTACAATTTCAAAAGAATTATCATTGTCAGTAATCTCTGGTCGACAATAATTATTTTTCACAGCATTAAATGCGAAAGTGGAAAAAACATCAAGCAACGCTATGGCTCTTGCACAAGCCTTGATCTCGCTCATATTTTTCACTACCTCCATTCTGACTTTATAAAAAATCTCATATTCCAATTGTTTGATTTTTTCCTCGGCATTTAAAACTTTTTCTTCATATTCTTTAAGTTCCGGAGTGATAAATCTTTCCGCATTTACCAAAGTTTGTTTGCGGATATAATCACTAGGAACCGCAGCCAGATTGGTATTACTGATTTCAATATAGTAACCAAAAACACTATTAAATTTTATTTTTAAAGATGAAATTCCTGTTCTTATTATTTCTCTTTCCTGTAAATTTTTTATAAAATTTTTCCCTTCAGTCCCTATATTTCGTAGTTCATCCAATTCTTTATCAAAAGAATCTTTTATAATTCCACCTTCCTTCACGGTCAAAGGAGCTTCATCAACGATAGCATTATCAATCAAATCAGTAAGTACAGAAAAATCTCCAAGACCTGAAATCAAATCTTCAAGTCCATAAAAATTTGAAAGTTTTTTTATCGTTGGCAAACTTTTTAGTGATGACTTAAGTGCAACAAGATCGCGTGCATTTCCGGTACCAAGACTTAAACGACTAAGTAATCTTTCTATATCAAAAATATCATTCAATATGTCACGCAAATTCCTTAGCAAAGTAGAATCAGAAACAAAAAAAGAAACTTTACTAAGTCTATCTTCGATTTCAGATTTTTTAAGCAATGGATGAAGCAGAAAATTTCTTATCATACGGCCACCCATTGGAGTTTTAGTGTTATCCAAAATTGAGATTACGCTGCCATCTTTTTTATCACGGGAAGTATAAAAAAGTTCAAGATTTCTGATGCATGCTTGATCAAGAATCATGAAATCAGAAACACAATATGAAGAAATTTTTTGAATATGTTTTATGTCAGACTTTTGAGTTTCAAGTAAATATTCATAAAGCATCGCACTTGCAAAAATCGCAGAGTGCTTGTCCTCAAGCCCAAAAACACTTAGAGAATGAATGCCAAAATATTTTTTCAAACTTTCACCTGGAACTTTTACATAAGAAAAAGGAAATGCATAAATACTTTTCAAACCTTTCAAAAAATTAAGCAGACTGTTTTTTGAAGTTAGATCATTGGTATTGTCAGACAATTTCCTATCATAAATAATCTCTGCAGGACTAATCCTCAAAATTTCAGATCCGAGTTCGTTTAAAGTTTGAACTTCAGTAGAATAAAAATCCCCAGTTGTAACGTCGCAGTAAGCAAAGCCGAAAATGCCTTTATTCTCATACGCACAAGCCACGTAATTATTTGTCCTGCTATCAATAATATTTTCGTCAAAAGTTGTTCCTGGAGTTATTACTCGCATCACTTCTCTTTCAACAATTCCTTTGCCGGTTGGTTCAGTAACTTGATCACAAATCGCAACTTTTTTTCCTGCGCGAGTAAGTTTTGAAAGATAATTATCAAGTGCGTGATAAGGGATTCCGCACATAGGAGTACCATTCCTTGCCGTTAACGCAATTTGCAAAATTTTTGATGCATTTTGTGCATCCTCGAAAAACATTTCATAAAAATCACCAAGCCTAAACATCAAAATAGCATCTTTATGAATTTCTTTAATTTTATGATATTGCGCCATCATCGGCGTAATCTTTTCCATAAACCCTTATTAAATTGCCCCTGTCTTCAGGAAGCAAAGTCTAGCAAAGATTTTAAGAAAATTTAATGAAAATTTAACAAAAATTTAATCTTCTGTCTTTACAATGTCATAAATTTCTTGCTTTACGCTTTAAGGTAAAGTGTGATACAATCAATATACAATGTATACTTCCAATATGACTACACTTGTACATATACGTGTTCCTGTAGACACAAAAACGAAGGCCTCAAAAATCTTTTCCAAACTTGGATTAGATTTATCGACAGGTATAAAAATATATCTGGCCAAAGTGGTTGAGGACAAAGGAATACCTTTCCAAATGAAAACAAGGGAAGGAATATTACAGGACCTACAAATAGCCCATGACCAAATAGAGAATGGGAATTATGTATCACACAAAGACCTTAAAGCTCAAATAGCAAAGAAAGCTTTAAAGCTTTAAGTGAAACAAATGAGATTGGTCTATTCAAAAACGGCAAGCAACGATTTAAATAATTTAAATCCAAAATTGGCTTTAAGAATTCTAAATAAATTGGAATGGTTTTTGAAAACACCAAATCCTTTAAGCTTTGCCACGCCATTAGCAAACATGTTGCCAGCAACTCATAGGTTTAGAATAGGCAATTACAGAGCTATAATAGAATTAAGAAAATCCAAAGAGGAAATATGGATTCTATCTATAAAACACAGAAAAGAAATATATAATTAATTCAAAAATGGAATAACTGGAGCCACTACCCGGAATCGAACCGGGGACCTCTACTTTACGAAAGTATTGCTCTACCAGCTGAGCTATAGTGGCACATCGCAGATTCTAGGACATTGCCACGCAGTCGTAAAGCAAAAATAAAAGCTATTTATTTTTCTTAGATTGAGATTTTTTCAGAAGATTCCATGACAATTGATACATTTTTTTATGAAAGTCTGCGATCTCTTTTGACTTGATGATGATTGCCATTTTTTCTTTCCATGAAGCAATTAGGACTTTGTCATCATAAATATTTATTTCCGGAGAAAATTCATATTGTTCTTTTGGAATCAGGATCATTTCACGATTTTCCGCTTTATCTTTTTTATGCCTTTCTGCGGACATTTTATTGTCTGGGGCAATACATTTAATATGAATATTTTTTTTCACACCACGTCTCTCATAATATTCAGGGAAAAAATTTGGAAGACCTTTGTGCATTTCTTCAACATTTGCATATGCCAAAATTTCTTCGGATGAAGTTAAGGTGTCCTCGTAAGCCTGCCTCATGCCTTTTTCTCCTTCAAAAAAAGTGACTTTAGGTTTTGTACTTTCAGGATTCTCCAACGAGATCAATGCCGGCAAAATATCTTTTATTATTTTTTGTTGTTTCTCCAATTCTTTTACGTGTTCAACTTTTTCTCTCTCTATGTAATTTACCAATTCACGTGGATCTAATGCTTTAAAATAGGTAACACCATTTTTTTGAATCGAACTTATTAGCCCCTTTTTTCCAAGTATTTCAATAATGTCATAGATTGTTGTCCTATTGATCCCGGTTTTAGTAGATAAAGTTGAAGCAGACAAAGAACCCATTCTAACCAATTGAATGTAGACTGAAGATTCCTTCTCATTGAACCCTATTTTTTTAAGTACGTCTGTGATCATTCTGTTGTCGAAAATTTTACGACAACTCTATTATACAGCTTTAAATAAGGCTAATCAATAGAGAAAAAGACCTGTTGGTAGGGTGTCGACAAAATGTCAAAAACATGATAAAGTAATTCCTTTTAAAAATAACAACAACTATATGAAAAGCATAGATTTGGTACAGCCAAGGCATAATTACTCACCACCTTTAGAATCAGGTGAAAAAGGGCACATTTATATGCCAACAAGTCTACAAACAGTTGCGGCCAGACTTGAACACACAGGAATCGAAACAAGAATTTTTGATGAAAATTTCAGGAAAGCAGAACTTAGTACTGCAATTACTGGGATAAATTTAGTTGGTTCACCATATATTCCGGAGGTAATAGATTTACAAAGAAGAATAAGAGGAGAAAGACCTTGTGATGGGAGATTTTTGTTGGGAGGGAAAGTGGTTTCAGGACTTAAACCACATGAATTCACACAATTATTCGGGCCGGATTCAGCAAATGGAAATATAGATTTAATGCTTAAAACGAATCTTGAAATTCAAGGAGTGCTACCTCCAAAAGAAGAAGTTTCACTAATTGGAATTTATGAAAAAATAGATGATGAGGATATGCGTGAATATTTATCTAGAGAATTTTCTTTTTATTTATCACAAGGTTGCAATCAAGGATGTACATTTTGTGCAGCAGACAAACAGCAAAGAGAGCAATACAGAAATATAGATATAGCGATAAAAGATTTAGATTATTTAGTGCAAAGATCAAAAAAACTTGGAATAAATAAGTTATCAATGTATCTCTCAAATCTGGATTTATTTCAATCTCCGGAAATGCTATACAATTTCTCACGAGAAGTAAGGCGACTGAAAGCAGAGAATCCAGGATTTGATATAGAGACGAGGGGACTATCAAGAGTCACAAGTTTCTTAAACGCAGCAAAAAACCATGAACAATGGGTACATGCAATAAAAGATTCAGGACTAAGCACAGTAGGATTTGGGGTAGATGGATTTGATGATGCAGTTTTTAAATTAATGGCAAAAAATCAAACTATAGCGGAATGTGAAAGAGCAATAAGAACATCAAAAAAAGATTTTGGCATAACTCCTGAAATATTGATGGTATTCGGACATTATGGCGCCGATACAGCAGGAACATTAGGAGCTGCTTACCAATTTACAGTAGATATGATGGATCAATGTGGAGCAATTCCACGTCCACATATATCCAAAAGCTTTACTCCTGGAAATGACGGATGGAAAGACCTGATGAACATCAGGCAATGGCTATAAGACAATTGATACAAGATCCAAAAATGTTTCAAGTTTTGGATTTCACAACATTAGCATCAGAGCTTACACATCCTGATCAAACAATAAGGGATATAGTAAACGGATATTATTTAAAGATTTGTGCATTAAGTCCGTTATCAACGCAATGGACATCACCACAAGATATTAATGAAACAATAGACCGTAACAAAGCTATAAACATGGGAAAATACGACAGATAATATACGAAAATCTGCAAGTTTACATAGTGCCCCAATATTTGGGATGCGTTAATAAAAATGCAAAGAAAGCAATCAGGAAAATAAACCCGAAAACAAAACCGACTCGTATAATCTCTGGAATTTTATTGAACATAAAATAACAATTATGGCATACAAAGTGGGCACATTATTCCATGTGCAAAAATAAACAGAAAGGTAAATATCAAGAACAGAACATTCGGGATAATAATTCCCGATATGAAGCCAATCAAAAAATAAATAACATTTTTAAATTTCATAGGTATTTATTAAATCTTCAATATTAATTTCTATTTCAAAGTTTTTTAAAATCGTAATTGCCTCTAAAACATCAGCCATATGTACACCAACCCATACAGGACTGATTTCATAAGCTTTAGTATCAAAATCATAAACATCGAACAATTTAAATTTTACATAGTATAGATTTTGCTCTTTTTGAACAGCATCGTATTCAACTTTCTTTATCCCATGCAAGGAAAATTGTAAGTCGCTACTTTCAAAATTAACATTTAGCCCCTTACTTTCGTTTCCAAAATAAACTTGGCCATTCAAAACACCTTGTTCGATTTGATTTTTAACAATTGCAATAATATTAGTATATGTCTGATCTTTTTTTATTTCAGAAACAAGAGAACTCTTATCATCAAACACTAAGTTTTTTGGATTATCTGACAAAGAATGTTTCAAAAAATCACTGGAATATTTGAGTCCAATTAAAGAAAAAATTCTTCCCAATGCAGATAAAATAAATTCATAAAAATTTAATTTTCTTATTTCCAATATGCCACTATTAGCCCAAGAATTAACACTATCAAACGGCTTTATCTCTATGGAAACATTCGGCATCTCGTCGTACCAAATCTCAACAGAATCCTCCAAGAATTCAAAATTTTCAGAACCAATCTTAAGTGATTCACTTTGTCCATTATTCAAATCTCCCGAGAAATAAAAATTCTGATATTTTTTGGAAGTTGGGGATTTTTTATTATGCAATATTTTGCCATTAATAATTACTTTTAAATTATCGCCATCCGTACTACCTTTTTGTTTAGCACTTTCACAAACAGAGGAAATAGAAAAAATTTCCGGTTTAACACCTAAAAAGACAAAACTGATCCAAGGCACACCTTTTTTATCAATTTTTATATTTGCAGTAGGAGATAAGTCTTTTAATTGGAAGATTTCTCCATCTTCTATCCTAAAAATTTTAATCTCTTTCAGCGAAGGAGTGCAATCAGCGTAAAATTTGATGAGATGTTCTCCTTTTTGCAATTCGCAGAAAAAATAAATTGTTTTAGTGCATCCTTTTAAACTTGCTCCATCCCACGAAGAAGCCGTTCCAAAACCTTTCCATGAAGTTTGTTCCTCATGTATTTCATATTTGCCAAATTCATAACCATCTAGAGCCAATCGTAAATCATCATCATCTGTAGATAGATTTTGTTTTGCATTCTTGGCAGAAGCGGTGACACATATGACATATTTACCATTATCGGCCACGTCAAAAAATGTATCTGCTCCAGACAAGTGATAGATATTACCACCTAGAGCTATAGGGAAGTTTATTTTAGAGAAAACTTCTTTCATGTTGATACAGGTTAACGAACAAATACTTACATATATTAGCTATAAAATCAAAAGGAAAGCTCTTTCACAAAACATCTATACCAACACTCTCTGTCCACCTAAAGCATAGTTTCCTCTGACACGTTTCAAGGAAAACATTTTGTCGAAAAATCCACGTTTCTTAGCGTTGAATCCACTTTTCCAACTGCCGGAGCTAGTGCTAGAAGCAAAGCTTTTTGTCTGCATTTTTACTGCAGGTTTTTTTACTTTGTGAGTGTCGATTGTTAGTGTGATGAACATAGGTTTTGGGGTTAGAGAAATAACGTCTCGCTTAAATAACGAGAAATACGTCTTAATTTTTTATAATTTTATTTTTCGGACAGAAATTCTAATACTGTCTGATCATGCCAGTAACAACTCCTTGAATCATCAAAGATTCTTTTGGATAAATATCTTTATAATCTTTATTTTCAGCTTTCAAATAATATTTTCCATTTTCTTTAATGAGCCTCTTCAAAGTATTTCCTTCGTCAATTAAAGCAACAACAATATCGTGTTCGCGTGGTTGTTTCTTCGTATTAACAAGAACCAAGTCTCCTTCGAGTATGCCAGCATCTATCATGCTAAGACCG
>CALRHQ010000025.1 GCA_943359415.1 Candidatus Peribacteria bacterium
TTTAAATTTTGTTTTATCAATATGATATTTTTCATCTGCCGGAGTCAAAACTTCACTTTCATCGATATAATCAACTCCCAAACTTTCCAAAATTTGAGCCTCAACAAAATGTCCGATTCTTACCTTTGCCATAACAGGAATAGAAACAACTTTCATGATCTCTTTAATCATCTTAGGGTCACTCATTCTCGCGACTCCACCTTGTGCACGAATATCCGAAGGAACGCGTTCAAGAGCCATCACGCTCACTGCGCCGGCATCTTCAGCAATCTTTGCATGAGAAGCATTTACTACATCCATAATCACTCCACCCTTTAGCATCTGCGCCAAACCTGATTTCAGCTTAAATGTATTTTTTTGTTCTTTCATAAATCTTTTTTCACCGTTAAAAAGCCTCAGTATTGTATACGCCAAGCCAACAAAGTTCAATTCTATTTACTAGATTGAAGAAGCGACAGATTGTGGAGCAATAGATGGAGGAGTAAATAAATCTTTATTAAACAGGACGTACCCAACCTCAGATTCTATTCTTTTATTTTTTGTAAATTTTTTTTCGACCTTTACCCAAGGAACTCCATTTTTTTGGACAAAATCTATGAAGCGTAATCTTGAAAGAGCCGGCAAGGCAGATTCAATACCTTTCCCAACGCTTGAATACATAAGCATTCCTTTCGCATAACAAATCAAATTTTCGCCAATCAAACATTCCTTAATTCCGAAAGAGTCCAGCAATTTATTTTTCAACGCTTCTTTTCGGTCTGCCACCATTTTTGCACCGGCATCCTCATGGTCGATTTCAGGAACAAAAGATGCGGCCACGGGTTCTTCGCCAAGTTTTTTCATAGAAGATGCGAGGGCTGTACGGTCTTTGAAAAGACCATCCCAGTCTTTATCATTTTTCAAGAAACGTCGTCAATAAGAAATGACATTGTCTCCACGTGCAAGCTCTTGATTAGTGAAAACAAACGAAAGTTTTTTTCCGGAATTTGATTCATACCAATCTTTTATTTGATGGAAAAGATCACCATTAATAAAGGCAACATTATTTGTAAGAATTTTTGAAACTTCTGTGTCCAAATTCCCGTTAAATTTAATTTTTCCTTCAGAAATTAATTTCGTAGCAACATTTTTAAACGTCAAAGCAATATTCATTCTTACAGATTCTTTCCCTCCGGCTTTCTTTAGCAAAGGATCTATATCGGTTAGGGCCACGTTACTTAAAGCTCCGGAAAAAGTCGCCAAATTATATGCCCAATTTTGGAAAACAGCTCTATATACAGAATCTATAGATCGATTATAGCTATTCACGGTCATGACAACAAAATTCTTATCAAGAGTATCGGGAGATTCTCCATTTGCAGCCATAAAATGACTGAATGAATTTACAGATTCCTTTATTCTCATTCCAGCCACAATTGTAGCTGCAGTCATATTATCTCTCACCAATACCACAAGTTCCGGTTGCGTGGAAGGAGGAGTAATTCCATGTTTTTCAAACAAACCTCTGCATGATTCCAAATCTTGCTTTGTTGGTCTGATTTGAAATTCTCCGACAGAATGAGCTGTCCCACCAAGAGCCGTATAAAGACCTTTGGCCATTTTCCTAAGTCCACCCCTCGACTGTTCGTTTCCCCAAACAAAATATAAACAATTCCTAACGACAGCATCATTTCCAAAAACAGAATCAATAGCCACTTTTACATCATGCTTAAGTTCAAAAGTTCCATTTTTGCTGGTCAGAGCGATGGATTCAGGAGACGCTTGTAACTCCTGTTTTTTCGCAATTATTTCAATCGCATTTTTCAAGTCAGCTTTTCGAAGAACAAGTCTTGCTCCTTCAGAAAAATGTTTGAATTGGAACTGTCCTTTTGCATTTGAAACAAGCCCTAAGTCAATATCATCACTGCAATTATCAAGAACTCGCAAAAGATAATTCCTGTCCGTTTCATCAAGACTTTCATATTTAATAGTCTTATATCCAAGAGTCACAGCCTCATTCTCAAAACCGATTTTAATAAATCCATAAGGATATTCGCCAGCTTTAACAATATGAACATAATCATTCTTTCCAAATTGTTTTGCCTGCATTTCTTTGACGGCACCGACGATTTCGCCAATCCGTTTGTAAGAAAGGAAAACGCTATCTCCAGCCTGAAAAGTTATAGGCTTTGCCTTTAAATCTATAGTAGGACAGCTCTGATCTACTGCATCCAAAATATAATTTTTTTCATTGCCGGTAAGGGTACGATTTCCGGAAAAACTTTCTTCAAAATGTTTACCAAAATGAGCCCAAGGAGTTTTTCCACCTTCCAAAACTGTAAAAACACCATCGACTTTATTTTCATTATAATCCTTTGCTCTTTCGATTTTTATTCCGGCTAAAACTTTTTCAGGGCCACCTTTTGCATCTATCTCAGCTTTCATTCTTGGAATATCAAAAACAGGTATGATGGATTTTGGAGAAATTATATTTATATTGATTCCTGCATCCGCCAATGCAGCTAAATAATAACGAGCATCAGTATCATTCAAATTAAAACGTTCTTTCAATTGTACGGAAATAGACAATCCCTCTTTAAAATGAAAATAATCAGTGGCTTCATATTTTGGTTTAGCCTTTTTAACACCATTCAAAACCAATTGTTCCATGATGATTTCTCCAGGATTAGAGGCGTAAAACGCCAACCCTAAAATTCTTTCTTTCCCGTGATAAAAATCAGAAAGCAATGCGTCTTGCCAAGATACACGATCACCGGTTTCGACAGAAATGTTGTCAGTCTTTTGATAAGAAAGGTCGATAACTTGCCCATCTTTTTTCTGAATTTTAATATTTAGAAGGCCGCAAAATCTGGCAGCAACCCCTGTTTTTGCACGGATAAGGGCGTCAAGTTTTCCATTCGAGTGAACGTCTGCAAATTTTGGATTCTCTCTTCCAAGACAAACCAAGACATGCGAATTATAACTTCTAAATTCAAGTGGCCGATCCTTATTTGCATCAACAACATCTTTCACATGAGTGGTAGCAGAATGAAAACAAGTTACAAGTGAAGGATATTGTCCATTATCAATATTCTTGAAAAATTTTCCAAGATTTTTTAAATAACCTGCCTGATCATAAACTTCCATTTTACCGTCAGGCCTTTGTCTCAAATTTTTAACGGTACTTGCAGGAATAGAAATTCCTCCAGCCCTTAAGCCATTTTCCTTCATGTCCCAAGCATTCGAAAATTTACCATTTCTGATAAGCCCGGATTTTGTCACAGCACCTCTACCAAATTCTTGAATAAGCAATTGAGTGACATAAGCTGAACAAACATCAAGTTTTCTAAATTTATCTTCAACGACATTCGGTGGTCTGCCGGACGCACGAACTAATTCCAAAGGTGAAATTCCCTGATAAAGGCTAGCTAGTTCCAGTGTCGGGGTTTTTGTATGTGTTTGAGAATAATCCTTACTAAAATCTATTCCGACTTTCTTCGAGATTTTTTTTACATTACGAACAACTTCACCGGCTTTTCGAGTAAGAAGGCCAAAAAGAGATTCTTGTATTCCCTTACGTCTACGCACAGACTCAGACAAAATAGCTTCTATCTTGGCTCCACGTTCATCAAATTCAAAAATTTCATCTCCCTTTTTATCCAAAAATGAAAAAGAAGAATCTGTATTGATTATGATTTTTGCGATTTTTCTCTCGGCAACCAAAACACGAAGATATCTTAATGCAGTAGTTTCCTTGTCATCTCGAGGACTCTTAATTTTTGCATTTCGAAGCGTTGAAATCAGTGACCTTGCACGAGAATCAGCATTCGAAAAATTGCCTCTACCTTTGAAGCCAAGAGCTCTATTTGCCCTTACGCAAGCCGTATAAAGGTTAGACTTAAGAAGGTCAAATCCAGCAGGCTTTTCTTCATCAAAATCATATTTAAAACTTGAAGCAACATCTTTGCTTAATTTAGGGGCATCCACATATGATTCAGGACCATTTCTTGACATTTATTTCGATATTTAAGTATCGAAATATTATATCACAAAACAGCGACTTTTAAAAGGCTGAAAGCCATTGTCTCATATATCACAATTAAAAGTATTCTCCCCTTTCTTTTATCGACAAATCATCCGCGGAGTATTTTTTGATAGCTTCGGAAACTATTTTCGCGACCTGTACATTTGTGATCAGGGGAATGTTTAGATCAACAGACTTCCTTCTTATCATATAGCCATCTGTAGCGACAGTCCTGCTGTAATTTTTTGGGATATTTATAATCAAATCAAATTCGCGTTTCATCATTGCATCGAGTAAATTTGGAGAACATTTTGTAGAAATTTTACAAAGTTTTTCATTTTTTATGCCATGTTCTGTTAAAAAATCACTTGTTCCTTCTGTCGCAAAAATCTCAAATCCCATATCGGCAAAATTTTGAACAACGGAAATTATTTCAGTTTTATCATGTAATCCTCCAACACTAAACAAAACTCCTTTTTTCGGAATTTCAAATCCTACTGAAATCATAGCTTTCAAAAATGCTTCATATAAATCTTCTCCAAAACAGCCAACTTCTCCGGTAGAAGCCATTTCTACGCCAGACACAGGGTCAGCCCCCTTAAGTCTAGGAAAACTAAATTGTGGTGCTTTTACTCCAACATGATCCAAATCCAAAGTCTTATAATTTCGATATTCCAAAAGTTTTTTTGCTTCTTTGCTCAAATGTTTTGATGTTTTTGAAATCATCGCATGTGTCGCAATTTCTATAAAATTATAACCGGTAACTTTTGAAGAAAATGGAAAACTTCGGCTCGCACGCAAATTACATTCAATCACCATTACGCGGTTATTCTTAGCCAAAAATTGCATATTGAACGGTCCGGAAATATCCAATTCTTTTGCAATCTGTTTCGCAATCAATTTTATTCTTCGAATAGTTTCGATATAAAGTTTTTGAGGAGGCAAAACGATAGTTGCATCTCCACTATGGACTCCGGCATTTTCTATATGTTCAGAAATTGCATAAATAACAATTTGTCCTTTGTAAGCAACAGCATCAATTTCAACTTCTTTCGCTCCAAGTTCAAATTTTGAAACAACAACCGGCGCTTCTTTTGAGATTTTAACGGCTTTATTCAAAAATATTTCCAGGGCTTGCTTGTCATATGCAACGCTCATCGCCGCGCCGGACAAAACGTACGAAGGTCTTACCAAAACAGGATATCCGACATCCTCCGCAAATTTATAAATATCTTCCAAACGCGCAAGCTCTTTCCACTTTGGTTGATCAACTCCAAGTTTGTCACACATAGCGGAAAATTTATTTCTATCCTCCGCACGATCAATATTTTTCGCATCAGTTCCAAAAATCTTCACCCCGATTTTATCAAGCTTTAAAGCCAAATTATTAGGCACTTGTCCTCCGGTCGAGACAACAACTCCTTCGACAGTTTTGCTTTCACTATTTTCAAATTCATAAATATCCAAAACTCTTTCCAAAGAAAGTTCATCAAAATAAAGTTTGTCGCAAATATCATAATCAGTAGAAACAGTCTCCGGATTATAGTTTATCATTACAGTTTCATAGCCGGTTTTTTTCGCTGTCTGCACGGCATTTACACAACACCAATCAAACTCTACACTCGATCCGATACAGTATGCGCCAGACCCCAAAACAATAGCTTTTTTCTTTTTTCCGGGGACAACATCATTACTATTTCCATGATAAGTCATATAAAGATAATTTGTACTGGCAGGATATTCTGCCGCCAAAGTATCGATTTGTTTTATTGCAGGAAGTATGCCAAATTTTTTCCTTTCGGTTCTCACTTCAAGTTCTGTTTTTTTAGTTAAAAATCCAATTTGTTTATCAGAAAATCCGGTTTCTTTAGCGGTACGCATCGTTTCCTTATCAATGTGATTTTTTGCTTGCTCTATGCGCTTCGACATGTCCACAATATTCTTCAATTTATCCAAAAACCATTTATCAATTCCTGAAATTTTGGAAATTTTTTCAACTGTCCACCCACGTTTCAAAGCCTCCGCGATAACCAAAATTCTTTTTGGTGTTGGATGTGAAATATCATTCTCAATTTTATCAACATCGATTTGGATATCTTCATTCGCCACAAATCCGTGCATTCCTACTTGAAGCATTCGAAGTCCTTTTTGCATGACCTCTTCAAAACTCCTTCCTAAAGCCATAATCTCACCTACAGATTTCATCTCACTGGTGATTTCTTTCGAAACCATTCGAAATTTATTCAAATCCCATCGAGGAATTTTAAGTGCAATATAATCAAGCGCAGGCTCAAAACAAGCCGTTGTAGTTTTAGTGACAGCGTTTTTCAGTTCCGGCAAAGTATATCCGAGCGCCAATTTCGCAGCTACGTGAGCCAAAGGATAGCCTGTCGCCTTCGATGCCAATGCAGACGAACGTGATAAACGAGCATTCACCTCTATGACTCTATAGTCCTCAGAAAGAGGATCCAAAGCGTATTGAATATTGCATTCTCCGACAATTTTAAAATGTCTTATAACCTTTATCGCAAGCTCTCTAAGCTTATGATATTCGCTATTTGTAAGCGTTTGTGATGGCGCAATAACAATAGATTCTCCGGTATGAATTCCAAGCGGATCGAAATTTTCCATATTACAAACCGTGATGCAATTATCATTACAATCACGCACAACTTCGTATTCAATTTCCTTCCATCCTTTCAAATTTTCTTCAACCAAAACCTGCGGACTAAAAGCAAAAGCCGTGTCCAGCATTTCATCGAGTTCTTCAAAATCATTCGCGAATCCGCTTCCCTTTCCCCCAAGTGTAAAGGCAGCTCTTATTATCAGAGGAAATCCGATATCTTTCGCAGCTTTTACCGCCTGATCTTTATTTGTGCACGCATGACTTCTTGGCACTCTTACGCCAATTGTTTGAAGTTCTTTGTTGAAAAGTGCACGATCTTCAGTTTTTTGAATTGCCTCAACCTGTGTTCCCAAAACTTCAACTCCATACTTTTTCAAAACACCTTTTTCGAAAAGTGCTATTCCACAGTTTAGAGCAGTTTGCCCTCCAAAAGCCAAAAATATACCATCCGGTTTTTCTTTTTTTATGATTTTTTCTACGAAAAAAGGATTCACAGGCAAGAAATAAATCTTATCAGCAAGCCCTTCGCTAGTTTGAATCGTTGCAATATTTGGATTGATCAAGACTACTTTGATTCCTTCTTCTTTCAGCGCTTTTATGGCTTGAGAACCGGAATAATCAAACTCACCAGCTTCGCCTATTTTCAATGCACCACTTCCCAATACCAAAACCTTCTTAAATTTATTGGAGATTTTTTTCGAAGATTTAGCCGTGATTTTAGTCTTCATTTACAGAGATTTTAGAAAAGAATTCCACAAAGGTCAATGAGAAGATATAATAGATTCATGAAAAAATATACAATCAAATCAAAAAAGGAAAAAACTCTTGAAGAATCCATAAGCACTTTCAAAAAACTTTTAAGAGAAATAGACGCAACAAAACTAAAATCTGCGAAAGAACAGCTTAAGGGCATCTAAAACTTTACATCCTCCACATGCGCCTCCCCGCCATTTCCAACAACCTTCCAGGAAAAAACAGGCTGAAGTTTTCCTGAAATTCCAAAACCGCTCGCTTTTGGATGTCCACCTCCTCCCCATTGTGAAGCCACTTCGGACAAATTTACATCATTGCGTTGCGTGCGCAGAGACCCCTTCACTATTCCCTTATCGTCCTCGCTTAGCAAAATACAATACTTCGAACCTGGCACAGAATTTAAATAATCAATAACTCCTCCGGTATCATGAGACTTTGCTCCACAAGCCGTATAATCGCTTACACTTGCTGCAGAAATCGTCACACCTTCATCGTTAACATATGTTCTTTCCATAATTTTTCCCCAAAGGCGTAATCTGTTTACAGGAGTCGTATGAAAAAGTTCTTTCGAAATTTTTTGTACATTTGCACCTTTCAAAATCAAATCGCTACAAATTCTGAAAACCTCTGCGGTTGAATTGCTATGCATCATTCCACCTGTATCAAAATAAATGCCATGAAGCAGAGAGTTTGCTATATCGATAGTAATTTTCCAGTCACAAAATTTGAAAAATTTATACATAATCACGCAAGTCGCAGCGGCACGCGGATCGACAGGATTTATTTTTCCAAAAAGATTATTCGATTCATGGTGATCAAAATTTATAAATGGCTTTTCTCCAGTCAAAATTTCAGGCTTTGTCTCATGAAATTTTACCAGCTTAATATCTCCGCAATCCACGCTCACAATTACATCAAAATCTTCATAATTAAAATCTTGCACATATGTATCGGCATTTTTTAAAAAAATACTGTCATGTGGAACAGTATCTACGCATGCACTAACAACGGTCTTTCCAATATTCTCAAGCCCCATTCTTAGCGCTAAATTACTACCTACTGCATCACCATCAGGGCTTCTATGAGAGATAATACAAATTTTCTGAGCACCTTCGAAAACTCTTTTTGCTTTGTTAAATTCTAATTCTAATTGTTCAGAAATTTGCTCCATCAACAAATTTTAGTGAAAAACTATATATAAAGGAGTAAATGTTAGCACTTTAAAAATTAACAGTGAAGCGGATAAAACGAAAAATTCATTGCAAAAAGGATCTCAATGTTGGAGCATAGCACTATGAAGAAAATTTCAGAGAAAACGGAAGAGCAAAAAAAGCTCATAGATGAGGCAAAATTCGAAATAAAAACTTTTGCATTATCAATAGGCTTCGATTTGGTTGGATTTTCTCCTGCAAAAATAAATAAAAATTATTTTAATGTGTATAAAAAATGGCTTAAAGAAGGAATGAATGCCGGGATGGAATACATGGAGAAATCAGCACAAAGAAAAGATGCATCAAAAATTCTTTCAAATGCAAAAACTGTGATTTCACTTGGAATAAATTATTTTCACAAACAAGAAAATGAGAAAAATTCAAAAGACGAAGGAATAATCGCACGATACGCTTATGGCAGAGATTATCACAAAATAATTTCAAAGAAATTAAAACAACTCGAAGTATATTTGAAAGAAAAATTTCCAAATGATTTCGTCAAATCATATGTCGATACTGGTCCTATTTTAGAAAGAGCTTATGCGGAAACTTCCGGCATCGGCCAAATAGGAAAAAATGGATGCATCATCACAAAAACTTTCGGTTCTTGGATTCTTCTTTCAGAGATAATTACAACTTTGGAGCTAACCAGTGGAATTAGTCAGGAAAGTTTTCGAACAAACATTCCGCAGGCTCCCTTGGTGGCCGGCCGAGGACGTTTGGAGGGAACTTTCCTGTCTAATTCCCCTTGTGGCAGTTGCACCCGTTGCATCGACGCCTGCCCAACCGGAGCCATCATCGCTCCAGGGATAATTGATTCCAGAAGATGCATAGCCTATCAAACAATTGAAAACAAAGGAAAGATTCCAAAAAAAGTTGCAGACGCAATAAAAAAAACAAAAAGAGTTTTCGGCTGTGATATCTGCCAAGAAGTCTGTCCTCACAATTTAGGAAAACAAAAAATCACAACACACGGTGAATTTTTACAACCAATTGCAGGCGATAAAATCTCACTCAAAAAAATCATAGCAATAAAATCCGATGAAGAATTTCTGCAGACCTATGCCGGTTCTCCACTCATGCGCGCAAAACTAAAAAAACTAAAATCTGTGGCAAAACTCTTACAAAGATAAAATATAATTACATATAATAAAAATACTTAACGAAAGAATAACAAAAAAAGCCAAAAGAAAAGGCCTCTTTACTGTAATACCAAATCTAGTTGATTTTGCGAGTAAATAAATAAGAAATGACGCTGTCGTAAAAAACGAAATAAATAAAAATGTAGCAAAGAACAATGGCGGATATAAAGAACCACTCTCGGCAAAGAAAACTACAATCGTAAGAAATCCAGCAGGCAAAAGAGAAAAACAAGACGCAACGGCCAATATTATACAAAAAACAATAAACATTAGAATGTATCTGGTTTTAAAAAAATTACGCATATTACAAATTAACTCTTACAAAAATTCACTAATTCCATACCTCTTCACTTCATCTTTCAAAACAGTCTTCGTATTTTTTCTATTTGGAATTGCTCGCAAAAAATTCATCTTTGATTTGTCTTCAAAAATAACACCTGTATAAATTTCATCATTCAAATCTTCCACAAGTTTTCTTGCCTGCCAAATATCAGATGAATCATAGTTTTTCGCATCCTCAATATGCTTAACCCTATCAGCATACCAATGTTCGGGAGTATCTCTATTGTAAGTCGGGCATGATTGCAAAACTTCCAAATACGCAAATCCATCATGGCGCAAAGCTTTTCTAAAAAGTTCAGTTAAATAATCAATATCTCCGGAAAATCCTCTCGCGACAAAAGAAGGTTTCAGTCCCAAAACAAAATCCATCGTATTTATAGGATCCAAAAATACTCCATCAGGACTAGCATTCATCTTCGCACCTTTTTTTGTAAGTGATGAAGCTTGCCCTGTAGTAAGCCCAAAATTTTCATTATTATGATGTACAAAAATCATAGGATAATTACTTCTAACAGCATGAATCAAGTGCCCAGGACCTTCACTAAAAGTCGCACCATCTCCACCAAAAGAGATTACTTTTATATTTTCATTGGCGAGTGCAGCCCCGGCTGCAAGCGAAATAACTCGTCCGTGAAGTCCATGCAAAGAATATCCCTCGATTTTATCCGCGCCATTTCCACTACATCCGACATCGAAACAGAAAAGAACATTTTTTTGGTCAAATCCTTCTAAAACAAGAGCACGTTTTAATGCGTTCTGTATGCCGAAATTTCCACACCCTGTACACCAAGTTTGAGGCCTCTCAGTTTCAAACTTCATATAATTTCCTGCATTCCAGGCCAAATTTTTTAAAATATTTTCATTCATTTTTGCAAATTTTTATCGATGTAATTCATAACATCCTCTACAAAAAAAGATCGTCCATTAAATTTTAAAAGTCGTCCATCAAATTTTATTCCGCAATTTTCCGCCAAATTTCCAAATTGTCCCAAATAATTTTCTTCAATCAAATGTACATTTTTATTATTTTTGAAAAAATCTTTTAAACTTTCCTCATCAATCGGCCATACAAAACTATAATGCAAATAATTAACTTTCATCCCTTTCTCCAGGCAATTTTCGATAACATCTCTCATCACATTTTTTGAGCTACCCCATCCGACAAAAGAAATCTCAGCTTCTTTTTGAGTCCCAAAAATTTCAGGCTTTGGTAAAGATTTTTTTATAGTTTCGATTTTCCTCATTCGTTTTGAATATATCTTTTCAACTTCATCCGCCTCTTCCGTTACAGCACCGTCAACAAAATGTTCATCACCATTCGTGATATGGTAGACTTCACTTTCACCGCAAAGCCACCTTTTTGACACACCACTTTCCGTCAAAGCATACCTATCTTCACGTTTGACGTTAACAAGTTCATCTGCAGCGACAAGCCCTCTTTCGATTTCTACAGCATTTTCATCATAAGTCCCAACATTTATTTTTCCTTCACAAATAGTTTTTTCAGAAAGAACGATTACTGGTACTTGAAATTTTTCAGCAAAATTAAACGCATGTTGAATTAAATAAAATGCATCAATGCTATCACTTACGGCCAAAACAACTCTAGGAAATTCTCCATGTGAAGAAAAAACAGCAAGATTAAGGTCACCTTGCATCGTCCATGTAGGAAGGCCTGTAGCAGGCCCTGGGCGCTGTCCTATGACAACTACGATCGGACTCTCCATTATTCCTGCCAAAGATATTGTCTCCGTCATTAGGTCATATCCTCCACCGGAAGTCGCAACAAGCGCACGCGTTCCCATGTACATAGCACCAAGTGCCATTTGAGCAGCGGTTATTTCATCTTCAGCCTGCTTGATTATCATACCTGTTTTTTCGCTAATATCAGCCAGATAAGTCAGCACGGTACTCGAAGGGCTCATAGGGTAAGAAAAATATGCCCGCACTCCACAATTTATGGCACCAAGAGCAATTGCCTTATTTCCATCAATCAAAAATTTCTTTTCAATTTTTTTATCGGACAATTTTTTTACGAAATTACTTCCCAAATTTGCAGAATCTACTCTATCGTACCCTGCGTTTAAGCACTTCAAATTGGTTTCAATAACATTCGCTTTTTCAGCAAATCTTTTTCTTAAAGACATTTCAATTCCAGCAATATCAAGGCCAAGAACTTTCCATGCCATTCCTACCAAAACAGTATTTTGCATAAGCACGCTTCCACCGCTTTCTTTCGAGACTTCTCTGGCATTTAAATGTATAACTTTTACATTTTTATCAACAGCTTTTTCAAGGATACGTTTTATTGAAAGTGGCTTTTCCATGCCATGAACCAAGATTCCACCTTCGACCAAGAAATCGAAATACGCACTAAGGCTCACACTATCAATCGCAATCATTACGTCTGCAAATTCTGATAAAGAAAAAATTCTTTCATCGCTAATGTTGATAGTAAAACAAGAATGTCCACCTTTTATCAAAGATGGATATTCGCGGTCAGAATATACAAAAAGCCCAAGTTCATTAAATGCATCTATGAACATTTCTCCAACGCTCAGTAGTCCCATTCCACTTTGTCCGACTATTTTTATTCTAAGTCTTTTCATTATTTTTTTAATTCTTCATTTAATTTTTCCAACCAAGCTTTAATAGTAGTATCAAGCACATTAAGTGGTGATTTTAACACTTTTAGAGCCGTAATAATAGCCTCCATACCGGAATCTTTACAAAAACTTTCAATAATATTTGCAGATTCAAGCAGGTATTCAGCATGATATTTTATATCTCCAAGGCTTATGCATGCA
>CALRHQ010000026.1 GCA_943359415.1 Candidatus Peribacteria bacterium
AATTTACCGGTGGATACATAAAACGCCAAAATAAAATTGCTGAGTCGTGGACTAAAGCTGTCGAAGATGCAATCAAAACATTCAAAGATTGGCAAACTATTTTAAAAATTTCAATTGATTATGAAAAATCGTGTAATGATTGTAATAAAAGCGATAGGTTTAGCAAACTTGGAATGCTTTTAAATCTTTTTGTTAGTATTCCAGATCCTCCTGTCATACCGCTTCCAAAATGGCCTGATATAGTTTTTGATATTTCAAAAATAAAAACAGGTGTTCATATAGTGTGGCCGGATGTTGTATTCAAGCCTGAATCTATCAATCTGCCAAATCTTCCTACCATCACTCTTCCTGAGTTGATTCCTGAAGATTATACACTGGATATTTCCAAAGCTTTTGGAGTAGATGCAAAATTTGATATCCCGGATTGGATCAAAAATTTCCCTGAATTCGTGATGCCTAATTTTCCTGATCTGCCAAACCTTGCCTTCCCAAATTTGCCTGATTTACCACGTCCACCAAAGATCCCTAAATTACCGAACGAAGTGATGGATGTTGTTACAAGTCTTAAAAAAGTTATAAAGATTCTATGTCTTTTGAAGAAAGGACTACTACCAATTTCAGAGGGAGATCTTGCAACCCAAATAGAAACATTGACCCAACCATCAGCTCAATCGATTTTGCCTGTCTTGAAGCAATTCTCACTTCAGATGCCTGCTATACAATATGACTATGTTGATCAAATAAAAGTTGAAGCGAAATTGAATTTCGGAATTGATACAAGTTTCATCTATTATTTTGCAAAACTTGGCGCTGATAAGATTAATGAACAAAGTGCCAAATTGATAAAGGGCATAAATGAATATACAGGCCTTCCTTTCCAAGCTGCTATAAATAATCTTGTAAAACAAATAACAGATGGTGCGGTTAAAAAAGCGCAAGAAGGTATTAAAGAAGGTGTTTCCGAGGTACAAGATGTCACTGAAAAAACTATCGATGAAGTTGAGAAAGCAGTTGATAAAAAACAGACTTCAATCCCTGAAATTTTTGTTCAGCTAAATAGTGAACTTAGTAAATTCAGCAGTGATATTGATAAATATGTTTCAACTCTTGATATCGATGAAGATTATCCTGAAACATTTTATCTTACTGCGACGGAATCTATTTTGGATAAGAATGATCCGATCTTAAATAAAAAACTTTCCGATATAAAAGATTTTGACAGCAGTTCTTTCTCAAATTATCCCGAAATGCAAAAAATGTCTGCGATAAGAAATAGTATGTTGGCTTATGCAAATGGTATGACTAAATCAAATGATGTGTTGTCAGAAATAAAAGATTATGACGAATTCATGAAATTTATTGCAGAAGACACAGATAGCAATGATATTCTTGCAGAAAATACTTTGCAAAAAATCGATATCTCTTCTTCAACAAAACAAGAAATAAAAGGATCTCTTTTCAGTGATGATGTGAAAGAAAGAATGATAGCATACGAGCCTACAGCAGGAGATATTAAGAATACTGCTGTAGCTGGAAATGAATCTGCTGCCGTTGGTGCGCCGAAAGGATTTTACGTTGTAGCGGATGGTAAAAACGAAAGTGTTTTGACTTACACTTCTGAGCTTGGAGGTGCGATGAATACTCTTTTCATTGACGCAGATAGCGATACAGATAAGGATATTGTTTTCTCAATGGGAGGAGATGTTTATATGAAAATAAATCATAAAGAGACTCCTAAATCAGAAAAAGGTGACATATATGTTTCCGCATCAAATAGCGCTGTTTCGGATTATATGACAAAAGATGGAGTGAATTTTACGTCTTATTATCCAATGTATGAAGCGCCTTTGTGTTCTGATAAAGAACCACCTTTACCTGCTATTTCTAAGACTACTTTTAATGTCCCTATCTTCCAAAGCGTTTTGATAGATGCGAGTAATTCTATAGATATAGATGGTGGTGTCGCAGAATACTATGTTGAAATGTTACCTTTTGAGAATGTACAGAAAAATGTAACTCAGTTCCCTAAATTAATATGGAGTGACGTAAATTTGGCTGTAGATGAAAATGGTGATGGCAACAAAACAAATGATAAGAGTAATCCAAAATTCAATATCGGGCCTTTTATGAATGAAGGTGATTTAGGAATGCATTATGCTGTACTTAATGTTCTTGATACTTCAGGAAATTCTTCGTCTCAAAAAATCATTATAAATGTTTTCGCACCAAAGATTTCGCTTGATCAGCCTCTTGAAAGAACGCCTGTAGCTTCAGGAAAAGTTGATCCTGCTTTAGCAAATATTCCTTTCAGTCTTATGAGGGAACGTTATGCCTATAGAGCTATTGGTGGCAATCTTAGCCTTGTGCCAAAGCTTGAAAAAATTAAAACACCTACGTCTGAAAAAGATGGAAAATATAAAACAGCTGCCGATGGTTCTTATGTTATTAATGATTTTTCTACAGATGACACAATTTTGATTGAAGATGAAAATGGAAAAGTTATTGCAAAAATAAATCCAAAAACCGGTAATATCGGTGAACTTGCAGATGGATATTCTATCAAAATAAATACATCAAATAAATCAAGCGATGCCCCTACAAGCATCACAATCGTTGATAAGAATGGATATATCGAAGCCACTGTTTATATTGTAGGAGATACAAATACAGATATAAATTCTTCAAATTCTTTTGGAACAAATGTAATAGATTTGAATCCTAATGATGGAATTGATATAAAAGTTTTGCCTTCCGATAGTAAATTTAATCCAGGCGGAGCGACTATTGTTGATGAAAAAAATAATATACTTTTTGGTGCGATTGAACCTTCCGGAAATATCACTATTCTTGACAATAGGCTTAAAGCAATTAAAAAAGCCAATGATTACACAAAGGATCCACTTGTTATAAATCTTACTGTCGATGATAAAATTATTGCTGAAGTTCACGTTAATACAAGTATTTCAGCTAAAATTGTTGGAGCAAAAGATGTTCCTGTCGCTCAACCTTCAAATCCTACCACTCTAAGCAAATCAGCTAATGGTTTTGTTTCGCCTTTTGCAGATTTTGGAAATTTATCTTCAGATTTAAAAAAAGTTGCTAATGATCTTTATGAAAAAGATATTATTGAAGGTGTTCAATCAGAAGATGGCATTTATTTGAAACCTGAGGATATGGTTACGAGAAGTCAGTTTGTAAAAATTCTTTTAAAAATGCTTTGTATCGAGCCTAGACCTGAGGCATATAAAGCCTATTCTCCAAATGAGGCCAATGGTGGATTCTCAGATATACAATTTAAAAATCCTATAGATTGGTTCTATCCTTACATAAAAGAATCCGCTTTACGTGCGCTTATTGATGGTTATCGTGGAGAAACTTATCAAAATAATTTACATCCTTTCAAACCTGATAATACAATAAACTTGGCTGAAGCTTCAAAAATAATTCTTAGTGCGCTTCAGATGCAAAATATAATAAATATCGATAAGGTTCAGATTGGAACTCCTTGGTATGTAAATTTTATTCAAGCTGCTCAAAATCTTACGAAATATATGTCTAAAGATAAGGCTGTAAAAAATAATTTCATTATTACTGCAGATGAAGCTAAGGCTCCGGAAAAACCTATGACACGTGCAGAATTGTTCATTCTTGCCGGCAGGGTGTTAAACATTTACAACTGTTTTGAGAATAAACCTGTAAAAAAAGATTCAGATGGTGGAGGTACCGATGATTCAACTGAATTAAAAAATGGCACTGATGTTTTTGATCCAAATGATGATAAAACACCCGTTATTCCTTCTAAATTTACGCAAAAAGAATCATTCCCTGGAATATATGTAGTGCCTGGAGAATGTAATACTTGTCCTTGTAAATCCACTATTTCAAATAGCAGTATGATTCTACCAACCGATAGATTTTTCACTATTATCTCAAATAAAGATGATAGTTATATTTTCTCTAAGAGTAATGTCATTGATGTTGTAAAATAAAATTATGAAAAAGTTCTCACTCCTCATTTCGGTATTGATAGTAAGTATGATTCTTCCTACGATTTCTTTTGCTGCAGATTTCCCTCCTGAGCTTACTAACATGAAAAAAAATCTTGAGACGTCGCTAAAATCCGCTCCAATGAGTCAATGTAGACAAAGGATTACTCCTCTTTTCGATATTGATACTTTAGAATTTTTAAAATTTTTGGAAACGAATTTTCAAAACAAAAGTGCAGATACAACTATTTTAAATACAGCGATTGCTAAATATATGTCATACAAGAGAAGACTTAATTTGGTATTCGGAATGGTGACTTTAAATGCAAATATTATTGGTAATTATCAAAGTACTGAATATGTGAATTACGTAAGATGTAGAGAAATTACAGATGCCTATATTTCAATAGCAAAACAAAAATTAATGGATTATGTTCGAAGCAATAGCGTACAAAAAAAGACGACTATGCTCGTAGAAAAATATAAAGCGATCGACAACAGATTACAGGATCTAAATATTGAACTTGCCCAAATGTATGGATTTTTCGCTACATTTAAAAATAAATCGCCGGGATTCTTAAATAAATGTGTAGTAAATTAATATGAAATTTAAAAATATAATAATAAGTTCTGTTTCTGCAATTATCACCACTTTTTTCATAGGTGGAAGTTATGTGATTTATGCGGAAACCAGTAAAAAAGATTATTATAATTTCAAAACTCCAAGTGCCAGTTTCTTTCTTGTACAAGGGCTTTATCATGAATCAATGAATGAATATTTTAATGACAAGCTTGCGATGCTTGTCACAATGGCTGATCAAAGTGAAAATTTTTATACTGCTCCCGATTTTAATCCTCCAAAGGATGTTAAAGCTTCAAATTATTCAGTAAAATGTGGTGAAAAAAATGTAAGTACTTATTGTGTATCTATGGGGGCTATGGATCTTTATCTTGCTTATGTTGAGACATTGAATCAAATGAAAGGATTCTTGCCTTTAGAAAATCTTCCTAAAAATCCAACTGCCGACAATCTTTTGAATAAAAAAACATCACGTGATGCAATGATAGATAAAGAGTATGAAGAAGCTCGAACAACTATGGAATCAACTATAGGAGCTTATGATGAATTTAGAATTGCATATCCAACACATAAAAAATATGTGAGCGTTTTAAAAGGGATGGTAAAATATAAAATTGCTATAGCGAAAATTAAAACTCAAATATTGAGATTCCCTGGGAAATTTATCGATGCTACTTCGGCAGAATGTAAATAAAAATGAAAAAAATATTACCAATCATTATAGGAATCGCTTCCGGAATAATAATTTCCTTCACAGGAATAAAATTTTATCAGGAAAATATTGCTTATGGTGAATTAAATTGGTGGAATGAAGTAGTTGCTTTTGGAAATTTCTTTGATTGGAAAGATGTTTTTGGTCCATCTTCCAATGGTAAAGATTTGTATACTTTGATTTATGCAAAACATTTTGTAATACCTGAAAAAAATGCACTGACAGATGTTGCAAAACAATATGGCCTTACCACTATGGAAGCCAAAAGTGTAGCTGGCGGAAGTATTATTCCTTTAATGAATACTCCTTACAATAAGTCTACAAATATGACTCAGGAGACTGCTATGCAGATTATGCAAAATGTAAAAGATTCTTATGATATTCTGAAAGAAGCTTATTCTCTTCAGCAGGAAGCCGATGCTTCAATACGCACAAATGAAATTTTTGCAAATAATGATCTTTCCGATTCCGGTTTTGATTTGATTTATGATTTGGCTAAAATTGAAGAAGTTTTGTTTGTTGATGTTGTTAATAATACAATTGGAAAACCTTATGTTGATGCCTTAAAATCACCTTACCTCCCTACTAAAGATGATTATAAAAACGAGAATTATGTTTCCGGTGGAGCTGATTTAGTTTCAGGCTATAAAGTAGATCTTTCAAAGAAAAAATCAGAATCTTCCGGCAATGGAAGTGATAATGATAGTGGTATCGGCGGCAATACTGAAGATAAATCTATCACTAAAATCGGTCAGGCAATTCTATCTTTGGGGGATAAAAATGTTGTTGCCGATGTTCTCGAAAAAGATGTTTGTCTAGTAACTGATGCTGTTTCTTCGGCTTTGGATAATTTTGAAAAGATTTCTTCTACTACAGGTGATGATAAAATTTCCGGTGATGGTGTTGATTCTTCCGCTACTCCCTCTTCATCTGATAAAAAATTTGATTCCAATACTCCGGATGTAGATATAGGAACAAAGCCACCTTCTTCGAATCAAGCTTCTGAAAAAAACACAACGCAAGAAAATCTTGTTCCAGCACCAAAAGATGATTGGGCTGAAGATTGGTGTCCGGAAGATCCTAATGCTGAAGGTGGAGATTCTTATGGAGGTCTTGGTGCAACATTTGGTGATGCAGGATTTACGAGTCTTGGAGACGTAGGTAATTCTCTTTTAAATAATTCTTCAAGTCCTTTAACAGGAGCAGGAGTCGGATTTTCATCAAAAACTTTTTCGGCTCAAGCATCTGTTTGTTTAAGTATCAAACTTATAAAGAAAACTTTATCGAGCTATTATCCTGGAAAAAGTTGTGTACTTTGCGAAGTAAAAAAAATAAATGAAGTCATGAAAAAGACTTTGGATCATTCACTTATTCCAAATAAACTTACAGGTAATATGATGGAAAGTGCCAAATGTAAAAGTGCGATGGAAGGTTCTCTTTTTGATATGAAATTTGTCGTTATAAAAGCACCTATACCTACTGCTTCAGGCGGAGACATAATTCTCGGAAAAAATATTTTTGAAAGTTGGAAAAAATTTGTAGATAGATATCAACCTCTTTTATTTAATCATTTAAAAGTCGAAAATATTTCTAAATTTCAACTCGAGAATTCTCCGTCTTCTTCTACTCAAGATGCTCTGTTTAATAGCATAGAAAGTGAATTATCTATAGCTACCGCTTCAGCTAAAAAAGAATTGAGTGATATGGCAATGTCTGAATCTTCGACGAATACAGCTCTTTATGCTCAAGCGCTTATAAAAGAATTGGATTTCATGACTCAAACATTCCAAAATTATAAAGATTTATTAGAAAAAACCAATAACGTATGCCAAGAATGGGGCAAAAAGCCAAACATACAATAAGTAATTTCGCAGTATTATTCGTTTTAACGCTAAATCTACTCGGTAGTGGCACTGTGGCCTATGCGGAAGATAAAAGTGATTTACAGCCTACTGAGGGAGGTAATTTGAGCCCAGCAAAATGTTTGGCCAAGGGAAATCTGGATTTTATACTTTTCCTTAGAGCTTCAATTTTTTCAGATGGCATTTCCGGTGGAATTATGGAAATGTGGAATGATGTTTTATATAGGAATAAATGTCACACTTCTGATATAGCCGATCTTGTAAATCAAAGAGATAAGATGCGGATGTATATTCGTGATGCTTTTATTACTTGTAATACCGCAAAACTTCCTCAGTTGAAAAAAAACTATGATGAATTGGGAGCTGAATTTTATTACGTTCGAAATGTTATAAATAAAAAAGTTGCCATAAATTTGCCTTACGATATTTTGAGCACAAGAATGGCTCAAAATCCTGATGAATTATTCTATCCTAAAGAAAAACTTTATGCTGAAATGAAAACAAAATATACCTCTAATAAAAGTATGTCTGATCAAGATTTCGAAAAGATGTATTCAAAATTCGAGACGAAATATCAAACAAGAAAAAAATCATATATAATCTGTGAAAATTCTTCGTGGGAAGGTGTTTCAAAAAAGTGGGATGAGTTTTTGAAAACTTTAGGTGGTACAGCTCCTGCTGCAAAAGATGTTAAAAAAAGTATGGCGCAAAGATCAGAAAAGATAGTTGAATCTGCTACAGATAAAACTCTGACCGAATATCTTTCAGGAATTATATCAATAAATTTGAATAATTTATCTCCAAAAGAAGGAACTTCCAGAATCATAGATAGATTATCAAAATCTGTTCCTCTCGGGACAGGTGGAATCACTCCAGAACAGGCTACAAATGCAATATCTAAAACCGATAAAGCTTATGACCTTAAACTCTTGAGAGAAGAGATGTCTTCTCATTTCTATGTGAGATATAAGGAAGTTAGTGATAATAGTGTAGGCATATTTGTACAAAGTCTTTCTGATCTTAATAAAGCACTTACGGATACTTTGAAACCGCTTGAAAATCTTCTTGGATGCACTAAATTGGTAAATAGTAAGCAATGTCCTGCAAACGAATAAGGTAATTTTATAAACAAAAACCCTTTATTTTATAAAGGGTTTTTTGGGCTTTTCTAGGTTTTTGTTTAGTTCGCGGGCAACGAACTAAAAGGTATTGAAGGTTTTTAGATAATTATAATTTTATTTGTTAGTTACGAATCCAAACATCAAGCTTATTACTCTATCTTTCATTCCTTCCGTTTCTCTTATTCCATTCATTTGAAGTGTTAAGTCTGTAATATCGCAGGAACAGTATTGGCATGCTGCTGCATTGCTCGATATAGATTTCCCGCAAGATAAACAGTTTATGATCATTTTCTTGATTTTAGATTATGAAATAGTGCCCATCCTTCGTCTCTTCAATCTTTACTTCTTCTCTAATAATTTCTCTAACAATTTCCTTTTTCTCTTTTTTGGACTTATTTGTCATCCTTTCTTCAATAAATCCTTCCACATCGCTTTGTTTAATACGATATACTCTTCCCAATTTCATTCCGTTCAGTTTGCCGTCCTTAAGGAATTTTAATATTGTGAAGGGATGCACTTGGAGGATCTGAGCTACCTGATCTGTTGTAAGAAATTTCTCTTCCATTGATTTAATTTATTAAACTTTATTTAACTTTATTAAAGTTTAGTAAATTGTACCATTTTTAGAGAAACTTTACAACATCCTCCTTATTTTTTTAAGATACCTTTCTAGGGCGACCCAAATTTAACACACTCTTTTTAACTTTTCAATAGTTTTTTTAATTTTCATCAAGTTAATTAAACTTTAGACAATTTTATATACATAAACCGATTTCATTATATTCAGCAAATAAGCTTAAATCCATTCTAAAAATAGTCAAAACCATTAAACTTTATTAAATTCTATTAAAGTTTATTAAACTATTCCTAGTTTCGAGATATGTTACATAATTTTCTTTAACCACACTCCTGTATGAGAGTTTTTTACCTTTATTACTTCTTCAGGAGTTCCTTCTGCGACGATTACCCCTCCATTTTCACCACCGTCCGGTCCCATATCTATGATGTGATCTACTGATTTTATTACGTCTAAATTATGTTCTATCACAATGACTGTATTTTCCTTATCTACTAGCTTTTGTAATACATTTAGGAGTTTCCTTACATCATCGAAATGCAAACCTGTTGTTGGCTCATCTAGGACATATATTGTCTTTCCTGTTGAGCGTTTTGAGAGCTCTGTTGCTAATTTTATACGTTGAGCCTCACCTCCTGACAAAGTTGTTGCTGATTGACCAAGGTGAATATAGCTCAAACCAACTTCACATAATGTTTTTAGCTTTGATTTTACTGCTGGTATAGCATTAAAGAATTCCAATGACTCCTCTGCAGTCATTTCTAATACTTCATGTATGTTTTTCCCTCTATATCTTACCTCAAGAGCTTCTTCGTTGTATCTTTTTCCCTTACATGTTTCACATGGCACATAAACGTCAGGCAAAAAATGCATTTCTATCCTTTTTATTCCATCTCCACTACACGCTTCGCATCGTCCACCTTTAACATTGAAGCTGAAACGACCTGATTTATACCCTCTGAGCTTTGCTTCCGGTGTTTGGGCGAATAAATCTCTTATTTCCGTGAAAACTCCTGTATATGTCGCTGGATTTGACCTAGGTGTCCGTCCTATAGGAGATTGATCTATGCTTATGATCTTATCTAAGTATTCCATGCCCTTTATTTCTTTGTGTGCCCCAGGCATCGCCTTGGATCCATATAAATTTTTTGCGACCGCACGTACAAGAATATCGTTTATAAGTGTTGATTTTCCAGATCCAGAAACTCCTGTAACTCCTACGAACATTCCAAGTGGGAATTTTGCAGTTACATTTTTCAAGTTATGCTCAGTTGCCCCTACCAATACCAATGATTTACCATTTCCCTTTCTTCTCACTGCAGGAATCTCTATTTTTGCTTTCCCTGAAAGATATTTTCCTGTCAAAGAATTTGGATTTTTCATGATTTCTTCCGGAGTTCCACGTGCCACAACATTTCCACCATGCTTTCCTGCTCCTGGACCTATGTCTAAAATATAGTCTGAAGCGAGCATCGTATCTATATCGTGTTCTACGACAATTACAGTATTGCCTAATTCTTTTAATGAAATCAGTGTTTTAATGAGCTTATCGTTATCATTTTGATGCAAGCCGATACTTGGTTCATCCAGTACATAAATAACGCCTGAAAGCTTTGATCCTATTTGTGTGGCAAGCCTTATTCTTTGAGCTTCACCTCCTGAAAGAGTGTTTGCCGCTCTTTCCAATGTTAAATATGCCAATCCAACGTTATCCAAAAAATTCAGTCTATTTTTTACTTCTTGGAAAATTTGCCTTCCGATTTCCTGTTTCATAGGACTTAATGAAAGCGTACTAAAGAAACTTATGGCTTTCTTTACAGAAAATTCTGTAATATCTATGATTGAAAGATTGTCTATTTTTACAGCCAGTATTTCAGGTTTTAGACGCTTTCCCTTACATGAAGGACATTGAAGCACTCTCATGTATTCCTCTATTTTTTTCCTTACATATTCAGATTCCGTTTCCATAAACCTTCTTTCAAGATTTGGAATAACCCCTTCAAATGATGTTTCGTATTCTCCTTTGAATTTACTTGTTTTCTCTACATCATCATCTTCATTATCGTCTACATTTCCTATAGTGACCGTATATTTCCTCGATTTGTCTCCGTATAAAACAATTTTCATTGATTCCTCTGATAAACTTTTGACCGGTGTATTCATCGAAAATCCGTTTGCTTTGGCCACTTTTTCAAGTATTTTGTTGTACCATGTCAGATGTGATGTTGTAGCAGACCATGGCATTATTGCTCCTTCAGCCAATGTCAGATTTTTGCTTGGAATAAGCAATTGTGGGTCTATTTCAAGTTTTGTTCCAAGCCCATGACATTCTTCACAAGCTCCGTGCGGACTATTGAATGAAAAACTTCTTGGCGAAATTTCCGGAACATTTATGTGACATGTTGGACATGCAAAATGCTCTGAATATATTTTTTCTTCTTCAGTATCGTTATTTAGTATGATTGTAAGCCCTTCTCCGTGTTTTAACGCTGTCTCTATCGAATCGGATAAACGTGTTCTATTTGGATTTGGCATATCTATTTCTTGGCCTGAAGAAAGTTTTTGTACTTTTTTCTTCATATCTTTTACAACAAGTCTATCTACGACTATTTCAATATTGTGTTTTTTGTTTTCGTCCAGCTCAGGGACTTCCAGTATAGAATAGACTTCCCCATCAATTCTCACCCTAACGAATCCTTCTTTTTTGGCTTTATCAAGGGCTTTCGTGTGCTGCCCCTTTCTGTCTCGAATGACTGGCGAAAGAACAAGTATTTTTGTGTTTTCTGGCATAGAGATAACTTCCTCCATAATTTGTTGTGGAGTTTGTCTTTCAATCGGTTTTTTGCAAATCGGACAGTGAGGTGTCCCCACTTTTGCAAAAAGAAGTCTCAAAAAGTCATAAATTTCAGTTACTGTACCGACTGTTGATCTTGGATTTCTTGGTGCACTTTTTTGATCAATTGAAATTGCCGGAGAAAGTCCTTCTATAGATTCTACGTCCGGTTTTTCCATCAATTGCAGGAAATTTCTAGCGTATGTTGATAGACTTTCCACGTATCTTCTTTGACCTTCGGCGTAGATAGTATCGAACGCCAAAGATGACTTACCTGAGCCGGAAAGCCCGGTAATCACAGTGAATTTATCGCGTGGAATTTCCACATCAATATTCTTCAAATTGTGCAACTTTGCACCCTTAACTATTATCTTATCTCTCTGCATGAAATTATTTTGATTTACGCAAGCGGAGATTCTAACATGCTTTTTTGGAATGTTCAAGCATTTGGAGTATTTCGTTCGTTCTTTAGAAGTTTGCCGTATTTCTTGTGATTTTCTTTCTTTTTGAAAAGATAATTTAATGTCATATATCCACCCAATAGGAATGGAACAATAAGAAATGTTAAATTCATTTCAAGGAAAATGTTGAAAATCGCGTGAAGTCCGATCGAAATCAAAAGCCCTTCAAATATATTTTGTTCATAAAATAATTTTTCTTTTCTAACACTTAACATCTTGTGTACCCACTTTGTCCAATGTGATCTGTTTTCTTTTATTTCTTCCTGTAAAATTGGTGTCGCAAAGTGCGCTATTCCGTAGTAGTAACCCAAAATTCCAGAAAAAATCAGATGTGCGAGTGTGGAGAATGACGATCTGAATAAAAAT
>CALRHQ010000027.1 GCA_943359415.1 Candidatus Peribacteria bacterium
TTCGTTTGGAATTATGTCCCTTATCTTTGTAAATTCTCTTGTATCGTTGTAGTCACGTGGAAAATAAAGCAATAAATCTTCAACTGTATTTACGCCGAGGGATGATAATTTTCCCAGGTGTTTTTTTGTTGTTTTTAGTACTTTTTCAAGATTTTTCTGAAGCATTATTTGCCAATCACTTTTATGAATTTCCTTTTTCCGGCTTGGATTAGGCGTTCTTTGCTTATGTCTAATTCTGTATCTGTTGACAGAATTTTTTCATCATCAATCTTTACTCCTCCTTGTTCGATAAGTCTTCTTGCTTCTCCTTTTGATGTTGTAAGTTTTGTTTCTACCAGTAAATCTACTAGTTTATGTTGTTTTCCTGATAGTTTTATTTGTTCTATTTCTTCAGGTTTCCCTTTGTTCGAGAATATTTCTGTAAATTCTTGTTCCGCCGCTTTTGCGGAAGCTTGGTCGTGATATAGGGCTACCAATTCTCTTGCCAAACGCATTTTTAAGTTCTTTGGATTTTCGCCTTCTTTTAGTGCTTTTTCAAGATTTTTTAATTCTTCAAATGATATTTCTGTAGCTAATTCGAAATATTTAATAATTACATTGTCAGGAATTGACATAGCTTTTCCATAAATCTCTTTTGGACTTTCAGAAAAACCGATGTAGTTGTTGTACGTCTTGCTCATTTTTTCCACTCCGTCTGTACCTTCAAGAATAGGCACTGTGATGATATTTTGTATTGTTTTGCATCCATATGCTTTTTGTAAATCACGTCCTACAAGCATATTGAATGTTTGATCTGTGCCTCCGAGTTCCACGTCTGATTCAAGCATTACAGAGTCATATCCTTGCATTAATGGATACAATAATTCTGTGATTGAAATATCTTGATTGTTTTTTAGTCTGTTTTTGAAGTCTTCTCTTTGTAGCATTTGGCTTACGGTTCTTTTTGCTGTAAGTTCAAGAATTTGAGCCATGCTCATTTCTCCAAACCATTCAGAGTTGTATCTTATTTCTAATTTTTTTATATCAAGAACTTTTGAAGCTTGTTCTATATAGTACTTCATGTTTTCATTGATTTCTTCTTCTGTAAGTGTTTTTCTTGTTTCTGATTTTCCTGTTGGATCTCCGATTCTGGCTGTGTAATCACCTATAAGCAAAATCGTTGTGTCTCCCCTATCTTGAAATTGTTTTAATTTTCGAAGTACAACTCCATGTCCAATATGTAGATCTGAACCTGTAGGATCTATTCCAAATTTTATTCTTAGTTTTTTCCCTGAATTTAATTTTTTTTCTAATTCTTCTTTTATAATTACGTCTACCACTCCCCTTTCCAGCAAATTTTTATTGTCTTTTGCCATTTATTTATTTGTTATTATTTGATCGTTCAAAGAATACCAAACTGCTCTGTAAAAAGCAAAATAGCGAATGGGGGTCAAAAACTATTGACATATACTCCTGTGTAGTTATAGAATCGACCTCCTGTAATGAATGTTTATACCTGTATGTTGGAAGAATATCTGAGTCAAATAGGCTTTACCGGAAGTGAATCAAAAGTTTATATGGAGCTTTTGCAAATTGGTGCTCAGCCAATGAGTTTGCTTGCCAAAAGAATGATGATGAATAGAACTTCGGTCTGGAGTATTTTAAAATCTTTGGAACAGAAGGGTGTTGTTTCCTCTTATTCGTCTCAAAAAATCAAATATTTCGTAGCGAACGATCCTAATTTCCTTATAGGTTATATTGATCGTAAGTGTCGAGTTTTTGATTATTATAGGGAAAAACTGATTTCTGTCATTCCACAATTTAGAGGAGTTTCAGATAATTTTGTTTTTCATAAACCGATAGTTTCTTTTTTTGATGGATTGGAAGGAGTTAAGCATGTACTTTATGACTTCCTGAAAGCAAATTGCGAGAAGATGGGATACATTTCGCTTGATCAGTGTTTTTTAGCTGACAATAATTTTTCTGATTTTTTTAGAGATGCCTTGAAGAGAAAAACTTTAAAACCTTTTAGAATAATTTTGCCTAACTTTGATGAAATTAAAAAAATATTCAATTTTAATAATAAAAATGTTGAAATTTTGTGCGTAGAAAAAGATGATTTTAGGAAACTTTTTGAAAATGAAATTGCTATTTATAATAATAAAGTTTGTATATTAAATCTTCAAAAAGGTGGCGAATATGCAATTGTTATAGAGAGTCCAAAAACTGCTGATATGCATAAGATGATTTTTGATATGGTGTGGAATAGTATACAATAGGGATATGATAAATATTATATTTGAAAATGACGACTACATGGTCGTTGAAAAACCTTCAGGAATTTCCGTGCATCCTTCTGCTACTTCTGATGAATCAACTCTTATTGAAGGGCTTATATCTAAGATTAATTTGAAAGATTTGGATAGCGAGCGTCCTGGAATTGTACATAGACTTGATAAAAATACTTCAGGACTTTTAATCATTGCTAAGAATAAAATTTCCTATGATTATTTTGTGAAACTTTTTAAAGCAAGGAAAATAGAGAAACATTATTATGCTCTTGTTAGGGGTGTTTTGAGGCATAAAAAAGCTGTTATTGATTCTCCTATAACGAGAGATTTAAATTATAGAACAAGAATGAATGTATCGGCAAGCATTGGGGCTAAAAATGCTGTGACTGTTTATGAGGTAGTTAGTGAATATAAAGTTTCTTGTGGAACGGCTAGCTTGCTTGATGTTAATCTGAAAACAGGCCGTACGCATCAAATAAGGGTGCATTTAAAGGCGATAGATCATCCTGTAGTCATGGATAACGTTTATGGGGATAGAAAGTTTAATGAGGCATTTTCTGAGTCTTATGGTCTAAATAGACAATTTTTGCATGCTTATATGCTTAAATTTAAGGATCCTGATGGAAATGCAAAAATCTTCAGGAGTGATTTACCTGAAGATTTAAATGATGTACTTGTTGAGCTTAAAAAATTATAGATTTAAGCTTCTTTTTTCTTTGAAGTTGTTTTCTTAGCTGTAGTTTTCTTTACAGTTGTAGTTTTTTCTGTTTTTGGCTTTTTTGCCGGTTTTGGTTTCTTTTCTACCACTACTTTTTCTTTTTTCTCTATAGGTTTTGCTCCTGATGCTGAGATATTTAATACTTCTACTTTTGTAAGTTTTTGTCTGTGTCCTTGTTTCTTCTGGTATCTTTTTTTTGCCTTCATTTTGTAGACTACGATTTTGTCCGCTTTTATTTGGTCTATAACTTTCACTTCTGCAAAAGCTCCTTCAATATATGGTGTTCCTAGGTTGATTTTGTCTCCATCTACGATCAAAACGACTTTGTCTATTTCAATTTGATCATTTGCATTGACTTCTAATTTCTCGATTTCTAGGACTGATCCTTTTTCAACTTTATACTGTTTTCCTCCTGTTTCAATTATTGCGAACATTTTTGTGGTGTTTAATGCTTAAAATTTGCGTAGGTAATCTACGTAAAAATCCTGAATTAGTCAATCTTATTTTGAGATTATAAGCTTTTTTAGTTCTTTTATTCCCTCTTCGATCGCTTTTTTTACTTCTGAAAGTTCTTCCTCTTTGAACCTAGACAATACGAAATCGCTAAGATCTTGTTGTTTTGGACTTGATACTCCCCTACTTTCGATTCCTATACGAATTCTTACGAAATCTTCTGTTCCGACGTGTTGAATTATGGATTTTATGCCGTTGTGTGTTCCGGCGGATCCCGTATTTCGTATTCTTATTTTACCCAATGGCAAGTCTATATCATCATATATGACAAATAAATTTTCCGGTGTTTCTTTGTAAAAATTTAATATTTTGGAGATTGATTCTCCTGATAAATTCATAAAAGTTGTAGGCTTGACCAGTAAAAAATCCTCTCCTTCGTATGAAAATTTACATATTTCTGCTTTAAATTTTGAACTTTCTTCTGTTGATACTTCTTTGCCAAGTTTTTTTACGATTTCTTTTATTACTTCATCGATAAACATGAAACCAACATTGTGACGTGTGCTTTCATATTTTTCCCCTATATTGCCTAACCCTGCGATGATCTTCATTTATTTTCTATAAGGTATTTTTTTGCCACTTATTTCTATGAAGTCTCCGAATGTTGCTCCTTTTTTGTTTATCATTTTCTTGATGCCAAATTTTTCTATATATATATACATTCGCTCAAGTCCTTCAGGATTTCTTATATCTGTCATTACTGCCAATCTGTTTATTTTGATGCCACTTATCTTGAATGTTTTACTTGTTTTCGTTTTCTTTATCTTGTCGAGGATGAATGGTGCTTTTTCAAGATGTGGCCTCAATGTTGGCATTTCTATAATTTCTTCAGGTGGATGATTTCTTAAATTTTTCTTAAATTCTACTAATTTTTTACATATTTCGAACAAAAGTGGCTTTAGTCCTTCATGTGTTGCTGCAGAAATTTCAAATATTTCTCCTTTTTTGTATGCCTTTCTTAGTTCTTTTTTCTTTGCTTTTAACTGTTTGTCGTCAAGTAAGTCTATTTTGTTTATTACTACTATTTGTGGCTTTTTTGATAATGTTTTATCAAAATCTTTTAATTCTTTATTGATTGTTGTGTAATTTACATCTGAGTTTTCTAAATATCCATCTATAACATGAATAAGAATTTGAGTTCGTGCGATATGTTTCAAAAACTGATGTCCCAGGCCTTTTCCTTGGCTTGCGCCCTCTATAAGTCCCGGAATATCTGCAACAACAAATGAGTCGCTTGGGGTTCCTCCAAATTTAGACATATCTACAACTCCCAAATTTGGTATAAGCGTCGTGAAGTGATATTCTGCAATTTTTGGCTTTGCATTACTGATTACTGATATTAGTGTTGATTTTCCAGCTGATGGAAGTCCAATAATACCAACATCTGCAACGAGTTTTAACTCCATTACTATTTCTATTTCTTCTCCTGGTTCCCCATTTTCTGCAAATCTTGGAGCTTGTCTTATTGATGAAACGAAATGTAAATTTCCCATTCCTCCTTTTCCTCCTTTTGCTATTATTATTTTATCTCCTTCTTTTGAAAGGTCTGCTAATATTTTTGATTTGTCGGAATTGAAAATAATTGTTCCAATCGGCACTTCTATTTCTAAATTTTCACCTCTTTTTCCGTACATGTTTGAGCCCATACCGTTTTCCCCTTTTTGGGCTTTGTATGCTTTTTGATGAGCAAGATGACTTAAAGTGTTTATGTTTAAATTTGTCTTTATGATGATGTTTCCACCATTTCCACCATCTCCTCCGTTTGGCCCCCCTTTGGCAACAAACTTTTCTCTACGGAAGGCTATACAGCCATCTCCTCCGTTACCTGCCTGTACCTTTATTTTTAATTCATCGCAAAACATGCATATAGAGTAGCAATCTTTTGACTTATTATCAATTGTTTGTTAATTTTATCCTCGCTTTCTTTAAAATGCCCAGGTGGCGGAATTGGTAGACGCGCGGGACTCAAAATCCCGTGGTGGCAACATCGTGAGGGTTCGATTCCCTCCTTGGGCACCATATTTTTTAAGTCTTATTCCTATGACTGATCCTGTAAAAGATGTTCAGAAAAAAATCAGGTTTTCTTTGAGAATGCACAAAAAGTTTTTTGGAGTTGTTTTCGCGACTGTTGCAATTACGATGCTTTGGCGCGGACTCTGGAATATACTTGATCTATATTTGTTACCTGGTCATCCATTATTAAGTAATATTGTGACTATTGTTCTTGGAATTTTCTTACTTTATCTACCTGACGAAGATTTAAAAGATATAGTTTAATGGAATTATTGATAACAAAATTGTTGGTTTTAACTTCAGATCTTGGATATCTTGGAATTTTTTTTCTTATGGCTGTAGAAAGTTCTTTTATTCCTTTACCTTCTGAACTTGTAGTTCCTCCGGCGGCATATTTAGCTTCAAAAGGGGAGATGAATGGTTTTTTAATAGTGCTTTTTGCTGGTCTTGGAAGCGTTTTGGGTGCGTCTTTTAACTACGTTTTGGCTAGAGTTTTAGGTCGGCCTTTTGTATATCTTATTGCTGAAAAGAAGTGGGCAAAATTTATATTCTTAAAGAAATCTCACCTAGAGAAAGCCGAAAAATATTTTCTGGAAAAAGGTAATATTGCAACTTTTCTTGGAAGGCTTGTTCCAGGGGTAAGGCACCTAATATCTATTCCAGCCGGTTTTGTAAAAATGAACTATCTTTCTTTTGTTGTATATACTTTCCTAGGATCCACTATTTGGAGTGCGATATTGGCAGCTTTGGGGTATTTTTTTGGCGAAAATCAAGATTTTATCTTTAGATATGCCAAAATAATAGGATTTGTTTTCCTTTTTGTATTTGTTGTTCTTATGGTTTCAATTTTCTTTATAAGGAAGAAGAGAAAAGTAATAAATTAACTTCTTCTATTATTTCTTTTGTGTTTACGCCCACTCTTCCTTTATTTATTACAGTTTGATCTATTTTGATTACTGGAACTACTAAATTCACACTTTGTGTTAAAAATATTTCTTTTTGTTTTTTTATGTCTTTTAATTTTATTGTTTTAAATTTTATTTTGAATTTTGTGTTTTTAAAAATCGTTTCTCTTATTGTGCCTGGAAGTACTTTGTCTTTTCTTGTATATAATATGTCTCCTTCAAACCAAAAAATATTGCTGTAAGCGCCTTCGTAGACATCAGTTGAGTCATCTACTAGGAGTGCGTCGAAAAAACCTTCCTTAAGTGCATTTTCGTGCGCTAAAAATGACGGAAGATATGATAATGATTTTATTTCAGGCATGTTTCTTTGGAGATTTATGCTTTTTATAGACACTCCAGAATATATTTTTTTGTCTATTTTTGCTTCTATTGAAGTTATTATTAGGTCGCTTGATGTAGCGATTATTTTTACTCTTTGCGTCTTGTGTGGTGATTTTTTTGTAACTTTTTTTATCATTTTTTCTATTTCTTTTTCATCGTATTCTATTTTTAGATTTATTTTTTTTGCAGAATTAAAAAGTCTGTTTAAATGTAATTCTAAAAGTGATGGGTGTTTGTTATGAGTCCTCAGCGTTTCAAAAATCCCCTCTCCTCTTCCGAATGGTCCGTTTGCGTCTACAAGCGCTTTTTTTACGAATTTGTTGTTTTGTAAAATTATCATAATATTTTCATGAATGATTTTGCTTTATGTAATGTTTCTTCAAATTCATCTTTATTCTTTGAATCTGCAACTATTCCACCTCCTACTTGAAGATAAAGGTCTTCGCCCTTTTTTATTATTGTTCTTATTGCGATACTGAAATCCATATCCTGTTTGCTTGTTATTTGACCTATTATGCCTGTATATATGCCTCGAGTTGTAGGCTCTATTTTGTCGATTATTTCTATTGCTCGTTTCTTAGGGCATCCAGTGATAGATCCACCTGGAAGCATTGAAATAAGCCCTTTTATCGGATTTACGTTCTTATCTATTTCTCCTGAAATTTTGCTTAATGTATGCCAAACATTGTTGTATTTCTTTAAGACTCTTTTTTCTTCAACTTTCACGCTTCCTGTTTTGCAAAATTTTCCCAAATCATTTCTTAGTAAATCTGTAATCATATTTAATTCCGCTTCTTCTTTTTTACTTTTGCTTAAATCATTTTTAAGCTTGAGATCTTCTTCTTTTGTTTTTCCTCTTGGACGCGTTCCTTTTATTGGGCTTGTTTCTATTTTATTCCCTTTTATTCTTATAAAACGTTCAGGTGATGCACTAAGTATCTCAAATTTTGTGTCTTTTATGTAGGCTAAAAAACCCACTTTATTGTTTTTTATTATTTTTTGAAATATTTCTTTTGAAGCTGTTTTTGTTTTTGCGTGTAATCGATGGGTCAAATTTAATTGATATATATCCCCTTCTTTTATGTGATGTTTTGCTGTGAAGTAAGATTTATCGTATGCTGCTCTACTTTGCTGTGCTTTAAAATTCTCGTGTTCTTTGGAAGTTATCGTTGTTTTTTTTGCAATATCTTTTCTTGAAAATATTTTTTCAATATCTTTTATACTACTATCTTTTTGGTAATGTATTTTTATATTATTTGTTTCTTCTGTAATCCATTCGTCAAAAGATAATAATAGTATGTCTGGAAGCTCTAAATCGTCTTTTGCTGTATTTTTTATTTTATGTATTTTGTAACCTAAATCATAAGAGAAAAAACCGAATATTTTTCTTTTTTTTGCTGTTTCTTTCTCTATGAATTTTCTTACGTTATTTTCGAAATCTTTATCTGAAATCTTATATGAAAATTTTTCTTTTGGATTCCATGCTAATATTTTGTCCCAACCTTCTTTTTGTCTGCTATAAAAAAGACATACGGCTTTTTCATTTTCATTAAGCTTTTTAAAAATATCTAATAATTTCTTATTTTTTATTATTTTACTTCTCATTTAAAAAATTTTTTATTATGATTTCTCCTTCTTTTGTCATAAATGATTCCGGGTGAAATTGTACTCCAAAAAGTTTATATTTTTTATGCTTGATCCCCATTATTTCTCCTTCTTTTGTCCACGCTGTTAAAGTGAAATCTTTTGGCAGTTTATTTAAAATAAGTGAGTGATATCTTGCTCCATTAAACGGATTTTTGATATTTTTAAAAATAAATTTTTTATCATGATAGATTTTAGATGTTTTTCCGTGCATTAATTTTTTTGCATGTGAAACTTTTGATCCAAATGTTTCTCCGATACATTGATGGCCTAGACATACCCCTAGAATTGGGATTTCTTTGTAAAATGTTTCTATCACTTGTTTCGAAATACCTGAATTTTTAGGGCTTCCCGGTCCAGGAGATATAACTATTTTTGAAGGTTTTAATTTTTTTATTTCGTTTATCGTAATCTCATCGTTCTTCACGACTTTTGTTTCCTCTCCTAGATTTTCTATCAATTGATAGAGGTTGTAGGTGAAAGAATCATAATTGTCTATTAATAAAATCACTCTATCAATCTTAAGAATTCACTTCTTGTTTTTAATTTCTTTTTGAAAAGTCCAGTGAATGACGATGTCGTCATAGATGCATTTTGTTTTTCTACTCCTCTTGCCATCGTGCATAGATGTTGAGCTTCCACTACAACTCCGACTCCAACCGGTTTCAAAAGTGTATTTAAAGTGTTTGCTATTTGCATTGTCATGCGTTCTTGATTTTGAAGTCTACGACTAAATATTTCTATGATTCTTGGAAGTTTTGATATTCCGATAATTTTTTTATCTGGAATATAGCCGATTGATATTTTTCCAAAAAATGGGATCATGTGATGTTCACATGTCGAATAAAAATCTATGTTTTTACATATAATCATTTCATCGTAATTTTCTCCGTCAAATTCCGTCAAAATTTCTTCTGGCTTTTTGTCATATCCTCCAAATAATTTTTCGAATGATCTGGCAACTCTTTCTGGAGTTTTAGTCAAACCTTCTCTTTCTGTGTCTTCTCCTATGGCGCACAGAAGCTCTTTTGCTAATTTTTCAATTTTTTTGGTGTCCATTGTGAAATTTTTTCTTTTTTATCCAATAATTCTAGTAATGGTATTAAAACAAATTTGCGTTTATGCATTCTTGGATGCGGTATTTTTAGTTTTGGTTCGTCGACTATTGTATCCTCATATATTAAAATGTCTATATCTATTGTTCTTGGGCCGTTTTTTATTATTTTTTCTTTGCCTAGTTTCTTTTCTATTTCCTGAAGTTTATCTAATAATTTTTGAGGACTTAAGCTTGTTTCTATTTTTATCGCCATATTCAAAAAATCACCCTGATTTTTGTATCCTACAGGAGAAGTTTCGTAAATTTTTGATTTTTGTATTATTTTTGCTATTTTTTTTATTTGAAAAATAGCTTTTTTTAGAAAACTTTCTCTGTTTTCTATGTTTGATCCGAGGCTTAAATATGCTTTATTTGCCTTCATATTCGCAATAATAATCTTCTGTTTCAAAAACTGTTAGTTTTGTCAGGGGTAAGTCGTCTTTCAATTTATCCCATATCCATACTGCAAGATTTTCTGCCGACGGATTATCTATAATGTCGTTTAAGTGACGATGATCAACTATTTTTAAAATTTTCTCTTCTGCTATTTGTTTTATGTCTTTAAAATCCATAGCCATGCCGTTATCCTTGACTGTATCTTCGATTGTTATTATTAATTTATAATTGTGGCCATGAAGGTTTTCGCACTTACCTTTATATTTTGTTAGGAAATGTGAAGCTGCAAATGTAACGACACAATTTAATTTTACTATTGCCATATTAAGTTTAAATAATTTCTAAGTTCTCCCACGTTGTGGGTTCTTATTATATTGGCTCCGTTAATATATGCAATAGCGCTTAATGTTTTTGCTTTTTCTTCACGTGATTCTATTTCTTCTTTTAAGAATGATTTCCTTGAAAATCCTACAAGAATTGGTTTTTTGAATAATTCCAATTCTTGTAATTTTGCAATTATTTCAAAACTATAATGTGGAATATTGCTTATAAATTGGCCCATTCCAGGATCTAAAATTATTTGATCCCCTTTTATTCCTTTTGATTTTGCATAAGCAATTCTTTCTTCAAAAAACTTTTTGATTGTCTGCATTATGTCTGGATATTTTTTATCTTTTATTGTTGTTCGAGGTGAATTGTCCTTTGAGTACATCATGATTATGGGACATTTGCTCTTTTTGACTATGTCTGCCATTTTCGGGTCTTCCCTCATCGCTGTAACGTCATTTACCATGTCTGCGCCGTTTTTAATCCCCTCTAGGGCGACGTTTGCTTTGTATGTGTCTATTGATATCGGTATTTCTGAAAAACCTCTTATCGCTTTTATTACAGGTATAACTCTGGAGAGTTCTTCTTCTTGTGTTACAAATTTTGAATTCGGTCCTGTAGATTCTCCACCTATGTCTAAAATATCCGCTCCTTCATCAATCATTTTTTTTGCTTGTTTGATGGCTTCTTCCAGTGTCATAAATTTTCCTCCATCACTAAAAGAGTCGGGGGTGATATTCAATATGCCCATTACGAGTGGGCCTTTTTTTGAATTTGTTTTTTTCATTATTCTCCTAGTGTATTTAGATAAAGGGCAAGTCTATAGATATTCTCGCTAATTCCACCACGTGTTATTAATGCTGCAGGTCCATATATTTTTCCTGATTCTTCAAGTATTCCCATGTTTTTTGCTGTTTCTATGTATTTTGCATACCACTGCCCTAGGTCTACGTCTGAAAATGGTTTTATCTTTGGAGTAGCGAGTGTTATTTCAAATGTTTCAAGTAACATTTTCATTGCTTCTACTTTATTGATGTTGTTTGATGGTTTGAATGTTCCGTCCGGATAACCTGTAACCCATCCTTTTTCTTTTGCCAAACATACGTATTTTGCAAACCAATCATCTTTTACATCTGGGAAGCAATTTTTGTATTTTGTCGTATCTATTTTGTCTCCCTCCCCTTCTGGTAAAGCACTATTTACAAGAATTTTTAGGAGTTCGGCTCTGTTTAATGAATATCCCGGTTTGAAACTGCCATCTTTGTATCCTGATATTATATTTACACTTTTTAAAAAAGAGATAGCTTCTGCATTTTTTGTATTTAAATCAACGTCTGTAAAGATTTGAGTTGTTTTGCTGTCCAAGCTTTTATAGTCGTTGGCAAATATTTGTGTTACAAAACTTTTGTTTAAAATTTGCTGATCAACTAAATCTAAAAACCAAAGGTATACTATTTCATTTGAAATAATGTATCCATAGTTGCCTCCTACCCCTGATGTTGATACGGCTGAAACCATGCCTACAACTTTCTCATTCTTGTCGTATGCCGGTCCGCCTGAATTTCCAGGATTTATTGTTGCATCTGTTGTGTATGCCCAAGTAATGTCTTTTGTTAGTGGAATGAAGCTACTTACCGCTCCTTTTGTTAGAGTTATAGTTGAAGACATTGCTGCTTGCGGAAAACCTAGAATACTCAAATCGTCTGATAAATGTGGTTTTGTGTCTGAAAAATCAACGTATGGAAGCTTCAATGCTTGCGCTTGTTCTACTGTTATTTCTTCTCCTGTTTTTTTTCTGTTTGAATCCATCATGTATTGTGGATATATCAAAGCTAGATCCAAGTCTACGTCATAAGCTAGAACTCCTGCCAAAAAATAACACCATGGTTCGTCGTATTCTGATGCAATTGTGCATATTTCGATATGTTCTGCAGG
>CALRHQ010000028.1 GCA_943359415.1 Candidatus Peribacteria bacterium
CACACCTGAAAAAGCAGGCACATTTTGGTTCAGCTGCTGGATGGGAATGGTGAGCGGGAATATTGAAGTCGTCGAATAAATAATTATATTTTAATGCAGGTTTTTATGACTAAACAGTTAGGTTTAAAAATTAGTGGAATGCATTGTGCTTCTTGTGCCGCTATTATAGAAAGATCTCTTAAAGGAGTCAGTGGCGTAAAATCTGCAAATGTAAATTTTGCTGCAGAGAAAGCTTCTATAGTTTTTGATGAAACAAAAAATTCTGAAAAAGATTTGATTGATGTAGTAAAAAATGCCGGATATGGTGCTGATTTAGTTGCTGATTTGAGCCCTGAAATGGAAAAAATGCAAAGAGAAAAAATCATTTCCGGATATTTTAATAAGTTTTTGTTCTCTTTAATCTTGAGCATTCCGATGCTGTATTTCATGTTCTTTGATTTCTTCAAATGGGTTCCCGGACGTGAATTATTACTTTCATATGTTGGAATCGTTTCTCTTGTTTTGACTATTCCTGTGCAGTTTTATGCAGGTGCAGGATTTTATAAAGGAATGTGGGCGAGTTTGAAAATGAAGACTTTTAATATGGATAGTTTGATTGCGATTGGTACAAGTACTGCATTTTTTTATAGTCTTATAAATTATTCTGTTTACGCATTCACTAATAAAACTTTCATCGGTCTTGATGGTATGAAAATTCCAGAATTATATTTTGAAACAGCTGCGTTTTTGATCACTTTTGTATTACTTGGTAAGTGGTTAGAGGCCAAGGCTAAGGGCAGAACGTCTGACGCCATTAGAAAATTAATGGGTCTTCAGGCGAAGACTGCGAGAGTCATAAAAAATGGTATTACTAAAGATATTCCTATCGAAGAAGTTGTGCATGGAGATATTATTTTGGTTCGTCCCGGTGAAAAAGTTCCTGTTGATGGAAATATCACGAAAGGATATTCTTCTCTTGATGAATCAATGGTTACTGGAGAAAGTATTCCTGTTGAAAAAAGTGTTGGAAATTGCGTTATTGGCTCAACGATAAATAAAACCGGTACGTTTGAATTTGAAGCAACTCGTGTCGGATCTGAAACTACACTCGCGCAAATAATAAGACTTATAGAAGAAGCACAGGGATCGAAAGCTCCTATTCAGGCTTTTGCAGATCGCATTTCCGCATGGTTTGTTCCTGCCGTTATAGGTATCGCAATTTTGACATTTTTGGTTTGGTTCTTTTTATTAGGCGCAACTTTGTCATTCTCTTTACTCGCATTTACTGCGGTTATCGTAATCGCTTGTCCATGTGCTTTGGGCTTGGCTACTCCTACTGCGATAATGGTTGGAACAGGGAAAGGTGCTGAAAACGGAATATTGATAAAAGGAGGAGAACCTCTTGAGGCTGCGGAAAAAATAAATGCTATTATTTTTGATAAAACAGGTACTCTCACAAATGGAAAACCTGAAGTTACTGATGTTATTAGTTTAGGTAATTTCGATGAAGACGATGTTCTTAGAATTTCTGCATCGATGGAAAAACTTTCTGAACATTCATTGGCTGAAGCGATTTATGCGCATGCTCAAGAGGAAGATATTGAACTTGATGAAGTCATCAATTTTGCTGCTATTCCTGGACTTGGAGTTTCTGGTGCTATTGATGGCAAAAATTATTTCTTTGGAAATAGAAAATTGATTTCTGATTTTGCTGATTTGGATTACTCAAAGATTGAGAAAAAAATTGCTAAGCTTGAAGAGAAAGGCAAAACAGTTATGATTCTTGCTTCGAAAGAAGAGATTATTGGATTTATTGCTGTTGCGGACAGAGTGAAGGCAACATCAAAAGAGGCTGTAGATAGGCTTAAAAATATGGGGATTGAAATCTATATGGTCACTGGTGATAATGCGCGAACTGCGAAGGCTATTGCTGCTGAAATTGGAATTACAAATGTACTAGCTGAAGTCCTACCAGAAGACAAGGCCGTCGAAGTGAAGAAATTGCAGGAGAAGGGCCTTCTTGTGGCAATGGTTGGTGATGGAATAAACGATGCACCAGCGTTGGCACAGGCTGATTTAGGCATTGCTATGGGCTCTGGAACTGATGTTGCAATGGAGACCGGTGGAATTGTCATCATAAAAAATGATTTGAGAGACGTATGTGTTGCTATTCAATTAGCGCGTCAAACAATGAGTAAAGTCAGACAAAATATGTTCTTTGCTCTTTTCTATAATGTCGTGGGAATCCCAATTGCAGCACGTGTATTTATAAGTTTTGGTATTGTATTAAAGCCTGAATTGGCTGGACTCGCGATGGCGATGAGCTCTGTTTCTGTCGTTACAAATTCGCTTTTACTAAAATATTTTAAGCCTGGAAAACTTAATATTATTTCCAAAGTTGCGCCCGTTTTGATGACGATATTATTTGCCTTTATGTTCTGGCAATTTGCAGTAGTAAGTTCAAGAATGGCAGAATAGAGGCTTTTATCTTATCACCTTCCATTCGCCTAAAAAGATTTTTTGTAGTGATGGTGGAAGTGCTGCAAGTCCCCAGTTAAAAAGTAGTCGTGGCCAACCTATTTTATGAGCGCGGCGACCTGTGTGGTAGACCATTAATTCTGTTGAATAAAATGTTTTTCCTACTCTTGCCAAACGTCTGAACATTTCATGATCTTCGCCTCCTATATGTTTTTTATCATAGCCGGTAAGTTTTCTAAACACGTCAGTTTTTATAAGCTGAAATTCGCCGAATGCCGCACCAATATGTAAAACATTGCTGACGAAAATCCACATATAATTAAAACATGTGAATATGACTTTATCGGCTAGCGTTTCATATTCCGGCAAAACTTTGATGTACCCTGTAACTGCAACCATTTTGTCGTTTTCTTTGAAATAATTCAGGGCTGTTTTGAAAAATTCGTTTGGATTTTTTATTGAGACATCTGCATCTACAAATGCCAAATAATCGCCTGTAGCTATACTTGCGCCCAAATTTCTTGCATCACTTATGGTTTGCCTTTCCGTTCCGCTATAAACGATAATCTTGTCTGTATATTTTTTTGCAATTTCTATAGTTTTGTCAGTGCTTCTACCATCGGAAAGTATTATTTCTTTTTCACCATCATATTCGGAAATCCATTTTAATGTTTTTTCAATAATTTTTTCTTCGTTTAAAACTGGGATTATAAATGAAATCATTATTTATTTTGTTTGAAATGTTTTCTCAATAAAAATACTCCGATTGGTAATAAAATTCCAAGGATGATGAGGAAAACTGTCTTGAGGTCTTCTGATATTGAAGAATAAATATGTCCAAAGAAATATCCAATTCCTATAAGCCCCAGTACTAAAAATATTTCTCCAAACAAATTTATTTTCATGTATCTTCCAAACGGAACATGGCTTGCTCCTGCAGATATTAGTGTTGCCAATGGTGCTCCCAATCCAAGTGTAATCTTTGATATGAATAAAATTCTTAGATGATGTTTTTGAAATAAATTTTTTGCAAGTTCCAGATTTTCTTTATTTATTCCGAAATATTTACCAAATTTTCGTACGAATGGTTCTGCAAAAAAATGCCCGACGTAGTACCAAAGAACATCACCTGTAAGGTCTCCAAGCATTATCACAAAGTACATCGGCCAAAACGTAAAGACCTCGAGTCTTAGTAAAAAACCTGATGCCACCATTATTATTGGGCCTTCTACTACTACTCCAATGAATAGTAATAAATATTTCATTTATTTATTTATTGCTCAATAATAAGTGGAACTATAAGTGGGCGGCGATCCAAACGTTTTGTTACGAACTTGTCGATTGCCAATTTTATGAAATTTTTCATATCTCTCCTCTCAACTCCTTTCTTTGCACTTATTGTGCCGTAGGATGTTGTAGCGATTTTTGAAACTTCTTTCGTGATTTCATTTAGCTCATGAGGATAAATAAATCCTCTGGAAACTACATCCGGTTCCTTCACTAATTTTCCGGTTTTTCCTGATGTGTAAATTAATACTAAAAGTGCTCCATTTTCTGACATTATTTGTCTATCTATTATAACTTGTGAATCAACTTGTCCTTCTCCTGAGCCATCTATCAAAATATAATTTGTTTCTATTTTTTCTTTTGTCTTTATGATTTTCCCAGCTTCCGCCGCAAGAACATCTCCGTTATTCAGCATGAGTATATTTTGCTCCGGAATTCCACACTCATTTATTGCGATGTTTGCCAATGACTGTCTCATGGAAAATTCTCCATGAATAGGAATCAAATATTGTGGCCGAATTAGATTTATCATCTGTTTAAGCTCGTCCTGTTTTGCGTGTCCTGATGTATGCACTTCCATGATTTGGTTGTGAATGACTTGGGCACCGAGCATACAAAGTTTGTTTATAACATTAGAAATAGATCTTTCATTTCCTATAATTGGTGATGCAGAAACGATAATCAAATCTCCTTTTTTCACTTTATATTGTGAATGCTCATTGTCGGCCATACGGCTTAGGGAAGACGATCCTTCACCTTGAGCTCCTGTTGTTAAGATCAATGTTTCGTTGTCTCGAACTTCTTTTTCTTTATATTTTTTTATTTCATAAATTAGACCTTTTGGCATGCTCAAATATCCAAGTTTTTCTGAAACTTCTATATTTGTTTTCATACTTCTACCTGACACGAAAACTTTTCTTTGATTTTTTACAGCACTGTCTAAAATCTGTTGAACTCTTCCAATTTGGCTTGAGAATGAGGCAATAATAACCCTACCAGTTGCTTTTGAAATGATTCCATCCAAGACTTCACCAACATCTTTTTCTGATATTGTGTGTCCAGGTTTCATTGCATTTGTAGATTCACATAAAAGGGCTAAGACGTTTTGACGGCCTAACTCTTCCATCTTTGACATCTCTGCTTTTTGTATATTTCTGGCAGGAGTTTCATCAAATTTGAAATCTCCAGTTGTTACAACTTTTCCTGCTGGAGTATCGATAATGATACCCATTGAATCCGGAATTGAATGTGCAACCCTGAAAAAAGTAACAGAGAAATTTCCTAATTGTATCTTTTCATCTGATTTAACAGAATTAAGTTTCGTGAATTTTTGAATTTTGAATTCTTCTATTCTTTCTGCAATAAGACCTATCGTCAAAGGCAATCCATATATAGGTGGAAAATCCAGTTTTGGCAGTATGTAAGGGATTCCTCCTGTGTGGTCAAGATGTCCGTGTGTTATGAAAATTCCGCGAATTCTCTTTTTATTTTTTTCTAAATATTTCACGTCCGGAATCACATAATCTATTCCCAATAATTCTTCACTTGGAAATTCCAAGCCCATATCCACTATAATAATGTCATTTTCGAATTCGAAAATCGTCATATTCTTTCCAATCTCTTCAAGTCCGCCTATTGGGATAATTCTTAATTGTCCTTTAACAGGCGCGTGGTCGGTTGGTCCTTCTTTTTGCGCTTGAGGCTGAAATTTCTGATTTTGAAACTGTGGTTTTCGACCTTGAGATTGCGGCCTTTGCGTATTGAAACGCTGTTGAGAATTTCTTCCCTGAGGTTGCTGTCTATTGTGTTGAGGCTGAGGTCTCTGATTTTGAAACTGTGGTTTTTGCTGGCTTACATTTTTTTGCTGAGCTTTTTGCGGATGATTCGGTTTTGCAAGGTTTTGCGATAAGTTAATCGCAGGCGAATCTTTTGGATGCACCTCTTTATTTCCTGCCATACCGAAAGCCCTCTTCATCCATTCATCTATTCTATCGTCCATTTTTTTCTTTTACTAAATAATTCGTTGTTGTTGACCGCTTACCATCTATATTATAGCATTGTTTCAGTTAATATATCAATAATTTTATGGATCAAAGAAGTAAAATCGCAATCTTAGGATATGGAATAGAGGGGCAAGCAATGACTAAATATCTGCTTGCACATGCGTACTGCGACATCACTGTTTGCGATAAAAACGTTAACTTGAGTGCTGAAATACCTGATGGAGTAAGTACTATTTTTGGTGATAAATATTTGGAAAATTTGGCTGATTTTGATGTAGTTTTTAGAAGTCCTGGAATAAAATATTTAGAACCTCAGATTCAATTTGCGAAAGAAAAAGGAGTGGAAATTAGCAGTCCTACCGCGTTTTTCATGAATATGTGTCCATGCCATGTTGTTGGAGTTACAGGGACAAAGGGAAAGGGGACTACGGCGACGTTGACTTATGAAATGCTTAAAAATGCAAAAAAAGATGCTTATCTTGGCGGAAATATCGGAGAATCTCCGATAGATTTTTTGGATAAATTAAAAAAAGATAGTGTCGTAGTTTTGGAAATGTCCAGTTTTCAATTGCAAGATATGACTAAAAGTCCGCATGTTGCTGTGATTTTAAATACAACTACGGATCACTTGGATTATCATGTTGATAGAGATGAATATTTGCGTGCGAAGGAGGCTATTTTGGCAAATCAAAATGATGATTGTTTGGCTGTTTTAAATAAGGATTATGAGTATGTAAAATATTATAGTGGTTTGGTGCATGGACGCATAAATTTCGTGAGCGTGCATGTAAAAGTTGAAGAGGGGGCTTATGTAAAAGATGATGAAATATTTTATTCTGAAAATGGAAATGCTGACAAAGTTTGTGATTTGTCTGACATCGCACTAGTCGGAAAACATAATTTTGAAAATGTTTTGCCGGCGATTTGTGCTGCAAAAGAATTCGGAGTTTCTTTTGGTGCTATGAAAAAAGCAATAAAAGACTTCGCTGGCCTTCCTCACAGACTTGAATTTGTTGAGGAAGTAGATAGCGTCAAATATTATAATGATTCGTTTTCTACTACTCCTGAGACGTCTATGGCCGCTGTGGATAGCTTTGATGTGCCGACTGTTTTGATCGCCGGAGGATTTGATAAAGGTTTGGATTATAAAGAATGGGCCATAAGAATTTTGACTAAGGCTAGCCTTGAAGTTGTTATTTTGTTGGGACACACTGCTGACAGAATGGAACAAGATTTACGCGAAGCTAAAGAAAAACTTGGAAAAGATTTTATAACTCCTACTGAAATTTTCAGAGTTAATAATATTCATGAAGCTGTTGTTTTAGCCAGCAAAGAAGCCAAAAAAGGCGGAGTGGTCGTAATGTCTCCTGGAAGCAGCAGTTTTGATCTTTATACAAATTATAAAGAAAGAGGAAAGAAGTTTATGGAGGAAGTGAAAAAGTTGTGATAGTGTATTTTTGTTTAATATTAATTTTTATATTATGAAATTTCACATATTCGCAATTATTCTTGTGTGTGTGTTCCTCGTAGGATGTTCTAGTAAAGTGGCTGAGCAAAGCCCTGCGGAACAGGCCGATGTCGCTAAAGATAAAACCACTACCGCAGAGAAAAAGAAGACTGAGTCAACCAAAGAAGTTGTTAAGGAAGTGACTAAGAAAAAGGAGATTACCGTAACGAATGTATCAGATAATGATTATGGAAATGATAAAAAAATATACAAAGATGCAAATGGTAAAGTTATTATGGAAGCTCCAGTAAATAACTCAATGAAAAATGCCATAAGTCCTGATGGTAGATTTTTGGCTTATGTGGACTTTCCTAATGTTATGCTTTTCGATTTGGAATCCGGCAAAAAGACACAATTGATGTCTGTACTCGACAATACGGATGGTGTCGATTTTTATTGGAGTCCAAATAGTCGCGTTGTTGCAATGACTGTCGTAAATCAAGTAGATCCTACGTACGACTCTAGTTCTAATACAAAGATGTATTTGCTGTCACTAAACGAAAAAGGAGAATTAATCGGGAAAGACAGGCATTTATTTAAAATAAGATATGAATGTAGTGATTCAGGATGCAATGTTGATTCTGGAGATTTTTATTTTGATGGTACAGATACTATCGTTTATAGAACATGGGAAAGCGATACTCCTTACGAAGATAAAGGAAAAAATTCTTTGCTAAGAGAATTTTCGTTGAAATAATTTCTAAGATATTTGTCCCGATTCATGTATTTCCTGTGCCTGTGGTTTGCCACGGAGCAGCGCAATAATATTTTTGTCGACGACTTTAGTTGCAAAAAGCATAGCGACGTAAATGGCTCCACCGAGCGGAACTATGGCGACGAGGTTCCAGTTTTGCAAGTATGAATATGAGAATTTTTGACCGAAATAAACAAAAGCGCCCATCACTAATGCGGAGAAAATTATTTTGAAAAGATTTTTGAAATTCAATGAAAATGGTAGAGATTTTTTTGCGTATCTGTAATTTAAAATCAGTATGAAAAATTCACTGATAACACTCATTATCGCACAACTTCGGAAGCCTAATTGCGGGATCAGGATGATGTTTCCAGTGATATTCAAAAGTACGCATGATGCGTTGATATATAAGAGTTTGTACTGTTTGTTTACGGCAATCATGATGAATGCGAAAAGTACATTTATGAATTGAAATAAAAGTGCGAAAATCAAAATTTGGAATGCTATGTCTGAACCAAAATATCCTTCTGAAACACGACTCAGAAAGTCCGGAGTGGAAACCGCGAAGACTATTGGGTAAGCCAATATCACTCCTCCTACAACAAGTGGAATAGACATGGCGCAAAGGAAATCGAAAGCGTATTTTATAATTTCTTTGTATTTTGCTGAATTTTCTTTGATTGCTTTTGTAAGTACAGGAAGCACTGAATTCATGAAATAAAGAGGCAGAATCGAAAATTGTTCCAGCATTTTTGTAGCAACCCCATAGATTCCAACTTGTTCTTTTGTGCCCATGATTGAGAGCATAATCGGTCCGATATTTAAATAAACTGTGTTTAAAATTAATGCTAAACCGTATGGAATAGATCTTGAAAGAACTTGTTTCCAAAAACCAAAATCAAATCTGTATTTTAGTGAAGTGTATTTTTTCACATAATATCTCGTAGTCAATTCCATCATTAATGCACCAACGTTTCCAGCGACAAGTAGCATATAGAAGCCCATTTCCTTATCATCCGGAAATCCCCAAATTACGATATAAAGCATAAATGCCACTGTCATAAATTTCCCAATTACTGTTGCTATTGAGGCTTTATGCATTTTTAATTTTGCCTGAAGAACACTTGTAGTCGTGCCATTCATTATTGTGAGAATTACTGTGACAGATGCGACCGCAACGCCTAATGAAATTTTCGTGCCTTCATATGCCGGAATCAAAAAAGCTGAAGCTATAGCCACTCCCATAATCAATACAACTAAAATTGTTCTGATAGACAGTATGTTTCCTATAATTTTTGGAATGTCATCTTCGTTTTCCGACATTTCGCGAACGGCTATAGTGAAAAGTCCCAGATCTGCCGCTATCCCGAAGAATGTCAAAAAGCTATAAATGGCTGTGTATTCACCATATCCTGCGACGGATAAATAGCTTGTTGCGATTTTTACCGATACAAGACCCAAAATCGCGACTGCAAATTTTCCGATTATTTGAGCTACTGTATTTGATAATATTTTTAGTGCTGTAGACATGATCTTTTTTTGCTATAATGTCGTTTGTTACTTTAATTTTTTTTATGCATCAAGTAAAGGCAGAACTCGAAGACATTCAGGCGCTTATAAAGCAAGGTCTTGCAAATGTAGACCTTCCGTCAAAAAAAATAGAACTTGAAAAATTGAATCGTGAGATCTCTCTTCCAAATTTCTGGGATGATCCACAAAAAGCCGCTGAAATAAGTCAAAAAGCAAGTGTGCTCGGAAAAAATATCGAGACTTGGGAAAAAACTTCTAAAGATGTAGAAGAACTTTTGGCTATGGCTGAAGAAATTTCTGATGAAAGTGATCCGAAGGAAGCTCAAGAATTTTTGGATATGGTTGAGAATTTCAAGAAGAATTGGAGGATTCTTGAGATCTCTACTTTTTTGGGAGGAAAGTATGATTCAAATAATGCAATTTTGTCGATTCATGCAGGAACAGGTGGAACTGATGCACAAGATTTTGGCTCGATGCTAATGAGAATGTATTTGAGGTATGCCGAAAGAAGTGGATTTGCTACCGAAGTTTTGGATAAATCAGATGGAGATGAAGCCGGTATAAAAAGCTGTACAATTTTGATCAAAGGACAGTTTGCTTATGGCTATTTGAAAGGAGAAAATGGAGTTCACAGACTTGTAAGACTTTCTCCTTTTAATTCTAAAAATACACGTGAAACTTCTTTTGTTCTTGTGGAAGTTTTGCCTGAGATTACAGCGTCACAGGAAATAAAGATTAATCCTGATGATTTGAGAATTGATGTATATAGATCAAGCGGAGCAGGTGGGCAGAACGTCCAAAAAACCTCTACTGCAGTGAGAATAACTCATTTGCCGACGAATACTGTCGTTGCGTGTCAAAATGAAAGAAGCCAATTGCAAAATAAAGAACAAGCAATGAAAATTTTGACAGCGAAATTGGTTGATCTGATGGAACAAAAACAGGCTAAAGAACTTGGAGATATAAAGGGAGAAAAGGTTGAAATGTCATGGGGACATCAGATAAGATCATATGTGCTACATCCATACAAGATGGTGAAAGATCATAGAACTGATTATGAAGAAGGTAATCCTGAGGCAGTTTTGGATGGAGAACTCGATGGATTTATTGAGGCGGAATTGAAGAAAAAATAAGAGAGCAATTGTTATTACAAAATACACCTGTGAGCTTAAGCTTCTTTTGTTGATTTCCACTCTTTAGAAAACTTGAACGCAATGCGCTCACAGATATATTTTGTAATAACTACAACTAATATTCTTTTTTAATTCCGCCTTAATAGTTTAGAAAAATTTTAAGTTTTTTTAACGAAAATTTAATCTTGAATTGCTATACAGCTTGTATATTTACTTTTTAAATGATAATATTATGTCATACGATATCTTAATATTAAATTATATGAGCATGTTGTCTGTGCCTTTAACCCCTGAGCTGGAAGATAAAATCAACAGGCTCATAGAAGATGGCGTCGCTCCAAATAAAGCCGAATTGGCAAGAAAGGCTATTGAATTTTTTGCTGAAGAACAAGCTATACAGGATGTATTGAGGGCGCAAAACGAGCCTAATTTGAAAGGCAATTTTCGCGATTTACTAAAGAAATTTTAATATGGTTGAAGTCTATTATAAGCCTTCTTTTTTTAAAAAATGTAGAAAGCTTCCAGCTGATCTTTTAGATGAAATCGATCAGAAAATTGAACTTTTCAAGGCAAATCCTAATCATCCATTCCTAAAAACACATAAGCTTAATGGGAAATTTGAAGGACTTTGGAGTTTTTCTGTAAATTATTCTTACAGAATTGTGTTTCAATATTTATCCAAAACTGAAGTTGTATTGTTTGCTGTTGGTACTCACGAGATATATAAATAGGTGGACAATAAGCCTAAAACCTTGTACACTGCGTGTGCTTTAAATAGCATTTTATGACAAAACTGAAAATAGAATTAGGTGTAGATAATCCAATACTTAGGGCGAAATCCAAGCCTGTGAAAAAATTCGATGCCGAACTTCGAAAATTCGTAAAAGATATGAAAGAGACTATGTTTTCGGCTGACGGCCTTGGTATAGCGGCTCCGCAAGTCGGGAAAAATATTCGCGCATTTATCATAGTTATGGATTACAATAAAAAATCTGAAACAAATATCCCGATGATCAATCCGGAAATTCTTGAAAAAAGTGCGGAAATGGAAGAAGGCGAAGAGGGATGCTTAAGCATTCCCGGGCAATTTGCAAAAGTTATGAGACATAAAGAAATAACTGTGGAATTTTTTAATATTGATGGTGTCAGACAAATTTTAAATCTTCGTGGACTTAATGCTCGAGTAGTTCAACATGAAAATGATCATATTGATGGAATACTGTTTATAGATAGACTTGAAGCAGGTGCTGTAATTGAAAAAATTGAGGTTGGATCTAAAAAAAGAAATGGCGAAGAAGGTAAAAAGATTTAAGTGAAAAGCTATATTACTTTTACGGTGTTTTTTGTGATGATTTGGCTTTTCCGAAAACCGGCGGTACAGCCATCATGTGAAATGCAGCTTTTTCTTCCACTATCATGATTGAGCCATTTATTTGGTGAGACATTAATAT
>CALRHQ010000029.1 GCA_943359415.1 Candidatus Peribacteria bacterium
GAAAAACTGGAATCTCTGCAAAGAAGATGGACGACTGTAAAAGGAAAACGACTCGTTTCAGCAATCAAAAAAACACATTGTTACCTGAATCCGACGCTATTTCGCGAAAAAGTGAAAGGCCTTACCGGAATAAATGATCCGGAATTGGAATACGGAGTAGATTTACGTGGAATCTCTCTCTCAGGGTTCGATTTTAGAATTCCGGTACAGGAAGACGACGGATTTTCTGAATCACTGGCCATTTTGGCAAATATACATTTCGAAGGCGCAACACTTCGACATTGCAGTTTTCAAGAAGGAAAAATTCATGATTGTGATTTCGAAGATGCACAATTAGCACATTCCGATTTTAAAAATGCTCACATAACAAATTGCTCATTTGAAGACGCGGACATGACCGGAATAAATTTGATAGACTCAAATATCACAAACTGTAATTTTTCAGGTGCAGATCTAAACGACATTTCAGCAGCCGGTGTGATCATCGACGAGAAATCAAGTTTTGGAAAAGAATTAAAATCAGAAACAGAAAAAAATTATCATTCAGCCGCAATCGAATACAAGCAGATCAAAGAAATGTACAAGACCTCAAGTTTACATGAACAAGCTGACAATTTTCATTACAGAGAAATGGTGGCAAAAAGAAAAAGTCTTTCGATATTAAATCCGGAAAGATGGTTTTCTTATATTTTCGGAGATCTTCTTTGCAAATATGGAACATCTTTCATAAACGTATTTATCGCTTCAGTGCTTGTAGTCGTTGCCTGCGCAATGTCATTCCAAATTTTCGACAGCTTGATGTTTTACAATGAAAAAGTCACAAATCACACATTCTTGGATTCTCTTTATTTTAGCATTACAACCTTCACAACACTCGGATATGGAGATTATCACGCCATCGGTGCAATTCGCTTCGTAGCCGCCGCAGAAAGCTTCATAGGCATAGCCCTAACCTCTCTATTTACGGTTATTGTAGCTAGAAGTATAATCAGGGATTAAAAAACTACAAAAATTTATCAATGTCGTTGTAACTCCAACAACATTTTTTCGCGATTCAACCTTTGCCAAACATCTTCAAAAACATTATTATAATTTTAGTAGTAAAAAAATTTTAAAACCCAACCATTATGAAAAATGATCCAAAATATCAAAACGGCGCATTACTTTTTCTTCGCCTAGTTTTAGCAGCAATATTTATTGTTGCAGGATATGCAAAACTACCTCTTTGGAACGGACCTATCGAAGGGATGTCCGAAACAATGTTGCTTCTTATGAAATTTATTTCCATAGTTGAGCCACTCGGAGCAATCGCTCTTATCGCAGGATTTTTGACAAAATGGGCTTCCCTAGGCCTTGCAATCATTATGGTTGGCGCTATTTTTATATTACAGTTCACAATGCAAACAGGCTTCTCAACTGCTACAGGAGCAGGTTGGAATTTTCCTTTGATGCTCTTGGCTGGCTGCGCAATACTAATGGCATTTGGAGCAGGAAAATGGGCTATCGATTCAAAAAGAAAATAACAATTAAAACCTAAATGAAAACCATAAAATCAATTTTAGCCGCATTTATAATTTTCACGTTCATTCCAACAGCTTTCGCAAAAATAACTTTCACAGATGTTGATTCTCAAGAATTATATTCTGAAGGAATTCAATTTCTTTACAACAACAGCATTGTCAAAGGATATGATGATGGAACTTTCAGGCCAGAGAACACAATAAACAGGGCAGAGATGGTAAAAATAATTGCCGAAGCCAAGCTACAATACGATGGTCTTTCTCCGGATTTTTTGGAAAATTATTCAGGTTCAAGTTGCTTCACAGACGTACCAACCTATGAATGGTTTACAAAATATGTTTGCTATGGAAAAGAAAAAGGATGGGTTATAGGATATGAAAATGGAAAATATTTCAAACCTGCAAATACGGTAAGTTTTGTAGAAGGGTTAAAAATAACTTTTGAAGGATTCAACTTAAACTACGTAGAAACTTCGCCTGTTTGGTACAAAGGTTTAGTCCAGACGGCTTCCATCAACAATTACATACCTTTCGACATATATAGCTTCACTAACGACCTTAAGCGCAATCAAATGGCAGACTTGATCACTCGTATTTTAAAATACGAAATGGGTAATTTTTCTTTAGACGCTTATCTTGGAGACAGAAAAAATATAATAGTTACTTATGAAACTATCGATATCGGAATAAATATGTCTACATCAAGCCCGCAAGATAACGCAGAACCTGTCATTGTGGAGCCTATTGTTGTTGATCCAGTAGTCGAACCACCAGTCGCAGATGTTCCAGTCATCACAAATCCAAGCGCTCCATATGTCTATTTCCATTACAATTCGATGAAAGACACAAGTTTTGACATAACAATTTTTGACGGATTCAGCGATGGCGGAAAACCTATTTTTTCATACAACGTATACAATCAAATAACCGGAACTGATGAATTATTCAAAGTTCTATACAAAGAAAAATACCTAGAAGGAAGATTCACTCTAAACAATTTGGTAAAAGGTTCAGAATATATATTTGTAATAAAATCCGTAAATGAATCCGGACTGGAATCAAAACAAGGAGATCTGTTGTTTGTAACCAGTGGCGCACAAGTTTATTACATTAACCAATTCGCAGGATTCGACAAACCAGAGGTACCTGGTCTTTCAATCACAGACCAAACTTCAAGCTATATTACATTAAAGTTTATCGCTCCAATAAAAGGAAACATCGAGCATTACGCTGTTGAAATAAGAGATGGCGAAAATTATGTGCCATATAAAATAATAGCTTTATCAGACTTTGGAAGTGGAAAGAAAGATGGATCAATAACATTCTCCGGACTAACGGCAGGCGAACAATACGACATGCGAATAACCTCAGTAAGTTCAGACAGGCAGTGGGGAAAAGAATCGTTAATTTTGAAATTTATAGCAAAAAAGAACGGCTATAACACACTATCAAAAGAGTAAACTCACATGCTTCCAAAAATCAAAAATCTATTAAAAGATCTTTCTCTAACGCGTGAAACTTTTTGGAATATTCACGAAGAAACAGGTGAATTTTTAAATTTATTAATTGTTTCTCAAAAACATAAAACAGTTTTGGAAATCGGAACATCAAACGGCTATTCCGGAATTTGGCTAGCGGAAGCCCTCTCTCACACAAAAGGACACCTCCACACAATCGAATCAAATTTGAAAAAGCGCTTTCCTCTCGCAACAGAAAATTTCAAGAAATCAGGATTATCAAAATACATCACACAAATTCTCGGACACGCTCCGGAAGCGATTCCAGCCTCTCCGCACAAATTTGATCTCGCATTTTTCGACGCCACAAAATACGAACATATTTTGTACTGGAACACTTTGAAAAACCGCATAAACAAGGGCGGAGCAATCATAGCCGACAATATAATTTCTCATAAAAAAGACCTCAAAGATTTCACAAAAGAAATTCAAAAAGACAAATCTTTCACAACTATAATTTTACCACTCGGAACGGGCTTACTGATCGCAATAAAAAATTAAAAAACAGAAAATATTATTTATCAGTATTTTTCAAAAATTCCAAAACTTTCGAAATAGCTTTTCCCCTATGACTAATCGCATTTTTTTCATCAGCCGACAATGCGGCATAAACTTTTTCCCTTCCCTCAGGCAAAAAACACGAGCTCAACGGAAGCCCTCCAAGAATCGGCGCCTCAATCTTTTCAGTAATTTTTCCAAAAGTTTCGCCATCAAAAACCTCACAAACCTCTTCGCCATCATCGTTTTCTCCACATACACAAGCACTGCACACAAATTTCGCACTTCTATCTTTTTCCGAAGACATTCTCTTCATAAAAAATTCAATCCATGCTTCGTCACTCGCATTTTCTCCCTCCCCCCATCTTCTCGTTTTCACACCAAGCTCTCCAGTTAGAGCAGAAACAATGATCCCCGAATCCTCTGAAACAGTCAAAAGTCCGATTTTTTCATAATAAAATTTCGCCTTTTTCACAGCATTTTCAGAAAAAGTTTCACCATCTTCTTCAAGTCCATCAAAATCCGACATAGCAAAACGTCGTTCATCTCCAGCAAAACATTCTTCGCTGTCACATAAATCCCTCAAAGAAATCACGCGAAAATTCCCGCCACGCGATACATCCAAAGCGCTAAGAATTTCAAAAATCTCCTTAAACTTCCCCTGATTTGTCGTCGCTATGAGCAGATATTTTGGCTCCATAAGTTTTCAAGAATTTTTTAACACGCCATTGCTCATTATTTTTAACAAATTTATACTCCATCTTCCAGTTTTTTATGGAGACACTTACATGTAAAGTTGTATCATCAACTTTCTTAACCACAAGGTTTTCCACCTTAAACGCACCGCAAGCTCTATCGACAATTTGGCTTGAGACAGCCCTTCTTTCAGCATCATAAAAATCATCATCACCCTTCACAGGATTATTGCTTGGGATAAGTCCAAATAAAAATCCTCCGGAAAAATCTACAACTCCAGCCTTGGCCGCAGCACAAACAGTCGGATAGCCTCGCTCAATTTTTCCATTGAAAACAAAAATATTCAAAAGAACATAAGTCCCTACGATAAAAAATAGAAATATTGGAGCTCCAATAAGTAAGCTTTTCCACTTTTCAAGAAATTCCATTATTAATTCAGACCTGTCTTCCTCATATTCTTCCGTAGCTTGCGCTTCTTTTTCCCAAGGCGCCATTACAGGTTCATCCATGTCAGCATCCTTACCAACAAAGTTCTTCGCATAAGCAATTTCCGCCTCATCACGAATTTCTTGTTCTTCAATTTTTCTGATTTTCTCTTCCTTCTCTTTTTTCAAGTCCGCCCAGTCAGCATCCGTCATTTCCTGCGAAGCCTTAACAAAAACTTTCGCAGGATCATCACTTCCGACGCTCAAAATATCTTTTTCTTTTTTTATCTCTCTGACGCCATCATCTCCAAAAACAGGCTCTTCGAAAGGATTCACATTTTCCATTCTTTCCGCTACACGAACATCCTTATCCGCAACAACCTCAGCATCGAGAGCAAACTCCTGCCTATCTATTTTATTTGAAACAGTAGTACGAAGTTCAAGCTTAAAAAGATCTTGAATTTCTATTTTTTCAAGACTTCTAGCCTTTTCGAAAAGCCCACTTACATCTCCAAAATAAACTCCGGTTTTAGTCCTATTATCGCCGAAAAGTAGGAAATGAAGCCTCTTAAGCACACGATATATTTTAATACCAACGCTCTCTTCAGAAATTCCCAAAACCGTCATAACATCTCCATCAGAAACTTGTTCGAAAAATTTAAGCCTCACGATTTCCCTTTCCTCAAGCGTCATTTTTTTAATAACTTTTTCTGTCATTTCCACAACATCATTATCTTCAGCACTTCTACCTCTAGCCTCTTCAGTCAAAACACTACCAGCTCCAGCAAAACTTGCTTTCGCAATACTGTCCGAAACTCTTGGAAAAGCCAATGAGTAAGCCCAAACCAAATATCCTGTATCTTCCGGCGTATTTTGAATTTGACCAAGCGCATCTAAAAAAGTAAGCCTTACTATTTTTCGAATATCCGCAGAATCATCAACCCTTCTTGCAACATATCTATACACTTCGTCAAAAAAAGCATCAAAAAGCATCAAAAACTGCTTCGAGTTTCCAGCTTTCATTTGGCTTATACACTGCTTTTCTACATATAAATCCATATTCTATAAATAAAGGGAGTTATCCTACCACAATTCTATTTATAGTCAAAGTGTTTATTAATTATCCTTACTTCTCTCTTAATTGCTCGTAAGCCTCATTTTGAGAATAAATTCCATTTTTCGAATCATTAAACTGTTTTTTACAAACACTTTCCACTTTAACATCACCAATCGATTGTTTTACTCGATCAACACACCATTTTGAAACATCTCCATCGCGGGAAAACGCGCCACAAACACCACTTGCATCCTCTGAAGTTATCCATTCTGTCCTCGTAGGATGAATTGAATCAATAGAATCTGAAATAGACACAGTGTCTACGCCCGCAATGACAGTTCTTAGATTAGCAACAACAATAGGATCAGCTTTCAAATTTTTAGCTACACCGATATGACAATTCACTTCATCACCTTTAGACTGACAAAGTGTCGCATTTCCATTCACCATCGTCTCTCCGTTGTTTACAAGCAGATCAGCATTAGGGAAAGTCATCACAATACCATCTTCCACTTCAGCCCTTACGTTACCGCGAACAACTTGTGTTTGAGAATCCCCCGTAATCTTTTTCATATCAAGCAATGCCTTTTTAATTGATGCAGAAACACCGGTACTCATAGATACAAGCTTAGCATCAAGACATTTATCGCTTTCAGCAGGTTGAGAGGTCACACAAGACACAGCAAAAGCCGCAAGCACAGGCGCGATATGAGACATTAATCTTGGGGAGAGCATAAAAATTAATAAAAAAATATCCAAAAATAACAGGCGAATTTTAACACATATCAGTGGTTTTACAAGATCACGTCAAAAAAGGAAAAAACTATTCTTTTTCACCTCTATTCTTTTTTCTTGTCATACTGAACGGCTCTTTCGTAAGCCAAAACAAACATTTTTTTAAAAGCATCTGCAACTTCTTTTCCTTCAACTATAAAGCCTGTTTTTTCTTTCAAAGAAATAACAGCTATTTTATTGTCGTAAATATTTATTTCAGAAGAAATCGCAAATCTTTCCGGTAACATTTTTGCAGAGATCTTGTAATCACTAAGCAGCCCTTTTTGCTCATCAGTAAGGCCGGGATCAGAAACAAAAGATTCGGTTTCTATACCTTTTTCCACTTTTCTTTCATAATATTCATGAAAAAATCCCGGAAGAGAAGCATCCCTATCTTCAGAAGTGGAATAAGAAAGAATCTTCGATTTCGTAGTCAAAGTATCTTCATAAATTGCGATAACCCCTTCAACTCCATCAAAATACCTGATCTTTGTTTTTTGTTCAGGATCACGATAAATAGATTTGAATTCAGACATTAAACTTTCCGCCTCTTTATAATTATTTGCAGCTTTGTGCATTTTTTCCCTCACAAAAGCCAAAAGTTTTTCTGGCTTTTGCGCCATAAACATAGTTTTACTATCGCCTTGTTCACCAATAACAAGCCCATATGAAGACAGCGCTCCGAGCAGGTGATAAGTATTCGTCCTCGTGACGCGCGCTTTCCTAGCAATATCGGTCACGGAAGCCTCCCCAAGCTCCATAAGAGCCAAATAAACCTTTGCTTCTTTTTCCGAAAGCCCAAATTCAACAAGTTTTTCAAACATACGAAAATATTATACAACATAAAAATATTACGAAAAGAGCTAGATGTCAACACGCTTTCACAAAATGCTCGACCTCTGTAGCTTTTAAATTTTGCGCTTAGCAAAAACAACAAACATCGTTAGGCCAAAAGCTTTACCTTCACCAGATCACCACAGTCAAACAATATTCACAATATTTGACTAGCCTGCAACCTAAGGCTAATATTACATCCTAACTTTAGCAATAAACATATGACATTCACTCCGGACCAATTCATTTCCTCGTCCATCATAAAATTTGGCAAATTAAATCAATACATCCAAGAAAAACTTATTTCAGACTTTTCTGCAATAAAAGGAAATATGATGATGATGGAAGGCCTTCACCTATACATAAAAGAAAATTTGGAAACTCTCAAGGCGAAACAAAAAATTGAAATTTTAGATGTAGGCCCTGCAATAGGCGCACTTTCAACATTATTTACTCTACAAACATTAAACGAATTCGGGCTTTTGGAAAAAGCTCAGATTCATCTTTTTGACGTATCCGCAAAAGTAATAGAACAAACCTTAAACTGCAAATTTTTCTTTCCGGACAGCATCATAAATCCAAAACTCAAAAATCCTATTCATCAAAAACTACGACAGGCAAAAGGCGAAGTCGGATCTGCCGAAAAACTTCCATGGAAAAATGAAAAATTCGATATCGTTCTTGCCGGATTTTTATTTTGTCATATTCATGATTCTGTAAAACCACTTGTTTCAAAAGAGATAGAAAGAGTTGCGAAAAAAGGAGGATTTATCGGTATAGCTGAACACGCCGACACAGTCGGCCTTTCGTCACAAAAAGACAAGATTGACGCCACAACTATCACTTCAAAAGTATCACCTGTGCGACTTCAAAAACTGTTCTCTGCCGCAAAAATCACATTCAAAAGCCGAAAAGCAAAAGACAACTCCTACTCAATTTGCATACAGAAATAAATTGAAAAGAATCTCCATGTGGGCTAAAATTCACACATGGGAAGATTAGACAAACCAAAAAGATTTGAGCAAAAACAAAAAACAGACATAAAACTTCGAAGAAAACTTCTTATAGAAAAATTAAGGAAACAAAATGCAAAAAAAAGGGAAATTTTCTCGAATTTAAATGAAAAATTAAAATCTCCAAGAAAAAAGCCGGTCTCTATTCCAAAAAAACTCACCACAGCTCCAAAAAAGCCAACTTCGACTCCTAAAAAAGCACTGACACGCATTCGCGCAAAAGAAAAACCGGAAAAACCAAAATATTTTCAACTTCCAAACGGCATAAAAGCAAGAATTCTAAGTCAAAGAGAAAAAAATCAGCGTGGAATCACTGAAGCTAGAGACACTCTAGGGCCAAAATTAAGATTAAGAAACAAATGTCCGGGACCAAAACAACTTGAAAAGATAAGGAAAACAAGCGAATTTTTCGACCCAAACAACGCAGGAACTCCTTTGGTCGAAATAAACGAAATAGATTTAGACAAAACGATTTTGACATGCGGAACACCACAAGATCCAGTTCACTATAAATTAAAGGAATTTTTAAGAATCGATCCAAAAGACATATCAGATGCACCAAAAGGAACATACTTCACAATAGATGGCCAGTATTACAGAAAGATAACACGTCTAAATCCGGCAATAATTAGAAAATTCGGAAGATTACACCAAGAACTGGAAGATTTGGTAAATAAATTTCCGGAATTTCCGAAAAAAAATCTACTAACCCAAGGACCGAGATTTATGATCGATGCGGCAAATCAACTTTTGAGAGGACCAAAAAGGGTAAGCGTCCGATTGTACATAGATGAAAACTATAGGTCCTACGGAGAAAATGTTTGCACATATGTTAAAAAGGAAACAGGAGGTAGTGATATAAAATACGGAAGTATACACACTTCAGGTAACGCATTGGATTTAGAAACATTCATCCTTATAAATGGAAAAAAAATAAACGGCAAAGAGGCAGAAATCCTTTTAAGAAAAGCCATAACAGCCGAATGGACTAAACTAGGGGGAGGCCGGGGATTTTACACAACTCGCAGAAATTTTCACATGGACTCGCGCAACGGAGTAGGCCAATGGGGACCGGAATGGGAATAAAATTGGCCACAGGTAAAAGCTTTACAGCGGAAACAATAGATGTTATTCTCGAAATCTCGTATACGACAAAATGGCAAAATCAAAATTAATTTCGGCGACAGGAGTACTGATTATATCCATAGGATTAATCTTTACATTTTTACCGAATTTCACTAAAGATACTCACACAACACAGACTTCTGAAATAAAATCAGAATCGGATTTTGACAAGATGAAAATGGCTGCAAAAAATTGTACAAATCCATCGGATACGGATCCGAATTGTCTACAATCATTCGAAGAATTAAAAAAGGAAAGTGGACACACTCAGGCTCAAAAATCAGCCCAAGAAAAAATCGGAATTGTTGGAGAATACGGAAAAGATGACGGATTTGATGCGACAGAATATTTATCAACATGGAATTACAACAATCTTCCTCCAAACGAAAGAAGCAAGTATTACAAAGAAACACCGCGAGCCGACGGAAGTTTACTGAGAGAATATTGGCTTTCTGCCGAAGATAAAGAAATCGAAATAGCCCCTGGAATTTTTTTCCCGGCATGGACATACAACGGTCAAGTTCCCGCTCCAACAATCAGGGCCACCGAAGGAGATCGGATAAAAATTTACTTCACAAACAAGGGCACAAAGCCTCACACAATGCACTTCCATGGATTCCATCCTGCAAATATGGACGGCTCAATGCCTGAAGATTTTGTTTATCCTGGAAAAGATTTCACTTACGAATTTGATGCAGATCCATTTGGAATTCACCTGTTTCATTGTCACTCTGTTCCATTAAAACAACACATAAGCAAAGGTCTTTACGGAGCATACATTGTCGATCCTAAGATTGACACAAGGCCAAAAGCCGACAAAGAAATGGTTATGATAATGAATGCCTTTGACACAACTTTGGATGGAGAGAATGAAGTGTATGCGGTAAATTCAAAAGCATTTTATTACGCCATGAATCCTATAAAGGTCAAAAAAAGCGAATTGATAAGAGTTTATTTGATAAACATGGTTGAATTTGATCCGATAAATTCTTTCCACTTACACGCATCATTCTTTGATGAATATAAAACCGGAACAAAGCAAGAACCAAATGCTTTCACGGATATCGTATCCTTTGTTCAAGGAGAAAGATCTATCTTGGATTTGAAATTCAAATATCCAGGAATGTATATGTTCCACGCACACATATCGGAATTTACAGAACTTGGATGGATGGGATTCTTTGAAGTAACAGAATGAAAAAAATACACATAATTTTTACGATTTTCTTACTCTTAAGCGCTGGATGCGGCAAAACAGATCAGATAGAAAAGAAAATCCTAACTGAAAATATAAAAGAATTCACTGTCACAGCAAAACAATTTGTATTCGAACCAACAATAATCGAAGTAAACAAAGGAGACAAAGTAAAATTAATAGTCACAAGCACAGATCTCTCTCACGGATTTTCAATCCTTGAGTACGGAATCAACGAAAGAGTCAATCCCGGAGAAAGCATCATCGTAGAATTTATAGCAGACAAAGAAGGAGAATTCACGATGTTTTGCTCAGTATATTGCGGCGAAAATCATAGCGAAATGAAAGGAAAATTAATCGTTAAATAAAATGGAAAATCAACAAAACAAGCAAAGTAAAATAAAAGTTTTAATAGGAGCTTTATTGCCACTTATATTATTGGGAGTTCTTTTATTTGCTTTTGTAAAATTCGGTCCACTTGGTATTTTTAAATCATCAGTCGCCCCGATAGAGAATATTTTTATAGAAAGAGTTGTTTTTTCAAATGAGCATATTTCGCTGGAGGTATTTAACGACGGCCCTGAACCAGTTACCATAGCGCAAGCCCTTGTAAACGACGCTTATTGGCAATTCGAAATGACTCCAAGCAACACGCTTGAACCATTGGATAACGGAAAAATTGAAATAGACTATCCATGGCTTGAAGGAGATTTCGAAAAAATAACTTTAGTTTCAAGAAACGGAGTCACATTCGAAAAAGAAATAGATGTTGCGACAATTACTCCACAGTTCAATTGGTTTTATCTGAGAACATTTGCATTACTTGGAATTTACGTAGGAGTTATACCTGTTCTTTTAGGATTATTATGGCTTCCATTTTTGAGAACGCTAAAAGAACAATGGTATAGTTTTTTTCTAGCCTTGACCGTCGGCTTACTTATATTTTTAGGATTTGATGCACTTGCAGAATCATTTGATCTTTTAGAAGCTATTCCAAGTGCATACAATGGAATTGGACTAATATTAATAGGATTTACATTATCAATCCTTATTTTATCAGCAATAAGTTACAAATCCGAACATCATAA
>CALRHQ010000030.1 GCA_943359415.1 Candidatus Peribacteria bacterium
AGAGATAATGTTGCACAGATTACAACTTTTGGAACATTGGCTCCAAAAGCCGCAATTCGTGATGTTGGTAGAGCGCTTGGATTCCCCTACGCAGAGGTAGATAAGATAGCAAAAACTGTGCCTGCACCAATCCTTGGAAAATATGAACCACTAACTGAATATGTAAAAGAAAATCCGGATTTTAAAAAACTTTATGAAGGCGATCCAAGAGCAAAAAGGCTTATTGATTATGCTATTAAGCTTGAAGGAACTGTAAGGCAAGTTGGTACACATGCATGCGCTGTCGTGATTTCTGAAAAACCTTTGACTGAATATACTGCGCTTCAAAATAGTGCCTCTGATGAAAATGAAATCGTCACACAATATTCTGCAAAGCCAATCGAGGCCTTGGGACTACTAAAAATGGACTTTCTTGGACTTCGTAATCTAACCGTTATCGAAACAGCTTGTAAAATAATCGCTAGAACGAGAGATGAAAAAGTTGAAATATCCAAAATTACGTTGGATGATCCTCTTGTTTTCAAGCTCCTTCAAAATGGAGATACTACCGGAATCTTTCAGCTTGAGTCGGCTGGAATGAGAAGATATTTAAAACAACTTAAGCCTACTGTTTTCGACGATATCGTTGCGATGGGTGCGCTTTATAGACCAGGCCCTATGGAGTGGATTCCGAATTATATAAAAGGAAAACATAATCCTGATAAGGTTAAATATTTACATCCTTCTTTCAAATCGATCCTTCAAAATACATATGGAGTTGCTGTTTATCAGGAACAAATTTTGCAACTTGCCAGAGATTTTGCAGGATTCTCTCTAGGAGAAGCTGATATTTTGAGAAAGGCCGTAGGAAAAAAGATCGCATCACTCCTTGCTGAACAAAGAGAAAAATTTGTGAAAGGGGCTGTAAATAACGGACATGATGAAAAATTTGCAAGAAAGGTTTTCGAAGATGTTATTGAGCCTTTTGCCGGATATGGTTTCAATAAGGCTCATGCAGTTTGTTATGGACTTATTGCATATCAGACGGCTTACCTGAAGGCCCTATACCCTATTGAGTTTATGACAGCTCTCCTGTGTAGTGACAGCGGAACAACTGAAAAAGTTGTGATGGAAATAAAAGAATGCAATGAAATGGGAATCGATGTTTTGTCTCCTTCCATAAATGAATCTTTTGCTCATTTTACAGTTGTAGATAAAGACAAAATACGCTTTGGACTTGTAGCGATAAAAGGACTTGGAGATGGACCTGTTAGAGAAATCATTAATGCGCGTGAAAAAGGAGGAGTTTTCAAATCTTTGCAAGATTTTCTTGAAAGAGTTCCCGTTAAGATTTTAAATAAAAAAGTTTTACAGGCCTTGGCTTTGAGTGGAGCTTTGGATGAATTTGGTGAAAGAAAACAATTGGCTGAGAATTATGATGAATTTTCAAAATATGCAAAAGGTGCTCAAGCACTTGAGGACAATGGTCAGGTAAATTTATTTGCCTCTTTGACTGAAGAACAATCAGTCCCATCCTTTACAATGAGAAAAGTTTTGCCGGCTACCTTGATGGAAAAATTAAAAGGAGAAAAAGACTTTCTTGGAATGTATGTTTCAGGCCATCCCTTAAAGGGTTTTCGAAAATATATTGCGAAAAAAGCTAACCTAATAGCGAATTTAACTAAAAAGAATGTTGGCAAAAAAGTTATTGTAATAGGACTTGTTTGCGATATGAAAAAAATTCTTACAAGAGCCGGATCCAATATGGCGACTTTCTCTATAGAGGATCCTACTGCTAGAATTCGCGCTTTAGCTTTTTCAAAATTTTTATCTCAATTCGGTAATCTATTTATTGAAGATGGGCTTTATTCTATCAGTGGAAAACTTGATTTCAGGCAGGGGCAATACCAAATCATGTGTGATGACCTAAAAGTTTTGTCTTATGACGGTATGGTTAGAAATGCGAAGGAATCAGGTGCCTATGATGACAAAGATAAGTCTGTTACATTTATAAGATTTTTGGATGATATTCTTGCAGAAAAAGAAGAATTGGAGCATCCGGATGGAGTAGCTGATGCTGAAGTAATTCATCCTGATGGAGTTCATATTAATGGAGATTTCGAAACAACTATTGTTCCAAATAAGATAGAAGAAAATTATGTTATAGATATTGCAAATGGTCTCGCCCCTGAAAAGATGAAGACACTAAAAGAGTTTCTTGAACAAAATAAAGGTGAAACTTCTGTGACGTTGATACTAAAAGATAAAAAAATAAAACTTCCTTTTGGAGTAAATCTTTCTGAAAATTTCAAAAAAGGTATCTCGGATATTTTATCCGGTTGAAAAATCACCTTAACTTCTCTAAGATAAGGGAGATTTAAATTTAATTATATGTATAGAACTCATACTTGCGGTGAGGTAACCGATAAAAATGACGGAGAGAATGTGATTTTAGCTGGCTGGGTGCATAGAAGACGCGATCACGGCGGCGTTATTTTCATAGATTTGCGCGATAGATATGGAGTAACCCAAATAGTTTCAGATCCTATCGGCTACAGTGAAGCTCACGATATTCTTAATGATGTGAGGTCTGAATTTGTACTTCAGGTTACAGGAATTGTCAGAAAAAGACCTGATGGAAACGATAATCCAAATATGGCTACAGGAAAAATAGAAGTTGTTATTACAAAAATTGAAATACTAAATGCTTCAAAAACTCCTCCTTTTGAAATAGATCAGGAGAAGGATGTAAATGAAGAATTAAGACTTACTTATAGATATTTGGATCTTCGTAGAGATAGACTTAAAAACAATATGATGCTTAGACACAAAGTCATAAAGCATATGCGCGATTATTTCGAAAAAGAAAATTTTGTTGAAGTTGAAACTCCTATCTTGATCAAAGGAACGCCTGAAGGAAGTCGTGAATATCTTGTTCCTTCGAGACTTTATCACGGAAATTTTTACGTTTTGCCACAGTCTCCTCAACAATTGAAACAGCTTCTTATGGTCGCCGGTTTCGATAGATATTTCCAAATTGCCAGATGTTTTAGAGATGAAGATCAGCGTGGAGATAGACAACCGGAATTCACACAGCTTGATATCGAAATGTCTTTCATCGATGAAAACGACATCATGTCTTTGAATGAAAAATTGATGATTGAGTTAGTTGAAAAATTTGTGCCAAATAAAAAGATTTTGAAGAAACCTTTTCCTGTCATGACTTACGAAGAAGCAATGAATACTTATGGCGTGGACAAGCCAGATATTCGTTATGATATTCCCCTTTCAGATGTCACTAATCTTGTGTCGGACTCTGAATTTGGAGTTTTTAAAGATGCTGTAAAAAATGGTGGGATTGTTAAAGCTTTAAGAGTTGAAGGTGGTAGTAAATTTACAAGAAAAGAAATAGATGAATTTACTGAAGTCGCAAAAATATATGGAGCTAAAGGGCTTTCTTATATAATAATTGATAAAGAGCCAAAATCTTCTATCGTTAAATTTTTCAAGAAAGAAGAACTTGATGCGATTTTTGAAAGATGTGGCGCAAAAGATGGAGATGCAGTGTTTTTTGCAGCTGATAAATTTAAAATTGCTTGTGAATCCCTTGGACATGTGAGGATTTCTGTTGCTCAAAAAATGGGATTAATTGATGAAAATGTTTTTGCATTTTTATGGGTAAAAGATTTTCCTATGTTTGAATATGACGAAGAAAATAAAACTTTGGCCGCAGTTCATCATCCTTTCACTTCACCAAAAGATAGCGATGATTTCGATAAGAATCCAAAAGATTCTTTGGCGAAAGCTTATGATATTGTTTTGAATGGAACTGAAATTGGTGGTGGATCTATCAGAATTCACGATAGAAAAGTACAGAAAAAAGTTTTTGATATTTTGCAAATTGAAGATGAGGATTCTGAGAGAAGATTTGGACATATGCTTAGAGCTTTTGAATATGGAGCACCTCCTCATGGAGGAATAGCTTGGGGAATTGACCGTTTGATAATGATTTTCGCGAATGAACCTAATATTCGTGAAGTTATCGCTTTCCCTAAAGATCAGAAAGCAAAAGATCTTATGCTTGGAGCTCCTTCTGAGATGCCTAAAAAACAAACCGAGGAGCTTGGGATCAAAGTTGTTCTTGAAAAGAAAGACTAAATTGCGATTTCCTTTGTTTTGTGCTAAAATATCTTGATCAATTTAAATCTAGAAAATGAATTTTTGGTTACTTATAGCATTTTTGGTTCTTGCGTTAACAGGGATGACTATCCTTGTTCTCAAGTATCTCCAATACAGGATGAATGTTGAGAGAACTTTCAATATGGTTTTTCTTGAAATAAAATTACCTAGGAAAGAATCAAAAGAAGATAAAGAAATTGAAGGAGAACAATTCTCGATGCAAAAAGATTTTAAGGAAATATGCGGAGGCATAATGTCCCAATTTTATACAGCTTTACATAGTATCTATAATCATCATCTTGATAGACTTATTTCTGATCAGGACTTTCTTTCATTTGAGTTTGCGGTTTTGGATTCCCTTGTTCATTGCTTTATCGTATGTCCAAGACATTTATTACCTCTGATCGAAAAACAAGTTACAGCTTTTTTCCCTGATGCTTATGTCGAGCAGGTCGAAGATTATAATATTTTTAAGCCAAAAAGTCGTGTTGTTTCTGCGTATATCGTGCCTGAAAAAGAATTTTATCTTCCTATAAAAGCTTACTCAAGAATGAATGCTGATCCTTTGAATGGGATTATAAATTCACTCTCAAAAATTGGTCCAAATGAAGGTGCTGCAATTCAAATAATGGTTAAACCTGTTGAAAATGATTGGCAGGAAAAGGGACGAGAAAAGGCCAGCGAAATATTCCAAAATAAGAAAAAACATCATGCACAATGGTATAATCCTTTGAGCTGGATTGTTGGAATTTTCAATATGCTTGTAAAAGGTGAAGCCGCGAAAGATACTCCTGAAGCAGCTGAAAAAACTACTCCTATGACAGATGAAGAGGTTAAGGCGATGGAAGAAAAAAATTCAAAACCCGGTTTTGAAACAATTATCAGGCTGGTTTCCTCTGCTGAAACAAAAGAAGAGGCGAAAGTAAATCTTGTTGCGATGAGAAGTGCTTTTTCTCAATATGGATCTTCTAACGGAAATAGCTTTGAATATACTCATTGGCATGAAAACAAGAAGCTTGTTACTAATTTTATTTTTAGAAATTTCAGAAAAGGATTTCAACAGTGGGTTTCTCATAAGAAAATGATTTTGTCTTGCGATGAGCTTGCTAGTATTTTTCATGTTCCGAATATAAGGTTTAATCGATCCCCTTCTATTGCATGGCAAAATTATAAGATTGCGCCAGCACCTCCAAATATTCCACAAGAAGGAATGCTTCTTGGATACAACACTTATCGTGGAGAAAAGAAAAAAGTTTGTATTAAAAATGAAGATAGATTTAGACATTTCTATGTCATTGGACAAACTGGTACAGGTAAATCTTCTATTTTGCAGGTAATGATCAGACAGGATCTTAAAGATGGAAAAGGTATATGCGTAATCGATCCGCATGGATCTCTTATTGAAGATATTTTACCGTTTATCCCTCGTGAAAGAGCTGATGATGTGATTTATTTTGATCCATCAGATATGGAGCGCCCACTTGGACTTAATATTCTTGAAGCCGATACTTGGGAAGAGAAAGAGCTCGTTGCCCTTGATGCGATGAACATCATGATCAAACTTTTTGATGAGGAAACATTTGGTCCACGTATTCAGGATTACTTTAGAAATGGTTGTCTTACTCTTATGTCAGATCCAAATGGAGCTTCGTTGACTGAAATAGTAAGACTTTTCACGGATGATGATTTCGCAAAAGTGAAGAGACAATATGTAACAAATCCTATCATTGCCTCTTTCTGGGATCACCAGATGGCCAAGACCGGAGCTCGTGAAAAACAGGAAATGATCCCGTATTTTGCAGCTAAGTTTGGCCAGTTCGTGACGAATACAATGATGAGAAATATTATTGGACAAACAAAATCTGCTTTTGATTTTGCAAAGGCCATGAACGAAGGCAAAATTTTACTTATGAATCTTTCAAAAGGTAGCGTAGGAGAAATAAATTCAAAATTGCTTGGTTTGATTATCGTACAAAAGATACAAATGGCTGCATTGAAGAGACAAAAACAGTCTAAAGAAGATAGAAAAGATTTCTTCCTATATATCGATGAGTTCCAGAATTATGTTACTGATAGTATTGAAACAATTCTTTCTGAGGCCAGAAAATATCGTCTTGGCCTTACAATCGCCCATCAGTACCTAGCTCAGCTTGAGGAAGGTGGTGCCGGAAGCAAGAAAAAAGCAAACTTGAAAGATGCCGTGTTTGGTAACGTTGGTACAATCATGTCTTATAAAATTGGTGCACAGGATGCGGAATTTATGGCGAAGGAAATGGCTCCGGTATTTAGTGATCAGGATCTTATAAATATAGATAAATATAAAGCTGTAATGAAACTTTCGGTCGACACACAACCTTCTCGTCCGTTCAGTATTGTGCCCGTGAATCCTTACACTGAAGAAGGTGATAAAGAGGCTGCAGAGGCATATAAACAACTTTCTAGACTTAAGTATGGAAGGGATAGAGAGTTCGTGGACAGGGAGATATTACGCAGAATTGGCGTAGTCTAAAAGAATGTAGGCATATCTTTCAAATTTTTCTCCGCTAAACTTTTTGCTCGAGCTAACATGTACGCTCTCGCAAATTTGTCTTGCGCATGCACAAGACAAAGGTTTAGCAAAGTCGTAAAAATTTAAAAGATATACCTACATTCCCACCAAACCACACGAAATTGCAATAAAACAACCTTCATGTTTGACAAGCACAAGTTCCTGAGTGATGGGCTTTTTTGTGGTATAATATTTGGATTTCAAAACAAAAATCAAAAACAAAAAAATGCAAAAAACAAAAACAAAAATATGTGTGAAGTTAGTTCCTGTTATGGCTTTGACTTTACTTTCACTTTTTACTCTAAGTCCACTTTCATCTTTTGGTGGAGACTTGGCTGAAGCGGAAGGATTCCAAACTTCGGCTGACGGAGTGAGCTATCCTTATACGGAAACATTCACCACTTCTGCGTATTATTCTCCATTACCATGTCAGCAAAAGTATGCCACTGGTAATTATGAGGCTGATATCAGACTAAATGGACGTGGTGTTCGAGGAGCTGATGGAACAGGTGTTTATCCAGGTATGGTTGCTGCTCCAAAGTCTTATCCTTTTGGAACAAAACTTTATATTCCTGGAATTGGAATAGTTGCCGTACATGATAGAGGTGGAGCAATCGTTGATGCAAATGGAGATCCAAATAAACATGACAGACTTGATATATGGATGGGATATGGAGACATCGGACTAAAAAGAGCATTGGCTTGGGGAAAAAGAAATGTTGAAATTACTGTTTACGGAATGAATGAAGAATTATCAGAACAAATTTCTTTAGCCGGTTACAGCGAAGATGAAAAAATTGCTTCATGTGATGGAAATGGTATTGATACAGATGTTACTTTGGCTACAACTTCTTTTGTTGAACAACCAAAAGTTAACGTTGCTGTTGTTGAGACGCCTAAGGAGGTGGAAATCCCTTCAGATGGAAGTATGCCTATAAATCTTTATGCAGGAGCAACCGGTAATGCAGTAAAGGCTTTACAAAATGAACTTAGAAAGCTTAATTATTATAAAGTTGAGTCTACTGGAGTTTATGATGAATTGACTGCACACGCAGTGTTTAAATTCCAACAAGCGCAAGGAATTGTCGCAGTTGAATCTGAAACCGGTGCCGGAATTTTTGGACCGACAACAAGAACTAGAATGAATGAAATCATAGCTTTGAGAAGTTATACAAGACTTGCGATTGAATCTAAGCGTGCATCTCTTGTCGCTGAAGGTTCAACATCCACTCCAGTTAGTATTCCTAAAGACGCTACACAGGCTTATATTCCAAGTACACTTGCGTTTGGATCAAAAGGAAATGAAGTTAAAAAATTACAAGAATTTCTAAAGAAAAACGGATTTTTCAAAAGTGTGATTGTAACAGATTATTATGGAGAAATCACAAAAGAAGCTGTCGTTCAATTTCAGATAGCGAATAAAATCGTCTCTAATGAAACTGAAAAAGGTGCCGGAGTTGTAGGTCCAAGCACCTTAAAGAAGATTAATGAGTTATCTTAAAATTTCCAATCGTAAAATTTCGCGATGAATTCACCATTTAGGCTAGAACTAGAATCAGTAGCTGTGACTTTTCCGCAAACATAATCAGAACCGAAATAAGTGATTTCTACTTTACCATTGTCGTCAAAGACACCACCTGCAAGTTTTTCTGTAGAAATATTTAGCCAGCTTAAGTCATTGTTTTCCGCTTTTTGTCTATAATTCCAAACTCCTGCCTTAAGTGGAGATTTATCTTTATTTCTAAGGTCAAAAGAAGCTTTTACATCTGTACCTTTTATTTCATGTGCAGAATATTTCTTTGGATCGAAATCATTGTAATTCATAAAGTAAAATGTTCCTGATTCAGGCCCCCATGAAAGGAACCAAGAATTAGCTGCTGAAAATGCTGCTGTTCCGGCTTCTTCTGATTTTGCAACTAGTGTATTGTTTTTTGGGCAACCCTCTGGTGCATTTGCCACTTCGTCCGTTTTTGCTACGACTGTATTTTCCTCAACAGATGCTGCTTTTTCTTCTGTCTTACTACATGCAGATAGAATTAATGCTGTTGATAGAGTCAGAATAAGAAATTTTTGAATTTTCATATAGATTGGTTAAATTTTTCTTGATACAAGATTAGTGGAAAATCTAAAATTGTACAGAAATTTTCATTGACAGATCACGTTCAAGTTCTTTCATCTTCTCTTCAATTTTAATAACTTCTTCAGATAAAGTTCCCGGATTTCGTTTACGACCTTCGTCAATTCGAGTTTGTAAAGAGACTACACAATCTTCATACGCTCTTTTGTCTGCGTAATATAGAATTTTTTCATCCCATGTTTTAAGCTTATCAATTTGCCAAAAATCATGTTTCTCAACTAAATTTGCCATTGATCTTTCATTTATTTCCATCAAATAATCAGCCATTTTTTTTGCATGATGTTTACCGTCAGGTTTAAAAACATCGTGAATCAATGCTGATTTTATTATGATATTTTTCCTAACTTTTATTCCTTTTTCCTTTGCCCTGTCTGCCAAAACACCTGATAGTTCAGCCACTTTTTGCATGTGAAGAATTATATTTTGAGGAACTGAAAATTTTTCATATATTTTTTTAATTTCACTTTTCTTCATAATATTATTCGTGCTTTGTTATTTTTATTTCTCTGGAAGTATCACCTGTGTAGGAGATCTCTATGTCGATTCTTTTTTTCGGCAAAATACTTTCCATCCTATCTGCCCATTCTACAATAATTATATCGTCTTTCTTTTGCATTATTTCGTTCAATTCCAAGGCTAAAAGTTCATCTATTTGCTCAAGTCTATACAAATCTATGTGGTAAACATTTTGTCTACGTATTTTGTGATGCCTGATATATGTATATGTCGGGCTTTTTATAGAAAGCTTTTCTATGCCTAAAATCTCCGCCATTCCTTTTGTAAACATGGTTTTCCCGGTACCTAGATTTCCAAAAAGGCACACCACTCCGCCTTTTTTGATTTCCTTCGCTACGGATTGAGCTATTGCCTTGGTTTGTTCTTCGCTATTTGTGATATATGCCTTATTCATTGATTTTTTGTCTTAAATTTGGTATAATTTTATAATTTAATAAAACAAAAACAAACACAAAATGAAAAAAGATAGAACTTACTACTTTCAGCATCCCATTTTTACGCTTCTTTTGGTAGGCTTTTTTACTACTTCTATGTATGTAGGAGGAACGTATTCAAACCTGATTTATACTAGCGTGGTGGGCTATCCGGAACATGCCTCTTTTGACGGGACTGTTTATCCAATCAAAAAAATTCCAGATTGGACCCACATCAAAGCTGACAAATATAAATCTCCTTATGATTCTTTCAGTGAAGGAGAACTGACAGACGCTCCAAAATATGAGCCTGAAAAACTTTTGATAGCTACAGATACTTTGAAATGGGGAAATGCGGCTGACGATAAAGTGAGAAATGCAAAAATTACTTATAGTGTGCCTTACATGGGAAATTATCTTTTGGAGGGGAAAGAAAATTCAGGATCACATCCGGCTGTAGACATCAAGGTTCCGGAAGGGACTCCTGTTTATTCTGTAATGAATGGAACTGTAATAAAAGCTTCGACTCAATCAGGAGGTTTTGGACACCATATTGTTGTTCAACATAATAATGTTCCAAGCATTGATGACTCAAATAAGAAAGTTACAATTTATTCTTCTTATAGCCATTTGAAAGATGTGAATGTTGTTGCAGGAGATGTGGTTATAAAAGGACAACAAATTGCTACAAGTGGAAAAACAGGAACAGCTACAACGCCTCATATACATTTCCAAATGGATAACGGCGAATCTCCTTGGCATCCATTTTGGCCGTTTACAAACAAGGAAATGAATGATGCAGGACTTGATTTCTTTAGCGCCATAAATGCAGGACTTGGAAAAGAAAGTGCCCTTTCTACAACAATCAATCCGTTAAAATATGTAAATGTTTATATCGATCCGAATGCGGTTTATTCAAATGCCGGAACAACTTCTTCTTCGGCTGTAACAACAACTCCTGAGGCTAAGACTTCTTCAATCGATGGTGTGGCTACTGCGACAAGTGCAGTGCCTGCGTCTTCTGAGGAACCTGTTTCCGAAACTACGACTCCGGTTGCTGATGTACAAACACAACCTGAGGATTCTTCAGTATCTGCAGAAACACCTATAGTTGAAGCTAAAGTTTTGACTTTTGGATTTGAAGTAAATGATTCTTATACCGAGGCTCAAAATGCGCAATTCAAAATTTTGATTAAAGATCAAAATGGAAATGCTTTCAAAGATGGATTTGCCGGGGAAGCTGTTGTTTCTTCCTCTAAGGGGAAATTTATAGCAACTTCACCTATTTTTACAAATCTTCAATTTAACAATAATGGAGAATTTGTGAATTCAATGAAAGATATGAAAGCCGGAAACGATAAATTAAAGCTAGAATTTGATGGAAAGACGTATTATTCAAAAGAATTTACCATACTTGCAAATGCTAGCGGAGACTTATTTTCTGATGTTCCTGCTGGATCAAAATATTATGAAGCTGTGAATTACCTTGCAAATACAAAAGTGATTGCAGGATATGGAGATGGGACTTTTAGACCAGGAAATGTCGTAAACAGGGTTGAGGCTTTGAAGTTTATTCTTGAAGCTATAAACAAAAAATTGGATACCGGGCACCTTCCTTTCAAAGATACTTCTTCGAAAGAATGGTATGCGAAATATCTGTATACTGCTTATAAAGCTGGTGTCGTAAATGGTTACGACGATAAGACTTTCAGGCCTACAAGCACTGTAAATAAAGCCGAATTTTATAAAATTTTGTTTAGTGGAATGGGTGTTGATGTTGGTGACAGCGTCGGATCAAG
>CALRHQ010000031.1 GCA_943359415.1 Candidatus Peribacteria bacterium
TTTTAACCGTATTTATTTCTATTGCCCTTATTACGTATACAATATTGTTTTGATGAATTCGTTTTGCGGCAGCGGGATCAAGCTTTTGCAGCTTTTTATAAATATATGCATTTCCATATTTTTGTGCCATTTTTTTCAGTCTCTCTCTAAGTTTCAGGTCAGGATTCATACGAGGTAATATATATCCTTGAGTTATTGCACTTATATAAAGCCCCGTTCCACCGACAAGCATTGGTACGTGTTTCCTTTTTAGAATTTCTTTTATTTCGGCATTTGCCATGTCCTGATACTCTGCCAAAGTTATAGTCTTTTCTGGCTCTGATATGCTAAGCATGTGATGTGGCACTCCTTCACGTTTCTCTTCTGGAATTATATCCGATCCAATTTCTAAACCTTTGTATAACTGTCTCGAATCCGTAGAAATAATTTCACCATTTATGGCGTGGGCGATCTGCAAAGATAAATCAGTTTTCCCAGAAGCTGTTGGCCCAAGAACAACTATTAAAGGATTTTTGTTGGATTTTACAAATTTTTTTACTTCTTTAAGGATGTGCATTCCTTTTTGAGTAGGTTAATAAGCGTGCGTAATATAGCCCAATGTGTCATTTTTGGCAAAAATACCAGCCTAAGCTTCACTCAGAAGAAAACATTCTTGCCTTTTTGTCAATTTTAATCATTAGACTTTTGTGCTTTTTATGGTAAATTTCTCCAGTCATAGACAGCGGGCAATTTATAAGACCTGCCGAGACAAATGAGATTTAAGTCGATAGTTAAACTTCTTTGTTCTCGATAGTCTAATGACAATCGAGATTTTTTTTTAATCTTAAAAACTATGTCACAAACAAAAGGTGAAAAAGAGCAGGTTCTGTCTGATCTTCAGAATCAATTCAAGTCCGCAAAGGCAGTGGTTTTCGCTGACTATCAAGGGCTTTCAGTTAAAGATCTTAAAAATTTACGTACAAAACTAAGGGAAGCCGGAGTTTCTTTCAATGTAGCGAAAAAGACTCTAATCAAGCTTGCAGCTAAAGACTCAGGATACGATGAAATTCCTGATAGCGTGATGGAAGGACCTGTTGGAGCTGCTTTTTCTTCACAGGAAGAAGTTGCAGGAGCGGCAAAAATTATTAATGATTTTGCCAAAAAGAACAAGGCTTTGAAACTTAGAGGATCTCTTTTTGAAGGGAAAATATTGTCTGTCGTGGAAACTAAACAGCTTGCTGTTCTTCCAAGCAAACAAGAACTTCTTACAAAACTTGTTTATCTGTTCAATGCTCCTATTTCTGGATTTGCTCGTGTTATTCAAGCTATTGCAGACAAACAAGGACAGGCAGCTTAATTTATCAATTTATCAAATATTTTAACTATCAAACATATGTCAGACTTAGAACTAAGCAAAGATGCTCAGAAAATTATGGAATTGGTTGAAACACTTCCAGTTCTTGAACTTGCAAACCTTGTAAAAGCACTTGAAGAAAAATTCGGTGTTAGTGCAGCAGCTTCAATGATGATGGCTGGTCCTGCAGCAGGTGGTGCAGCAGCAGAAGAAGAAGGAAGCACAAAGAAAACAGTAATGTTGACTGGTGCAGGTGGACAAAAGATTTCTGTTATCAAAATTGTTCGTGAAATCACAGGTCTTGGTCTTAAAGAGGCTAAGGATCTTGTTGATGCAGCTCCAAAAGCTGTTAAAGAGAACATCGAAATGGCAGAAGCTCAAGATATCAAAAAGAAACTTGAGGAAGTTGGAGCTTCAGTTGAGCTACAATAATATCGTGAATTACAATAAAAAGCGGGAATACATTCCCTAGAACTTAAACTATCTTTGTGATAAATCAGTCTTAAGTCTAGAGAGAACGTAATGCGTTCTAGGAAATATATTCCCGCTTTTTTCGTAGTCCATCTCTTGGAATTTATGCGTTACCTAAAAATATTCTTCCTCTTTTTTGTATATCTGCCCCTATTTCCGAGTTTGAGCGTAGCGAGTTTGTAATTTTTAGCTTTTCGAAAATAAATTTCATCAAAAATTTGAATTGAGAAATAAATAGTTTATCCCCTTTCTCTTACTTTTACCCTTTACGTTTGTGCTAAAATTTGGTATAATATCTTGATATAAAAATAAATACAAAAAACAAATGGAAAATTCGGTAACTCCAAAATTGGTAAATCCTTTGGATGTTCACGATGAAAAAAAAGATGAAGGTTCAAATATTTTAAAAAACCTAACATCATCTAATGCTCCTCAAGAAAATCTTCTTGAAGAAGCTCCAACAATAGATTTTTCATTACTCAAAGATGTAATCCCTCAGCAAAGCCCTTTTCTTAATATTCTAAAATATGGATTTATAGGAATTGCAGGAGCATTTTTGGTGGCTATTTTATTTTTTGCCGTAACTTTAACAGATGCCTTCAGTCTTGTTTCAACACCTTTTGGATACAATAGTCTTACAAAACAAATAGCGAATGACAATACTGATATCATCATTTTTAAAACTGAATTGAATTTTAATAAATATCTACTTTTAAAAGGATACCTTGATGAATTTGGATATTATGGAGATTCTTTTGCTCAAAATTATGAAATTTTAAAGACACAGACTTCTTCTGTAGAAGAAAAGGCTGCCGCTGCTGAAAAAATTGCCTCAATAAAGCCTGAACTTAAAAAAAGTTTTACATCTGCAAAAAATATTTTTTCTAAAGAATTTGATGCTCCTATTTATCCAATAGACCCTACTCAAACAGAAACAGCGTCTCTTTTTAAACAAAAACTTATAGATAAATATACCTCAAAAGCAGCTGAACTGAAAGATGCCACTGACCCTCAAGCGAAGAGAGATTATAAAAATTATATGCAAATAGTTGCGCTTATTTCCAATACAGACTTGAAAGGTCTTGTGTTAAGTACAGATTTTGATGCGATTAAAGATGAAAATCTATATGCCCTTATCAATAATATAAATTCAGTAGTCGTAAATGATTTAAATATTATTCAACAAATAAAAAATAAAAGAGTACGATGGTCTGATATCATTAATGAAATCGATTTACGTACAATAGCTGTTGATAGTAGCTATAATCAAAATTATTATAATGAAGTTGGTGGAATCAGATATACAAGTTACGATTTTGACAGTGAATCAAAAAAGCTTTCTATAAATGGAGAAACAAAAATATTCGATACTATAAATTTTACAACGATTGCTGATTTGATAGATTCATTAAATGGATCTGACATCTTTAGTAATGCGGAAATGCGTTCTTTTGCAAAGTCAGGATCACGTGATGATGGATTCATTGCAACATTAAGAATCTCGTTAAATCTAAAAGATAAAAAATAATTATGCCAAATCTATCTTATTTAATAGCGGCAAAAAGGGAAGAGACTCAAATCAAATCTTACGCTGTGTTATGCGGAGTTTTACTTATAGCCTTCGGTGCTTTTACTTACATGAAATGGCAGGAATATTCAGTAATGAAAACTGTTGTTGATAAAAATAAGGCATATATTTCGGCTTTGAAAGAAGAAGGTGCAAATGAAAAAGCTTCATTTGATACTAAAAAAGCTTCAATAAATGAATTGAAAACTGAAATAGAATCAAATCTTGTTGAAGTTTTTCCAGCAGTAGATTCTTACACCGAACTTACAAGAAAATTTGATAAATTCGAACAAGATCTTTCTACCAAAGATAGTGTTTTTGAAATTTCGAATATTGAATATCAAGGCATTGTGAAGAAAGATAACTCCTCTATTTTACCGGTCAGGATGAGCATCAGGAGCTCTAAGCCTAATTTTGAAAAATTCTTACACTATGTTGAATCTTCCGGATCTTTAGCTGGTAAAGCAAGACTTATGGATATTTCTTCAATCAGATTAAATTTTGAAAAAGGTAATGATCTTTCAGGAAAAACTGAAGAGATTATAAATTTCTCTGTACAAATTAACGCATACTTCCAATAAAAAGTGGATAATACAAATACTCAACAACCAGCTCCGGTGACCGCACTTCCACAGCCTTTGCAGGCTGCGCCAGTAGTTGCTGCTCCCGTTGCTACAACTGTACCGGTTGTTGCTACTGTAGCTGCTCCGACACAAAATGCTGCAACATTGCCTGAGAGTGAGAAGTTAAAACAGCTTAAGGATGCCATTTTGGCAGCGAATATCCCTCAGATGGTTATGATTGCGATTTCGTATGCACTTGATTTAAGATCCAGTGATATCCATATTGAACCTCTACAAAATCGTGTTCGTCTAAGATATAGAATTGATGGAGTTTTGAGACATGTCGTGGAATATCCTACAAATCTGCATCCGGCAGTTGTTTCCAGAATCAAGATTATGTCGAATTTGAAAATCGATGAACAACGTATTCCTCAGGATGGACGTGCGGATGTTACAACAAAAGAAGGAAAACAAATGGATCTCCGTGTTTCGACTTTGCCTACAGTAAACGGCGAAAAGATCGTTATGCGTATCCAAGATAAATCTAGAAAAATTCCTGATCTTTCAGAACTTGGAATTACAGGAACGTCATTAAAAAATCTTAATGCCGCTCTTGCAGCGCCAAATGGAATTATTATCAATACTGGGCCTACTGGATCTGGTAAGACTACTACTCTTTATTCATGTCTTACAAAATTGAATAAGACTGAAGTAAATATCCTTACTATTGAAGATCCGGTGGAAATTCAGCTGGATGGATTGAATCAAAGTCAGGTTCATCACGATATCAATTATTCATTTGCGATGGGGATGAGAGCCGCGCTTCGTCAGGATCCGAATATTATAATGGTCGGAGAAATTCGTGACAAAGAAACGGCCGATACAGCTATTGAAGCTTCACTTACGGGACATCTCGTATTTTCAACATTGCATACAAATAGTGCTGTTGAATCTTTGACTCGTCTTATAAATATGGGTATACAGCCATATCTTTTGACATCTTCTCTAGAACTTATCATCGCTCAAAGACTTGTGAGAGAGGTTTGTCCGAAGTGTAAAAAAGAAGCTGTAGTTAGCGCAGATATGATGGAAATGATAAAAAAAGCTATGTCAGAAATGAAAGCTGAAGGAGAAATAGAGCCTGAACTTTTGAAAGGTATGAAATTTTATGATGCGATTGGTTGTGATGAATGTAATCATATAGGATACAAAGGACGTATCGGTCTTTATGAAGTTTTGAGAATGAATAATGAAATCAGAAATTTGCTTTCAGAAAATGCCACTATGATCAAAATCCAAGAAGCCGCTTTGAAAAATGGAATGGTAACCCTTGAACAAGCCGGTATCGTAAAAGCTCTTCAAGGAAAAACAACGCTCGAAGAAGTATATCGTGTAGCACGTAAATCAGAATAAAATGGCAGAGACTTTAAAAACAAATTTTGCTACCGAAGGAACGGAATCTTTCGAACTTTCCGATGGCAAAAAAAACCTAGGGAAAGCCGAGAAAGTGGTTTTGAATATCCAAGAAGACAAGACTGGAATTATATCCCTTGAAAAAAGAACTCTTGGAGGTGTTCAGCTTAGTGGTAATCCTATCGTAGATACTTATAGAAAAATGAATCATTATTTCATAAGTCATTCTTCTGTAAGTCTTGAAGCAAAGGCCAATTTTTATCACCTTCTTGCAGTGATGATAAATGCAGGAATGCCTATGGTGAAGGCTTTACACTCGCTTGTTACTCAAAGTGCAGATGAGCCAAAACTTCAAATGATTCTAAATGGTATAGCAAGTGATATTGAATCAGGACAAAGTTTATCGGAATCAATGCTTACTTATCCTGATGTTTTTGAAGATCAAGAAATAGGAATGGTAGAGTCAGGAGAGGCTTCAGGACAGCTTTCACGTGTCTTGGATAATCTGGCTAAAGATGTTGAAAAAGCTCATTCTATTGCGAGTAAAGTAAAGGGAGCAATGATGTATCCTACTGTAATTTTTGTTTTACTTATATGTGTCGTTGTAGCCATGCTTGTTCTCGTAATTCCAAAATTGCAGGACCTTTTCACTTCAAGTGGAGCGGATTTGCCTTTCATTACAAAGGCCGTCGTTGTCGCTAGTGATTTCTTTATAAATCAAAAATTTATTTTGATTACCGGAATTGTGCTTTTGATTATTGCTTATTCTGTTGTCAGCAAGACTGATTTCGGAAAATACGCCATTGATAAGGCAAAAATTTCCATACCTATTTTTGGAAAATTATTTAGAGAGGCTTATCTTGCAAGATTTGCCAGATCTTTAAGCAATCTTTTGGACAGTAATATTTCGATTGTAAAAACTATTGAAATTACTGCAAATTCTATAGGAAATGAAGTATTCAGAAAGAAGCTTTTACTTGCTATGGAAGACATCAAACAAGGTATTCCTCTAGCTGAAAATCTAAGTGACAATGATCTTTTTCCACCTATGCTTATCAGTATGATTGATGTCGGAGAAAAAACTGCACAACTTGATGAAATCATGGCAAAAGTTGCAGATTTTTATGAAGGCGAACTAGATACAGCGGTTGCAGGAATCTCAAAAATCATCGAGCCTGTAATCTTGATTTTCATTGGTGTTACCGTCGGAACCATCGTTGCGGCGATCATGCTGCCTATCATGAAACTTTCAGATATCGCTGGTTCGATATAAATAATCTTGAGTTTTTTGGCAGTGAGACTATAATTGAAAATAGAAATCCCTTTATTTATAAATTAACTCATTTTCCTATGAAGAAAGGTTTCACGCTCATTGAGCTTTTGATTGTCATTGCGATAATCGGTATTTTAGCTGTAGCTTTCCTACCAAGTCTACTTGGCGCACCTGCGAAAGGAAGAGATACTGCAAGACTTGCTGATTTGCAAAAGATACAAAAAGTTTTAGTAAATGCTTATTTGTCTGGAAAGGCTTATCCTGCTAGTACTGGATGTATAAACAAAGATCTTGATACTGGATATGCTGCTCCTAATGCTGATTGGATTCCTGCATTCAGTGCTGAATTTGGTGGAAAAATACCAACAGATCCTCAAACTGCAGATTCTAAATATACTGCTGCAATTACTTGTGCCGGTGGAGGATATTATTATAAAATAGCACCAAGTGCTTCTTATAGCTTTGGACTTTATGCTAAGGTTGAACAAAAAGAGAAAGCAAACAGCACATGTACAGCCGCTTTAGCTGGAACAATAACTCCTGTTGCTGCTGAGACTGCAGACGAATGGTGTTATGCTATTTTGACTCAGTAATTTTAGGTTGATTCGCTTTAAACTTTAAAAAGGCTTCCTTCGGGAGGCCTTTTTTGTTGAGATAAAATAGCGAGTTTTTCACCTTAAAAAATCAGTGAAAATTATGTCAATTGAAAGTTTTTCAAAAAGTTGATTTTTTGGCTTTGTGTAATTGTTTTTCTGGTGTTTTTTGTGGTATATTTTTTTGTTGGAGAACCATTTTTTATGAACCTTATTCTTATCAAAAATCGGTTGTTGTCTGCATTGGTTTTAGTGGCCATTGTTTCGACTGAAATATTTTCCGCTCCAGTGGCGTATGCTTTGACGACTATAAGTGAAGCCTCTAAGCCAGGCAGTTTTGAAGAGACTTACGATCTGATTACCGTAATTGTTGATTCAGAGCTGGATAAAGATCTAGGTTCTTATGCCGGACTTAAAAATAAATATCCTGATAATCTCAAGGAAAATACTTTGGGAGAAAGGATTGTTCGTTATTCTGAAGATCTTCAAAGCAGCAATGAATATACCGATGTTCAGGTTTTGATTTTTGATAAAAATAAAGAAACCACCTATGACTTGGCTAATGCCCTTGAGAATCTGTATTTCAATGGTAATGATGAAAATAAAAATAGACTTGCCGGTGTAGTTCTAGTTGGAAATATCCCTTTACCTGTTGTGAATAAAAATGGAGAAAAATTTGTAAGTATGTATCCATATACCGACTTTGAAAGTAAAACTTACAAGTACGACCTGAAGACTTTGAATTTTGAATATGATCAAAATATTACCTTCCCTAAGCCGGAAATCTGGGGTGGAGTAATCAAAGCTGATACTGTTGGAGTTAAAGGACAAGAGGAGCTTGCAAATTTCTTTGATAAAAATCATTTATATTATTCAGGAGTTAGCGAGTATGCGAATTTTGATAAAAAAATATTTTATGGAGATTTGGTTCATGAAGAAGAATCTGTAAATACCGATGTTTACCCTGCGTATTTGAAGTATTTAAAATATTGGGAAGATTTGGCGTACATGAGATACAACAAATATTGGGCTAAAGATCTTTCGAAAAGTGCAAATGATCAAGCCGGAGTCAAAGAAGCTGATGATCTGATGAAAGATTTGCCTGACGTTATGTCGAAGCAGATTATTGATCAATTCCTTTTGCCATATTTTAAAATCATAAGCTCGTATATCGGACAAGCTCACGATTTTATTGATGGCACAGGTCGATATGGGTCAAAAGACGCAGATATCCTTGGAGTGCTTATTTCCGCCAAAGATGAATATGCGAAGACATATCTTCGTTATTTGAATGATGCTATTGAGAAAAAAATAAATGAAATTGTTTATAAAATTGAAGACACTATTTCTCTTGTTACAAACGTAAACCTTACTGGAAGTTTCACAGAAGAAGGTGGAGAGATAAAACCTTTTGTACTTACTAAGAATAATCTCACCTATCTTGGTGCGAATATTGGGTATGGATATAATCTGTCGAATTACACTGGCGGTGCAAATGGAAGCCATTATTTGAATGGTATCAATTATGATTTATTGAAAAATGCGAAACAATGTAGCGTGTATTTAGGATCATATACTCCAGGAAGCAAAGATTATTCGATATTAACTCGTGCGATAAGATCTGATGATCCCAGCACTGGTATCCCTGTTCATACTTTTGGAGTGAACACTCGAATTTTGAATGAGAATGAAGCAAAAAAACTAACAAATGGAAATGCTTTAACCGGTGCTGTAATAGAATCAAATGCTGATTATGGAATCCCTGCATTTTATCCAAATCCAAACTTTGCGACCGGAGATTATAAAAATTATTTTTTTGGACCACTTCAAGAAGGAGATGTAATTACAAAAATAAATGGCAAAGAAATCAACTCTACGTATACCCTAGATCAAGCTGCTGAAGCCTCTTACAATGCTGTAAAATCTGTCGTTACTGAAGGTAATGTCACACTTTTCAGCAAGATAGACCAACTGGGATATAAATTACTTATTCCATCTTCCGACGATTTAAAAGCCGGAAAAGTTCAGACTGCAGCCGGAAATATAAGTGTTGAGTTTTTCCATAACGGAGAAAAAAAATCTAAAAACTTCACTTTCTCTGTTACGAAATCTCAAGATTTATATAACCCCACTTATTATGCTCCATATGGAAGCCCACGTATTTACGTCCTTCTTTCAGATTTAGGATTTGAAGGAACTCCATCTTCAGCTATTTTTGATGCTGGCACCATGGGGGCTATTTTCACTCTCTATGATAATATGTCGAGCAATGATCTTGCGGCCGGATGTACTATCACAAATGCTTCAAGTAATACCGCCGGTGCTCCAAAAAACAATGACAGATGTTTTTATCCGATAGCAAAAATGCCTATTCTTGATCCTGCAGGAACTACCGGACTTAAAAATATAAATTTGCCTTATGAGGATAATGAACCTCATTTTAAGCCAAATACACAACTAATGTTCCCTGAAAGTTTCAGCGGAAAATATTCTGACCACATGAATATGTTCCAATTCCCTTCTGGATTTGGACTTAATAATTTGGATGAAATTTATTTTAATTCTTGTTTCACTCCTTATCCTACGCTTGAGCTTACAAATACTTATAGTGAGTCCAGCGGCAATGAATTAAAATTTGGACTTTATTATAATCTGCTAAATAGCTTTAAAAAATTCCGTGAAGATTTGATAAAGAAAGTCAAAACTGACATAGCTCCAGGTAAAAACGAGACATGGCTTGGTATAGACAAACTTGATGCTTCACAAATTGTGGCAAATAATTCTAACAATCAAAATGTTACATTAAAAGATTTTTCTGACAGATATGGATTTTTTGATGGAGTTGATAATAATAAAAATGGATTTGCAGATTTCAAACTAGAAGATTTGCTTAAAGAAGATGGAAAACCTGGACAAGATGGTGTGTTTGAAACAACGACTTATGATTTTGATGAGGCTGATCTTAAATATGGAATCCCAAGCAATAGACTTTCTGAAATTTCAAGAAAGATGCTTTCAAAAAATATTTCTTATACTATTCCGAGAAAGGCACCATGGAATAAATATAATGCTGACATTACGTTAAATGTTTCTGTTTCAAATTATAAAAATAAAGATGGTACTGATAAAAAATTATCAAGTGCGATTTTACATAATGAACCTACAAATTACACTATCGCCGCTCAGGTAAATGCGAATTCTTCTGACTTGCCTATTGATAATCCGCGCTATGTAGCTTTCTTAAGCACTCCTCCGGATAAAGCTCTAAATGGTGAACCTCAAAAAATTTATTATCCAAATGTTTTTGATGCAGAGAATATTGCACAAATAAAAGTAAAACTTGATGCAGTTGCGTGGCAAATAGCTCAAACTCCGGGAGCTGAAGTCTTGACAGGTGAAAAAAAAGATTTGGTTTCTATCCATGATGAAGTTTACAATAAATATTTGGCCCCTATTGTAGATGCGCAAAAAGATGATAGTCCCGATGGATTTATTTTGAATGCCGCTTCTTCAACTAAAATCTATGATGCACTTGTGTGGAGAACTCTTGGAATGGATGAGAAACATGATTATATCTTTTCAAGATATTTTAATCCTGATAAAGACGCCTATGTAGGTGATAGTGCAAACGGATATGAGGCTGCTTATCTTTTACTAAATGGAGAAAAAGATTCTTTCAAAACAAATTTTAATTCAAAAGGTAGTCTTATAAAAACTGCTGATGGTGGTGTTGAAATAGGCACAGCTTCACTTCCAGGAGACACTGCTAAAGCCGGTGGTGGTTCAGTAAATACAGGTGGAAGCGGAGGAACAGAGCCTGAAGAAGAAAGCGATGAAGCTCAATATGAGTTTGTAGATCTTAAAGATTTCATA
>CALRHQ010000032.1 GCA_943359415.1 Candidatus Peribacteria bacterium
ATACTATTTTTGAGATCATTTTTGTTTTTATTTTTCATATCATTTTAGCACAAAAAAAAGCCCCCGTCTAGGGGCTTTTCCAGCTTAAGCTTTATCTTGTGAATCTGATAAGACCCATAATTCTTGCATTTTTGATCGCTGTTGAAATATCTTTTTGGTGTTTGATGCAAGTTCCTGAGTAATATCTTGGAACAATTTTGAAATATTGTGTCAAAAATTTCCTTAGAAGTCTTGTATTTTTGTAATCAATATTTTTGATGTCTTCTGAGTGGAAGTAACACTTTCTGTTTTTAAATGTTGGCATATTATTTTGAGTTTAGGTTGATATATTAAAATACGTTTTCTCCTTCGTCGTCTCCGTAGACTGGAAGGTCTGATGAATTTTCCGATACTGCATCTAGGATTTCCTTTTCTTCTTCCGGAGAACCAGCTCGCTTGTCCAACATGATCATGTCGTGCATAACGATTTCAGTTCTAAATCTTTTTTCTCCGTTTTCAGCTTCCCAACTTCGTGTTTTAAGGTATCCTTCGATGTATACCAATTTTCCTTTTCTAAGGTAGTTAGCGCAAATTTCCGCCAATCTAGCCCATGCAACAACTTCATGAAATTCCGTAGATTTCTTTCTGTCGTTGTCTTTTGTCGCCCATTCTCTATTTGTTGCAATTCCGAATGTGGCTACAGGCTGACCGCTTTGCGTTTGTTTTAGTTCAGGATCTCTTGTAAGGTTTCCGATAATAATAACTTTGTTTATTGATCTCATTTTTCTAGCGTTTTAGATTATAAAGTTATGTCTGGGTCGTTTATCAGACTTCTTAGTTTTTCGTCAAATTCATCAAGTTTTGATTTTGAATCTTTCTCTTCATCTTTTTTCTTCTTTGCTTCCTTCTTTGGTTCTTCTTCAGAAGATTCTTCCTCTTTCTTTTCTTCCTTCACTTTTTTCAGTTCTTTTTTCGGTTTTTCCTCCTCTTTTTCTTCTTTTACTTCCTCTGTTTTTTCCTCTTTCTTAAGAGGTTTTTCAACTTTCCTTACAGGTTTTTTCAGTTCATCTTTTCTTTCCTGTTCCGCATCTTCTTTTTCTTTGCTCTCAAGATCATCTTTTGCCCACTGTTCTTCATACTCTCCTAATGTCTTTAGAGTGTATGAATCTGAAATTTTGATAACAAGTTGTCTTATTACCTGTGGATTTAGAATAAGAGATTTTTCCAACTCATGTACTTTGCTTGTGTCCAATGTAAAATTGAGCACTGCGTAGTATCCGTTTTCCTGCTTTTTCATCGAATAAGCAAGTTTACGTACACCCCAAAGATCTTCAGCGAAGACCTCTCCGCCATTTTCGGCGATTGCTGCACGAACTTCCTGTAATTCTTCAGCCGTTTTGGATTCACCCATATCCGGCATCAGAATCACCATCATTTCGTATTTTGCGATTCTTGTATCCATAATTTCTTTGGATTATAGCCCTATATCTATATTTAGACGATAGAGCAGAAATATAAAAGCAGACGGAAGTTACCAAAATAGCATTTTTTTTGCAAGGGAAAAAGACAATGATTGTTCGAAAAAGTCAAGTATTTATTTTCTTTAGCAGTTATACTTCGATAATACTCTTGACTTTGTTTACGGCTTACAACAGAGCTTGTTTCAACGTCAAAAATTAAAAAAACAATTCGCTCACAATGATTCTACGTAAAAGTCAACTAGGGGGTGTTGTCTTCATGGTGGTAAATCAGTAATAATTGAGCAAAGTATATATATTGATGGAGTTGACAGTTTAGCGGCACAGTGTTATAGTCTCGAGCTTAAAATAAATTAACTAATCGTCATCATAGATATCTTAGAAACAACATTGCAGGTGAATAAATTTGCGAGAAGAATGCGACATCTGCGTATATTCTCGAAAGGATATCTTGTTAAGATGTATGTAGTTGACTTCTTTAAGTTTTCTGTTTCGCCTGTAACATACTTATGGAATAATCCTGTTACTAAGAAAGTGTTTTCTTTCCTTGAACAGCTTAAAAAATACATTAGTAGTTTTGTGCCCGCTGCTCCTCAAAAAAGGCTTCTTTTTCAAGCCGGATCTGTTTCAATGATAGCACTTATCATCACTTCTTTTACTCCAGGTGGTACATTTGCAGCCACTTCAATGACTTATCAAGAAAATTATATGGAGTCCTATATCACTCCAGGTGATGTGCTTGTTTCAGACGAAAATGGATATATTGTAAAAATGAATCCTATTACTGATTCTTCTTCTAGAGTTGGACTTACTGATTATGCCGTCCATGTTGTTGAATCAGGAGAGTCTTTGTCTGTTATCGCTGCAAGATATGGACTAAAGGCGGAAACTATCATGTGGGAGAATCATTTGGCCAATGCTAATTCTCTTAGAATAAGTCAATCTCTTAGAATTCCACCGGTTGATGGTGTTAGTTATACAGTTAAATCCGGAGATACTTTGAATAAAATTGCATCTAAATATAGTATCGCTCAAGATACAATCATAGCTCAAAATGGGCTTGATACTGAAACTGTTGCTAAAGGACAATTATTGTTTATTCCAAATGCAAAGCCTCTTGCAGGCGATTTGATCGCAGGAGATACATATAGAGTTTCTTCAGTTACTAGAAACAGCCGTGCAATTTCAGCATCTCCTTCAAACGCAGTGCCATCGATTGGAAAAATGTTTATATTCCCTACTAGAGGTAAGATTACTCAAGGATATCGTGGAGGACATTATGCTTTGGATATCGCTGATAGGAGCATGCCTCCTGTTTGGTCTGCTGCAAGCGGTACAGTCGTTAAGGCCTCTTCAGGAACATGGGGTGGTGGATACGGAAATCATGTAATCGTAGACCATGGAAATGGAGTCAAAAGTTTGTATGCTCATATGGATAGTCTGAATGTAACTGTCGGACAATTCGTAAACCAAGGTGATGTTGTCGGAATAATGGGACGAACAGGCCGTGTTTATGGTATTACTGGAATTCATTTACACTGGGAAGTAACGATAGATGGTGTGAAGCAAAATCCTATAAATTACTATTAGTATCAGCATGAAGAAGTTTTTCTTATATCTATGGAAGCTGCCTAGGAATATGGCAGCTTTTTTCGTTGTGATTTATCAGAGAACACTATCGCCTGATCATGGCTTTATGAAGGTGTTTTTTCGTAGTGGATATTGCAAATTCACGCCTACATGTTCGGAGTACGCCAGACAAGCTATTTTGAAAAATGGGCTGATTTTTGGAAGTTTGAAAGCGGCTTGGCGAATTTTGAGATGTAATCCATGGAGCAAAGGTGGAATCGATGAAATTTGACATTTTTTATATACGTGCTATAATCTCGCACCTGTAACAAATTTGTTTATGGCAGAAACTACTGAAGTCTTAGATGATACTGATGGAACTGGAACCTCCAAGCCTGATGGAGATATATTTATGGAATTGGAGAGACAAGTTGATCCTATTTGTATGGATGCTAGACTTGCTCAATTGGTTTCCGAAGGAAGGAAAGCTGTTATTCTCCAAGCCGCTATGATTCACTCTCATAATCAATCTTGGATTGCTCATTTTGTTATTCGTAATTTTAGAGATTTTTTAAATGAAAATAGTGAAATTTTGATGAATTTTATTGTTCACCATATTTCTCTTTTTCCTTCTGTTTTGATTGATTTTGTTCTTGATAGATTGGTTAAGGCTCAAAGATTTCAAGCTTTATCCTATGTGAGACAACAAAATCCTAATCCTAGGATAAGGTATGCGGCCAGAGATTTGCTGGATGCCAATGTTGATGAAATAACAGATCCTGGGCTACTTGCAATAATTGGTGCTATTGGGCTGGATAAGGCAGCAAGACGTACTGCTATCGAAAAATTGGCTCAAGGTCGGCATATATCTTTTTTGAATTTTATTGCTGTGATGAGCGGCAATCCTCAGCTTCCTCCATATTATGACGCAGATATTGCTGCGTTAGCAAGAAAAGCTCAGGAATAGAAGCTCTTGATTTTTGAACTTCGTGTGATTAAACTTGGCGTCTGGGTGAGGAATCATAAAATCAATTAACATGCCGGTAAAAAGAGCTTTAATAAGCGTTTCAGACAAGACTGGGATTGTTGAATTTGCGCGAGCGCTTGAAGGAATGGGAGTAGAAATTCTTTCAACTGGAGGCACTGCAAAGGCCTTGAAAGAGGCTAAGGTAGCCGTAAAAGACGTGTCTGACTATACGGGATTCCCTGAAATGATGGGAGGAAGAGTAAAAACTCTTCATCCTCTTGTTCATGGTGGAATTTTGGCTCTACGAGATAATAAAGAGCATCTTGAAGCAGCCAAAGAGCATGGAATTCAGTTTATTGATCTTGTTGTTATAAATCTTTATCCATTTAAAGAAACTATCTCAAAGCCCGATGTGTCTGAGGAAGAAGCTATAGAAAATATCGATATTGGTGGACCAAGTATGGTTCGAAGTGCGGCAAAAAATTTCAAATTTGTGACTGTTTTGACTGACCTTAGCGATTACTCAAACGTGTTAGCCGAGATTAAGAAAAATGGAGAAACAACCTTAGAAACACGCAAAAAATTGGCTAGAAAGGCTTTTACTCTGACTTACAAATACGATGAAATGATTGATAATTATTTCAGAGGAATTCTTGGTGAAGCTGAGCTTATGGATCTTCATTATGAGAAAGTTTGCAGTTTGAGATACGGGGAAAATCCTCAACAGAAAGCCGCTTTCTTCAGACATCCTGAAAATCATGATGCAAATGTTACAAATTCAAAAGTTTTACATGGTAAAGAGCTTTCTTTCAATAATATTGTGGATGCCGATAGTGCACTTGAGCTTGTGAAAGAGTTTAAAGAGCCGACTGTTGTCTTTGTTAAGCACAATAATCCTTGTGGAGTTGCATCGTCTGACACAATCGAAGATGCATTTATCAAAGCTTACAATGTTGATCCAATGTCTGCTTTTGGCTGTATTATAGCATTAAACAGAGAAGTAACCGAAGGAATTTTGGATCAGATGAAGGCTGAAAATATGTTCGTGGAGTTGATTATTGCGCCTTCTTATGAAGAGAAAGCCCTAAAGAGACTTATGACTAGAAAAAATCTAAGAATTCTTGAGACCGGAGAGCTTAAAAAGGACTTATTTCAAACAGATATCAAGAAGGTAGCAGGTGGAATTTTGATACAAACAAAAGACTCTTATGATCTTACTTTGGACGATTTGAAGGTTGTTACAAAGGCAAAACCGACTTCAGAAGAAATGGCGAGCATGCTTTTCGCTACGAAAGTGGTAAAACACGTCAGATCTAATGCAATCATCTTCTCAAAGGGCACTGTAGTCACTGGAATTGGGGCAGGACAGATGTCCAGAGTGGATAGCATAAAGATTGCCGGTTTCAAGGGTGGCGACCGTGTAAAAGGCTCTGTGATGTCTTCAGATGCGTTCTTTCCATTCGTGGATAGCGTTGAGATGGCTCATGACCTTGGTATTTCGGCTATCATCCAACCTGGAGGCTCTGTTAGCGACGAAGATGTCATTAAAAAAGCAGATGAACTTGGATTGGCGATGGTGTTTTCTGGAAGGAGATATTTCAAGCACTAGGCTTGTTTCTTGTATTAATCTTCGAACATTACATATTTCGCTCCATTACTACCTGCTCTTACCACTACTTTCTTTCTTCCTATTATACCAGCAGGTATAACTATTTCATCTACTGCAAATGGTTCAAGTAGTTCCGCTGGAGGTGGCAGAAGTCTATTAAATATAAGAAACCTAGCTAGGTCTCTTACTGGTCTCTTACTGGTCCCTCTTGATCAACTGGATTTGGTCCCTCCATAGTTAATAATGTAATTTTTGATACATTGACAGATGTGCGACGACTTGTCAATATTTTGCGCACGAAGAATTACCAGAAAAAATCTAATTCTTGCTGACACAATTGAACATCCATTGAATTCCAAACTTGTCCTTGCATGAGCCAAAATAATCACCCCAAAACATTTCCTGAAGTTGCATTTCGACGTTGCCACCTGCTGATAATTCTGCAAAGAGGTTGTCTGTTTCGGCTCTCGTGTCCGGTTCAAGATTGAGGTAAACATTGTTTCCAAAATTAACTTTGAAACCCATAGATTCCGGAGCATCAGTTCCCATCAGCATATGTCCTCCTAAAATAGGCAGCATGATGTGCATAACAAGATTTTTATTTTTTTGTAAACATGTAGAGTCCGATTACTATCATGAGAGTACCAAATATTTTTTGGAGTACTTCATTTGATAAATTTACAGCTATTTTTGAACCGATCAGTCCACCAATGAAAAAACCAAGACAAATAAATATTGCCGCTTTAAAATCCACAAAACCGGCTTTATAGTATGTGTATGCGGCTAAAAACCCGATCGGAGGTATGAGTAAAGCGAGAGTTGTACCTTGGGCTTGTTGTTGAGTAAATCCAAAAAGAAAAAGCAAAGCTGGAACGATAATTACCCCACCACCTATCCCGACAACTCCGCTAATAGTTCCGGCAACCAATCCTAATATTGCAAATAAGATGACTTGTATCATGTTCTCTCCAGTTTAACATTTTTCATTACCTTCCGTATTATTATAAATCCAATAATCATTAGCACAAAGAGGAATATCATTGGCACTTTTTGACTACCAAGAGAATCGCTGGCAATGCCATAAAAAATTGGACCAATAGAAGTGGCAGCCTGAGAAATGAAAGCATAAATTCCAAATTGATATCCGGATTCGCTTTTATTTATGACGGTAGAATATTGTGCTCGAATAATAGATTGACTGTTGCCGATCGTTAGACCGGTCAGAAATACTATGAATGCGAACGTTATTAAACTTGGGTTAGTAATCATCAAGGCGATAACTACACCCCACAACAAAATGGATAATCCCAACAATGAAATATTGTTAAATCGTTTAGTTAATTTACCGCCGAGCCAAGTTGCTGGAAATCCGATTAACTGAACGAGCAGTAAGCTAACCCCTATTTTGAAAGTAGAAAAACCTAATTCTTTGGCAGCAAAAATAGAAAAAAACAAGATGATTACTGTGATACTTTCGCTGATTAACCAGTATCCTATCAATAAAGATATTTTTTGTTTTTTGGGAATAATATCTTTTTTATTTTCATTTTTCGGCTCATTTAGCTCTGTATCTTTTAGCCCATTTAGAGCATAAAGTGAAAAACATAAATAAAAAATTGCTACACTGAAAAAAACTATTGGAGAATATTCTGAAAATATTTTTTGCAATATAACTACTACAATTAAACTAGCGATGCCGCCTAAATACCCAAAGCCCCAAGCGAATCCGCTATATTCATAGGCGCTTTTTTTGTCTGATATATAAGGCAAAATTGAATCCGATAGCGATAGAGAAGTGATGAATAAACAATTAGTAAAAATAAAAAGATAAAATACACCATTTGAGAATACCTCAACAAATAAAGACATCGTAGCCATTCCTGTAAAACAAGTTAGGATGATCCACTTAAAAATCTTTAATCTATTATATTTATCTGCATATTTTCCTAACATAATTGCCAGTAGTATTCCGATGGCTGTAGAAATACCATTGGCGATACCCCAAGCGCTTAAACTGTATCCTTTTGAGAATAAAATAGTTGAAAAAAATGCAGGAAGTAAAAATGCCTGAAAGATTAAAACATAACTAGAATTGGCAAAATCATAGAAAGCCCAACGCCAAACATTTTTTGGTAAGCTCATAACATTTATATTAAATCAAAATGGCTGCATTATTTACTTTATTTCCTCAAATTCCCCAATTTTTTTATTCTTCCGAACATTATCCCATTTAAAATAACGCCCATTCATAGCGATATAAACACCTGCCGGTAAAGTTTGAACAAAGGCAAAAGCGCTTCCTAGATTGAAAAGTCCATCAGAACTTCCAAATTTATAAGGAACCATTGCACCGACTACAACAATAGTCTTGTCTTTGACCTTTTCAGCCAGCACTATGGCGGTTTCAACCATAGTATCAGTGCCGTGCGTAATGATAATTTTATCTTCTTGTGTTGTAAGACAGTTTTGAGCGATAGTTTCTCGGTCAGCATCAGTCATATCTAAACTATCAATCATCATCAAAGTGCGAATATCTACCGGAACACGAGACCGCCCGAGCGTGAGCATTTCAGGCATGTGTGAATCTTTAAAATAAAGTGAGCCGTCTAATTCATTATATTCCTTATCAAAAGTCCCACCTGTTAAAAATATTTTGATTGCCATAATGTTTTGATTTGATTAGTGAGCAAGCGAAAACTTTCCAGTAAATTCTCTAAGTTCTTGTGTCGAGCCAAACATGACGATACCCAAATATTCGAGCTCTTCTTCTGGAGTTGAGCGTGTAGCATCTTGTTGTTCTTGAGATGTACCAATAGTCATTGTGCTTGTGAAATCTGAAAATGGAATACCACGAGTTAGGCATTCATTGCGGACTGTGCGGATTTTATTTGAATTGTCTGCTTTTAGTACGATGAACGGGTAGTGTGAAATGTTTGGATGAGTGCCGCCATTTTTATCTTCATATTGTAAAAAGCACATCTCGTCCGATTTGCCTGAACCACCAGCGAGCCCGGCTGTCATGTGACCAAGTGCGTTCATGGCGCGACCCGGCTCAACTTTTTTGTTGATGACCGCGATGAATCGTTTTGAATTTTCGTTTGGTAATTCTGCCATAGTGCATTCATATTAAAAGATATGTATGGAAAAATAAATGGGATAATCTTTAAAACTCAATTTTTATAGTTTTATCTTTTAAACCACTTTTCTGCGCTTGGTCTACGATGAGGACAGCCTGGCCAACAACATGGTCTGCGTTTTCCTTGGAGAAGATCTGAACATAATCTCTCCATATGATCTTTTCTTGTCTCTGTTTTTTTGACAATAGTTGTCCAGCAAATCCACTCGTTACGTGCGAGAGGTGTAAGGTTATTCCATTTTTCAAGTACGTCTGAATGTGAAATTAAAATTTCTCTTAAGTCCTCTGGAACCTCATGAACAACACCTGTGGCAATTTCCTTTTTTATCATATTTTAGATTTATTATTTCCGCAAAATCTTCTCTATAGTCTTTCCCTTTGCTAACTCATCAATCAGCTTATCCAAATAGCGAATTTCTTGCATAATCGGATCTTTTATATTTTCTAATCTAACACCGCAAATAACGCCTTTAATCAAAGTTCTCAATGGATTCAGCTGAGGAGACTTTGCAATGAATGTCTCACAATCTGTCTGTTTTTTAAGTTGTGCTTCTAAATCTTTCTGGCTATATCCTGTCAACCAACGAATGATTTCATCGACTTCTTTTTTTGTGCGCCCTTTTTTCTCCGCCTTAGCCAGGTAACAAGGGTAAACATTTGCGAAGCTAATTGTATAAATGCGAGGTTTTATCATTTTTGATTTCATATAACGTCCCTGCATAAGCGATGTTTGGCGCTGGTATAATTTTAGCACACAGTGCTACACCAGTACCAGATATGGGCGTAGCGACTGAAAGGAGCGCAGCCGAATCAGATATGCGCTGTTATATGATGTACATGTTTTCCTTTAATTCGCTGAAAGCGAGTTGCTTTTAAAAAAACCGGATTTTATTTTTTCCGTTTGGGATAGGGGCAAGAGGGGTTGGGGGTGAATTGCCCCTATCCCAAACACCTTAAATTTTACATGCTCTATTTGAACAATCATTCTCCTTTTTCTTCAAGGGACATTTCTTGTCTGCATATGAACAAAAAACACAACAGTCTTCACCTTGAGCCTTGATTGTTTCTTTGCAACCTTCACAAATATAAAATGGTAGACATGAAGTTGTAGGTATTTCTCCTTGTTGCTTATTGTCACACTTGGGACAAGTTAATGTTGCCATGTACTTTTCTTCGCCTTCATCGTTTGTTCCACTCTCGAGGTCGAGTGCTTTTACTATATCCGGATAGCCAATTAGGACTTTCTGATTTTTCGTACCTTTATCCAATACCATAACAGGTACCGACATAGCTCCTCTGCTAAGTTCTCGCATATCCGCTAGGTCCTTTTCATTTGCGGTAACATCGTGGCTTGTGTAACTAATATTTTTCTCATCCAGTTTGCCTTTCAATGCTTTGCAAAAACCACATTGTGGAGTTGTAAAAATATTTATTGTTTGCATGAGAATAGGGGTTATTTAATACTTTCCCCTTTTCTTGATAATAGTTTGAAATAATATCCCCAAATCAAAAAAAACAAGATAAAAATTGCCAGTAAAAACCATTTAGCGCTTGTTTCTATATTGTTGAAAGATAATATAATAGCGACAATAGCTGCCCCCGACCACAATAATTTTAATTGCAACATGGGTAGATATGCCGATATATCTTTTTTGTGCATGACAAGCGATACTCCACCGATACCTACCAATGCGGCTCCAACTAGGCGTGCCAACAATAAATTCGTCGCCTCAAACCCTAATATTTCCAAAAACCAAGCAGGGAATAAAAGCAGCGGCACTGCAAAAATTGTATCAATTATAAAATGAGCAACAAACCAATGGCGAAGTCCTGCGGGGATTGTATTATTTGACATAATTGAATGGTTTAACTTTTGATGTTTCTTTAACCGCTTGGTCGGCTATGGATTGTTCAAGTTCAAATAACCCCCTGAATCCCCGTTCAATTAACGTGCCTTCAATTTTTTTATCAAATTTTGTCATAACAGCGATTCCAGTGAGAATAAGGAGAATTGCCAGCGTTCTTTTTAACCATCCTTTGGGGTTGGAAGCGCCGCGAAATTTTGAAGCCACCTTTC
>CALRHQ010000033.1 GCA_943359415.1 Candidatus Peribacteria bacterium
GGAAGAGAAGTGGGTGCTAAATCGCGAGATAAAAAGAAAACACACAGAGCAGTCGCTCACGGAAAGATTTACATATTGTATCGAAGATTTTATCAAGCAAGGAATAACGGCATGTAGAACACACGTTGATGCAGATAGCATAGTTGGAATGTTGGTTGTAAATTCCGCAGCAAAAGTAAGAGAAAAATACAAAGGACGCTTTACTCTTCAATTAGTAGCTCACCCACTTGAAGGATTTATGAATGAAAACAGGACAGAGCCAAGCAAAGAAAAAATGGATCTGTTTGAAAAAGCTTGTGAGATTTGCGATGTCGTAGGAGGACTTCCATCAAGAGATAGAAACAAAAGTGGCGGAGACAAAAAACATATGGATTTCCTGATAAGCATGGCAAAAAATTTCGGAAAAGATATTGATATGCACATAGATCAGGAAAATAATCCTGAGGAAAAAGATAGTGATTGGGTATTGGACACAATAGAAAAATCAGGAATGCAGGGACGAGTGACATTTGTTCACGATATTTCTGTCGCTGCACAAATGGAAGCGGACAGGAAAAGAATATATGAAAAAATAGCTGGCCTTGGAGTAAATGTAACAGTTTGTCCAAAGGCTGCAATCAGCATGAAACAGCACAAAGACAAAATGGCGCCTCTTCATAATTCGATTGCACAAGCCGACGAAATGCTTGCACATGGAATAAATGTTTCACTTGGTACAGATAATATTTCAGACATTTTTGTGCCGGAAGACGATGGAGATTTATTTGGAGAAGTTATCGCGCTTGCAAGTGCATTGAGATTTTATGATATCGAAAAATTGGCTCAAATGGCTACAATAAATGGTTTTAAAACAATGAAACTTAATCAATAAATTTTTTATGGCAAAAGCAAATATTCAAAAACTTTGGCAAAAAAAAGCGAACCTTCCTTTCAATCCTATTGTCGAACAATACAACGCAGGTGATGATGTTATATATGATCAAGAACTTATTCTTTACGATGTACAAGGCTCGTATGCCTACGGGAAAATGCTTCACAGACACGGAATTTTGACAAATGATGATATGAAAGTTTTGAAAAAAGGGCTTGATGAAATAATGAATTTATACAAAAAAGGAAATTTTATTTTAAAAGTTGAGGACGAAGATTGTCATACAAAAATAGAAAATTATTTAACTGAACATCACGGAGATATCGGAAAAAAAATTCATACAGCGCGTTCAAGAAATGATCAGATTCTTGTGACGATGAGACTTTTCATGAAAGAGAAAATGATAGGAATGAAACAGAAGGCTTTATGTGTAGTAATGGACCTAATCGATGCGGCAAAAAAATACGAATTTCTGCCAATGCCTGGGTTTACGCACATGCAAAAAGCTATGCCGACAACACTCGGAACGTGGTACGGATCATTTGCGGAAAGCTTGCTTGATGATATCAAAGTTTTAACAGCGATAAATGATATTTTAGTAGATCAAAATCCACTTGGAAGTGGTGCAGGTTATGGCTCACCATTCGCATTTGATAGAGATAAACTTTCGAAAGATTTGGGATTTTCCAGAACCCAAAGTAACGTAATTTATTGCCATAATTCTCGTGGAAAAATAGAAGGAATGGTTCTTGAGGCATGTTGCCAATTGATGCTTACATTAAACAAAATGGCGAGCGATTTTCTTCTTTTCACTACTCAAGAATTTAAATTTTTCACAATACCTGATGACATTGGAACAGGATCTTCAATAATGCCACAAAAGAAAAATCTTGATGTCGCAGAGCTTATTCGCGGAAGAACATCAACAGTTTTGTCATGCAGAAATGAAATCACAATGAATATTTTAAACAAAATTTCCGGATATCACAGAGATGGACAGGAAATAAAGAGACCTCTGTTTTTAGGCTTACGTTACACGGAAATGTCACTTGAAGTTGCGTCGATAATTGTAAAAAGAGTAAGCCCGAATGAACAAGAATTATACAACGACATGACTCCGGAATTATTTGCTACTCATAAAGCTTTTGAGTTGGTAAAAAAAGGAAAAATGTTTAGGGATGCTTACAGAGAGGTCGGACTAAATTTGGACAAAATAATTATAGACAAAGACAACATCGTAAAAATGTTGAAAGAGTCTAAGCATCAAGGAGGAGCCGGGAATTTACAATTAGATAAACTCATGAAAGAAGCCAGAAAATTACAAAAGTCTACAAATTAACAAAAACACTATGAAGAAATTTTTATTCTTTTTATTTGGCTTAATCTTAGGAATGGCAATAATCTGGGGGATTACTCTTGTGCTTCAAAACAAATCTGAAGTTAAAGAGCAAGGAATTGATAGTGTGAAAATCGAAAATACAAAAGATGTAGAGACAGAAAAAGAAGTTACAGTGACAAATGAAAATATAAAAGTCACAAAACCTTTAGCAAATGAGGAAATCTCAAGCCCACTTGTCGTAGAAGGTACTGCAAAAGGTACATGGTTTTTTGAGGCATCAGCTTCTGTAAAAGTTGTAGACGAGAAAGGAACAGAACTTGGAAGTGGTAGCATACAAGCCGTAGGAAATTGGATGACGGAAGATTTTGTGCCATTTAAAGGGAAAATTTCTTTTGATAAAACTTTGTCAAAAACAGGGTTTCTTATTTTCGAAAACAGCAATCCATCAGGATTAAAAGAAAATGCTGAAGAATTTAAATTGCCTGTTAAATTTGAATAGAGGGAAAATTTAAATCTATACTTCAGCTTTAATATCGGCTTCAGGCTCAATAATCTTTTTTGTTTTGACGAACATAAAGAGCAAGCAAGAAATGATAGACAGTGTCCCTCCATAAATAAATGTTGCATTAGGCCCAAAATTTTCCCACAGCAGCCCTGCGATAAGTCCTCCTGGAAGAGCGGTAAGTGCTATAGCAGTTTGTAGAAGTCCAAGTGCTGTAGCTTTTAAATGTTTAGGTGCTGTGTCAGCAACAAACGCTCTTTGTACGCCATCGACCATTGCAAAAAATACTCCATAAATTGCAAAGGCTACAAGCAGGGTAGGTAAAGTATTGGCAAAGATAAGCCCAAAAGAAGTCACTGCAAAAAGTAAAAACCCTATAGATAAAATAATTTTTCTTCCAAATTTGTCAGACAGTGCACCGGCTGGAGTAGCCATTATCGTGTAAATCAGATAGAAAAAGACGTAAAGCAAAATAGAATTGCTATCGGAGAATCCAAGACTTTTGGCTTTTAAAAGCAAGAATGCATATCCAAAATGTCCCAATGCAAAAACAGCGGAAACCAAAACAAAAAGTTTTAGATTGTTTGGTAAAAGTTTTATACTCAATTTTAATGTAGTTTTTTCCGCCTCAGGAACGGGTTCATATTTCTTTTCTTTTACCAAAAAGATAAAGAAAATAACAATAAGTCCTGGCCAAAATGAAATCAAAAACAAATCTTTGTATCCCAATATAGGCAAAAGCAACCACGCCATTATGGCTCCCATTACGCTTCCTGCTCCATCCATAGCCCTCTGGAATCCGAAAGCTTTTCCATAATATTTTGGTTCACAAGAATCAGTGATGATCGCATCTCTAGGTGCACCTCTTATACCTTTTCCAATTCTTTCTATGACTCTTATTCCAAGAACTAGCGGCCAAAAAGCAGCAAGAGCAAATAAAGGTTTTGTAATAGAAGAAAGTCCATATCCAACAAATATAAATGGTTTTCTTTTTTGTATTTTGTCGGACCAATATCCTGAAACTACTTTTAGCAATGACGCAGTAGTTTCAGCAGCTCCCTCAACAGCTCCGACAACTACAGCACTTGCACCCAAAACAGAAGTAAGATAAAGAGGAATTATTGGAAATATCATCTGACTAGTCAGATCTGTAAAAAGGCTTACAAATCCCAATAAAACAACATTTCTTGTTATACCTTTAAACCAGTTTTTCATGATTTTTTATGCTATTTTTTTTGATATACTCTCTCCTGCAAGTCTACCTGTAGACCACGCAGATTGTAAATTAAATCCACCTGTAAATCCATCAATATCCAAAATTTCTCCGGCAAAATATAAATTCGGACAAATTTTTGATTCCATAGTTTTTGAATCTATATCATGTAAATCGACTCCTCCTGCAGTAACAAATTCATCTCCGGGAGATTTTCCGGAGATTTTAAATCTCATATTTTTTAAAAGTTCAGTGATTTTATTCATATCTTTCTTGCTGACTTCAGAGCACTTTTTTTTACCGACTTCTATGTCTTCACACATGATTTCAGCAAGTGCTTTTGGAACAAAAGTTCTGACAATATTTATAAATTCTTTCTTAGGGTTTTCTGAAATAGAAAGATTTAATTCAGAAAGAACATCTTCGTATTTTTTATCAGGATAAAAATCTATAAATAAATGAGAATCACTTTTCGTCTCAAATTTTTCATGAGCCGCCATCGATGAAAGTGCAAAAACAGCAGGTCCGGAAATTCCTCTATGTGTAAACACAAAAGGTCCATTAAAGTCATAAGTCTTTTCACCTTTTATTCTTAAATTTACATTTTTGAAAGAAATTCCTGCAAGTAGTGGCATACGTTTTTCAGCAAAAGTGAATGCATGCAAACTTGGGGATAGGTCGGTGATTCTATGACCAAAAGATTTTGCAAAATTATATCCATCTCCGGTGGATCCAGTATGACTATATGCATTTCCACCGGTAGTGAAAATCAAAAAATCAAAAACCATATTTTGTCCGTATGAAAATTTTACGGAAAATTTATCATCTTTTTTTTGCACATCGGAAACATTGTGTTTAAGCAAAACGTTAACTTTATTTTCTTCAAAAACTTTATTGAAAAGTTTAGTTATATCTTTTCCATTATTTGATTTTGGAAAAACACGCATATCTTCTTCAATTTTCAAAGGCACACCATGTGCCACTATCCATTTGAAAACATCATCAGCTGAAAAATTATACATCGCAAATTTTAAAAAATTTTCACCTCTTGGATATTTTTTAAGAACCTCTTTTATATCATGAAAACCGGTCGTCACGTTACATCTTCCACCACCGGTTATCTCAACTTTTTTCCCAATGCCATCATTTTTTTCTATCAAAAAAATCTCGGTATTAACATTTGAATTTTCTGCTATCGTAGCTGCAGCTATCATTCCTGCCGCTCCTGCTCCTATGATTCCAATCTTCATAACTAAAGATTATATTTTTCCAACCAAATCAAGTCCGGGTTTTAATGTCGCAGAACCTGGTTTCCAGCTTGCAGGGCAAACCTCTCCATGGTTTTCACGCACATAAATCGCCGCTTGAAGCTTGCGTAGAAGCTCAGCCGCACTGCGTCCTACAGAATTATCATGAACCTCCATAACCTTGATTTTTCCATCAGGATCTACGATGAATGTCCCACGCAAAGAAAGTCCATCTTCAGTGATATAAACTCCCATTTCGCGAGAAATAGTCGCGGTAGGATCGGCAGCCATAGGAAAAGTGATCTTCTTTATCGCAGGAGAATTATCGTGCCAAGCTTTGTGCACAAAAACGGTATCCGTGCTTACACTGATGACTTCCGCATTCAATTTCTTAAATTCTTCGTAATTGTCAGCCATCTCCGAAAGCTCAGTAGGGCAAACAAAAGTAAAATCCGCAGGATAAAAAAACAGGATAAGCCATTTCCCTTTGAAATCAGAAAATTTCACCTTCTTTGTATCCTCATTTTGATAAACTTCAAATTCCAGATCAGGCAGAAGTTTATTGATAATAGGGCTTTCCATAATAAAAAAATGTTAAAAATTCTACATACATTCTATCGTGAAGAGGGGCGATGACCAAACTAAAAATACAATCCGTTTGACATGCATGGGAAATAGTTTAAAATCACATCTTATGTCGAACGATACAGCCACAAATAGAATACTTGTTATAGATGACGAACAGAAATTTCGCGATTTAGCAGTTGATACTCTGCAACCTGTTTTGCCTGGTGGATGGGAGATTGTAGCTCCTCAGACATTGGAAGCTGCGTTACAAACTCTCACAGATAAAAGGGTTAGAATTGCATTACTAGATAGAAGCATTGACTCAAATGGATATCAGCCACTTAAAGATGATGGGGTTACCTATGAGAATTTTAGGGGATTTCAGGTGGCACAATTGATGGCTAGCCATCATCCAGAAGTTTTCAGAATAGCTTTTTCAAAAGGACACGGGCAAGAGTTTAGAGATCTAGCGAATAAGATCTTTTATCACAAAGTCGAGCTCGTAGAAGCATTTCACGATTGCATGAGAATTCGTGCAAACTTCCAACACTTTATTCTTGAGGTAATTGCGGAGGTAGAAAGATAGCCAAACCTTCAAATATGTGCTAATATCCGCACATGCCAAATAAAACAATCATTTTTGAAGACAAGTCGGTCCTCGTAGTGTCAAAGCCACGTGGACTTTTGACTGTTGCCGCAAAAGGCAATAAACAGAAAAATCTACTTGATGAGCTCAAAGGAAAGTATGTCGAAGAAAGAATAAGGCTCCGTCCTGTAAACAGAATCGACCGAGATACAAGCGGACTTGTGATTTTTGCGAAAACAAAAGAAGCATTTGAAAATATAATGAAAAAACAGAGATTGGATAAGATCGAAAAGACATATCTTGCGATAGTTACAGGTATTTTGAAAAAGAAAGAAGGAGATATCAAAATCCCATTACCATCACGAGAAAATCCAAAAGTAAAAATACCTGCAAAAACGCAGTATACGGTTTTACGAGAATTTAGAATCGTAAAAGCTTCGTTGATAGAAGCGCGAATAACATCAGGAAAATTTCACCAAATCAGAAAACATTTCAGAATTTTAGATCACGCTCTTTTGATGGATCGTGATTATATGGAAAGAGGTGAATATGTTAAATACCAGAAGATAGTGCCATATAGACACTTTTTCCTACATTCAGCAGAAATGGATTTTACTCACCCGATAACAGGCAAAAAAATGCACTTTAGGGCTGAGTTGCCGGAAGAATTTGCAGAAGCATTGAAAATTCTAAAATAATCAATGAAAAGATTTCAGGAAATAGATTTGTTCAGAGGAATCGCAGTAGTAGGAATGATAAGCTTTCATGCAATTTTTGCATTAAATTTTTTAAATATAATCCACACAAATATTTTTTCTGATATATGGCTTCCATATACACGATTTATACAATTCACATTCTTGGGAGTTGTAGGAGTTTCCATGGCAATCTCAAAAAAAACTTATATAGGTCAAATAAAAAGAGCGTTAAAAGTTTTTGCAGGAGCTATAATTGTAACAATTTTTACATACATAGCAGCTCGCGATTATTATATAATATTTGGAATTCTTCACTTGATTGCAGTTAGCATTTTCGTTTTGGCTGCAATAAAAAATAAAAAATATATGGGATTGATTTTAGGTCTTTTCATAATTTCGATTTGGCTTTTTATAAAGAATATAGAGTCTGCAAATATTTTACTTTTCATAATAGGATTTAAGAACACGACAATTGCCACACTGGATTATTTTCCAATACTTCCATGGTTGGCAGTGCCGTGTTTCGGGCTTGAAATAGGGCACTACCTCTATAGAGATAATGCCCCGATCATCGATACAAAATGTCCAAAACTTTTGCGTCCGATTTTATTTTTAGGACGTCATTCACTACTTGTATATCTCATTCACGTTCCAATAATACTTATTCTGATATTTATTTTTCAGACTTTTCTTCGAGTTTTACAGTGATAGTTTTTTCTTCACCTTTGTGTAGAATTTTCATTTTCACACTATCACCAATATTTTTCTTGGCGATCAAATTTGGCAATGAAACACTATCATCGAGTTTTACAGAATCAACTTCAAGTATAATATCATTTTCATTAATACCAGCCTTATCAGCAGGTGATCCTGGAACAATTGCAAGGTCTTCAGGTTTCTCACCACGTAGTACAAGTACTCCATAATCTACAGATAAATTATTGGCATCTTGAATCTGTTTTGTTATTGGAACAAATCTTACTCCAAGAAATGGACGAACTATTTTTCCTGTTTTCTTTACGGAATCAAAAATACTTTTTACAGTATTTGCAGGGAGTGAAAATCCAATATTTTCTGCATTCGCAACAGCAACATTTACTCCAATCACATTTCCGTGAATATCAAGAAGAGGTCCGCCGGAATTTCCAGGATTGATTGCGGCATCAGTTTGTATTACACCTTCAAGTTTTTCAGACATTCCACGTCCATCTCCTGCCGTGATTTTTCTTGAAAGTCCGGAAACAACTCCTACGGAAACAGAATTCCTAAACTCAAGAAGAGGGCTGCCTATAGCTATCGCAGTCTGTCCAACTTGAAGAAGATCACTATCAGCAAAATTCAAAAATGGGATATTTTTTGCCTCTATTTTTATAACCGCAATGTCGTTCAAAGAATCTCTTGCGATAACTTTTGCAGGATATTTTGTTTTTCCATCATTCATGATTACGGTATATTCAGCGGTTTCATCGGAAACCACATGTCTATTTGTAATAATATATCCATCATCAGAAACTACAAATCCGCTACCTCCACCGACTTCTTTTTTTTCTGTACCATTTTGTCTATATTGAGGTACCTGAAAATTAAAAGGACTATTTTCTCCAAAAGGATTTGAATAATATTGCTCAAGAATAGGTACATCCTTTGTAATGACGATAGATACAGTAGAATCTTTAGCCTTTTTTACGGTATCTATAACAAGTTGTTCTTGAGAGGTGACATTTTGAATAACTTCATTTTTATTTATCGCTGTATTCGCTGAAGAATATTGATTCGGTTGATATGCAAAAGCAACAACTCCAACGATAACAAGAGCGGTAACTCCACCGGAAACAGCCCCGATAATAATGTCTTTTGAGTAACTTTTTTTCATATAAACATTAATTAATAAATAGATTAGCACCCGCTATCTTAGAGTGCTAAAAAAAGACTGTCAATGGCTCAGGCTAAATTAATGTTGACATTCCATACAGGAAGAATAGTCTAATAATAATTAGAACATAATCTTGAGAAAAGTTATGAAAGTAGCAGTACTCCTTTCGGGAGGAGTGGATAGTTCGGTTGCACTTAAATTACTTCAAAAAAAAGGCTGTGATATCACGGCCTTTTACTTGAAAATCTGGCTTGAGGATGAGATGTCTTTCATGGGGCAGTGTCCATGGGAAGAAGATTTGAAATATGTCCGTGAAGTATGTAACAAAGAAAAAATTCCTTTGAAAGTAGTGCCGATGCAAAAGGAATATTTTGATACGGTCGTGAAATACACTATTGAAGAAGTGAAAAAAGGACGCACTCCAAATCCGGATATTATGTGTAACAACAATATAAAATTCGGACTCTTTATCTCTAAAATAGATAAGAGTTTTGATAAAGTTGCGACAGGGCATTATGCGCAAGTTGTGAAGAAATCAGGGAAATATTTTTTAAAATCATCTCCAGACAAAATAAAAGATCAGACTTATTTCCTCTCAAGATTAAGCCAGAAACAGTTAGCTCGTGCAGAGTTTCCGATAGGTCATTTGGAGAAAAAACAAGTAAGGAAATATGCTGAAAAATTCGATTTGCCAAATAAAAACAGAAAAGATAGCCAGGGGATTTGTTTTCTTGGAAAATTAAAATATAGTGATTTTTTGAAACATTATTTGGGAGAAAAAAAAGGAGAGATTTTGGAATATGAAACAGGTGAAAAAATGGGAGAACACGAAGGGACGTATTATTACACGATAGGTCAAAGAAAGGGGATACAACTTGGCGGTGGGCCATGGTATGTAGTGGAAAAGGATCTCAAAAAAAACATAGTTTTTATTTCAAAAAACTATCACGATAAAACTAAAAAAAGGAATGAATTTGAAATTTCAGATTACAATTTTTTTGGTGGGGCATTGCCTTCAAATACAAATTTGAAAGTAAAACTTCGTCACGGAGAAAAAATGTATATCGCAAAAATTACAAAAATAAATTCAAAAAGAGCAAAAGTTAAAATCAATAAAAACGACCAAGGGATCGCAAAAGGACAGTTTGCAGTTTTCTATAGAAATGATTTATGCTTAGGTTCAGCCGTAATAGATTAAATATGAAATCAGAAATAGTACAAATAGGAAAAGTGAAAATAGGAGGAGGCCTTCCGATAGTAATTCAATCCATGACGGACACTCCGACTGCAGATGTAACCGCAACAGTAAAGCAATGTATTGAGCTTTACGATGCTGGTGCAGAAATAGTAAGAATCACAGTAAATGACGATGCTTCTGCAAAAGCTGTTCCGGAAATAAGAAAAATATTGAACAAAAAAGGCTATGAAAACATGGCACTGGTTGGAGATTTTCATTTTAACGGACATATTTTATTAAATAAATATCCACTTCTCCTAAAAGCACTGGATAAATTCAGAGTAAATCC
>CALRHQ010000034.1 GCA_943359415.1 Candidatus Peribacteria bacterium
GATTTTGCGCCAAAAGAAAATAATTTCAAATATATTTATTCTATTACGAATATGACTAGTGACACAATCGGAGAAATAGTTATTGATTTCAAGACTTTAGGAGTTTCTTTTGTAGATAAAGCAGATAATTCTTCGTCTTCTGTTTCTGATATAAAAACCGAACTTCTTCCATTTATCGAAAAATTGGACACAAGTACTTCGATAGAGAAAAAAGCAAAACAAGTTCTTGAGGACGTGAAAAGCACACTCACGGACAATGGATTTACTATCGCTCTTGAAGCTGCCGGACTAAAAATTTCAGAGCCTCGCGAAGATGAAGATAGATACTATTTTGATCTTATGACTAAGGCTGGCAAAGTACTTAGCTCTATCATTGTTGAAAAGACTACAGGTGTTGTAAATATCGCTCAACCTGACGGAACAAATTCCGAAAATCTTCTTTTCTTTGAACCTGATTCCAAAAAAAAAACTCTAGAGATTCCTAAAGATTTATCTTCTTACTCAGGAAAAACTTTCAATACCGACAAGACGTTTAACATCCTTATTGCCGGCAAGAATGGTAGTTTGACCGATACGATGATATTTGCACATCTGGATGAATCCACAAAAGAAGTAAAAATGATAAGTATCCCTCGGGATCTTTTTTATAATGGACGCAAGATAAATGCTTATTCGTATATGTATGGTATGCCGGAGATGAAAAGTCTAATCAGCAAATTAACCGGATATAAACTGGATAAATATATTGTGATAGATATGTATGCTTTTATTGATGTAATTGATTTGATTGGAGGAGTCGATATTCATTTGGATAAGGCTGTAGTTGATCCGACTTACAAAACTATCGACAATGGAAAAGTTGGTACTTTAAATTACAAACCTGGAGATTATCATCTTGGTGGAAAAGAATCTTTGAGACTTGCTAGAAGCAGGCATACTTCTTCCGATTTTGCGCGTGCGGAAAGACAACAAATGATTATTGAGGCAATTCAGGAAAAAGCACAAAATTTTGGTTTTGGTGATGCAGATACTGTTTATCAAATTGCAAAAGCTGTACTAGGAAAAACTGAAACAGATATTACTCTGGATGAAGCTATTAAATATTATTTTAAATATCAAAATTATAAAATTGTTTCAAATGACGTTATGTCCTCTGGAAATATTTTCTTTGTCCCCCCATATATAACAAAAGAAAATTGTCAGGCTACCATCGAAGGCGGTGGTGCATCTGATTGTGAAGGGGCAAATCATGCGTATACACTACTTCCTATCGATGAGAACTGGGATTTGATCAAATGGTTTTTTCATGATCATTTTGAAGCTGAATGATAATGATTGAGTTTTGGCCGGTTTTTTGGTATAATTATGTGATAAATTATATATTTTACGTATATGGCTGATCCAACTGCAAAACCAAAAGATCCTAAAGATGAATTCCGTGATGCTCAGGTAGATTTAATGGCAGCTGAGCCTGTTGTTGGTAAAGAACCAAAAGCAGCAGATACTGAGCAAGTACCTGGACTACGTGATGTATTTGCCGCGCTAGAAAAGGCTACTACTGCTAAAGAAAACGATGAAGCAGCAGCGCCACTTATGATTGCAAATGTCGAAATTCCAGATCCAGAATCTACTTTGAAAAACTTGGAAGAGGCTTTAAGTCTGATTCCTGCCTGTGTTAGACCGGATCCAAAAGATTTGTTTTTCAAATCTTTGCCTGGAAATGCTGTTGGAGAATCTACAAAAGAAGGTACTAATGTTGACCCTATCATGCTTCTTCATCCTGCACGTAGACTCGCGCATGTAATAGGACATGAAGCAGCTCATAGAAACCTTAAAGTTCCAAATGAAGGGCTTGTAGAAGTTTATTTGAGAGCTATTGGGCTTGTTGATGACGGACATGCTGATGCAGCAAAAACTACTCCTAAATATGACGCTGCTCTTGCCGGTTTTTCTGAATTTTTGACCAAAATGGCAAAGGATGGCAATACTGACGCAGTAGCAGTTGAAGTTTATAATCTTTACTACAAAAGTGACTACGGCAAAATCTACGAAATGTATAATAGAATGCACGTAAGTACTCTTCCTCCTGCAGAACAAGATGGTGCCGTAAAATTCTTCTGGGAAATATTTCCAGAGCTTGAATACGACAAGAAGGGACAAACTCAAGCTCAAACTGTTTTTGGATTTAGAAAGCCAACATTTGCTCCAAAAATATAGTGTGATAGAATCCGTTGGCTATGACACTCAAAAAAGGACAATTAGTTGAAGTAGAAATTTCTTCGATCGCTTTTGGTGGAAGAGGAATTGGAAAGTATAACGGAATCACTTGTTTCGTCGATAAGACAATGCCAGGAGATAAAGTGAGCGCTAATTTGACGAAGATCAAATCAAATTTTCTTGAAGCTGAACTTGTTGAAATAATTTCTCCATCAAAAGATAGGCAGAAACCAAAGTGTAAATATTTTGGAATTTGTGGAGGATGTCAGCTCCAATTTATGCCATATGAACAACAACTTGAGCTAAAACAACAGCAAGTAAAAGATTCTTTTGAGCGGATTGGAAAAATAAAAAATATAAATATTTCAAAAATCATAGGAAGTGAAAACATATACTATTATCGCAATAAAATGGAATTTTCTTTTGGATATGATGCCAAAATGAAATTTGCACTCGGTATGCACTTACCAAATAGAAGATTTGATATTTTAGATTTGGAAGAATGTCATCTTGAATCTGAATTTTCTGCAAAGATTGTAAATAAAACTCGTGAATTTTTTGCAGAAAAAAGACTTGAACCATTCAAATACACAAATGGATCCGGATTTTTAAAAGCTTTATATATTCGCGAAGGAAAGCGCACGAATGAAGTCATGATAAATCTTGTTACGTCAGACAATTTGCCGAATAATGCTGAAAAAATCATGCAAGAGTATGCCGATTTTTTGTCTTCTGATGAGATTAAAGATAATGACAAAAAAGTTACTTCTATCTATTGGACAATGATTATTGCGAAGAAAGGTGTTCCAAAAACTTCCAAAGAATTTTTACTCTATGGAAATAAAGCCCTTACTGAAAAAATGATTCTTGAAGACGGAAATGAAATGGTTTTTGAAATTGCCCCTCAGGCATTTTTCCAAGTGAATACTTTTCAAGCTGAAATTTTGTATAGTCAGGTTGTGAGAATGGCCACGAATAAGCCACAAAAGACAGTCTTTGATTTATTTTGCGGAACAGGAACTATAGGGCTTTTTCTTGCTAAGCATGCAGGTCAAGTTTATGGAATTGAGCTTATAGAAGATGCAGTAAAAGTTGCACGCGAAAATGCGTTAAAAAATAAAACTTTCAATATAGATTTTTTTACAGGTGATGTTGATAAACTACTAAAAGATTTGAAAGAACCACCATCTCTTATTGTTATAGACCCACCAAGAATAGGAATTACTCAAAAAACTGTTAAACTAATAAATGATTTTTCTCCGAATCAATTGATATACGTTTCATGTAATCCAGCGACTCTCGCTCGGGATTGTGCATGGCTTCTTGAATATGGATATAAGATCAAGGAAGTACAACCTGTGGACATGTTTCCTCACACTTATCATATTGAATGTGTGGTTTTATTAGAGCGGTAAAATTCATCGTGTCAATCCTTTTCTTTGGCTATAGCATCTGTTTTCAAATATTATTTATTGAGTATTAATTTTTACATATGAAAAATTTTCAAAAAATATTTTTTTCTCTTCTAAGTTTTGTGATATTTTCTTCTTTCTTGAATCTCTCAGCCGGTGCTGCAGTTTTTAGTGCTGGAGAAAATCTTCTAATCAATGAAAATGTTTTGGATGACGCTTATTTTGTTGCCGGGAGCGCTGATGTAAAAGGAGATATTTTTGGAGATGCGTATATTGCCGGAGGAAATGTTATTATTGGTGGAAATATTCAGGAAGATCTAGTGATTGCCGGAGGTAAAGTAAATATTATTGGAAATGTTGGGGGAGACGTACGTATTCTTGGAGGACAAGTGAGTATTTTTGGAAGTGTTGGTGATGATTTGGTAGTTGTTGGAGGACAAGTTGATTTAGGTAAAAATGCTATCGTTGGAGGAAGTCTTGTAAGTAGTGCTGGACTTGTTACTCTTGATGGAGAAATCAAGGAAGATCTTCGTGGAGTTGTAGGAACTTTGATCCTAAATGGTAAAATTAATCGTGATGTAGATATTATTGTTCAAAATGATATTTCCGTTTCTTATAGCTCTAAAATAGGTGGAAATTTTAGTTATTCTTCGTTGATTGAATCTAAAATCCCAAAAAATGTTGTTTCAGGAAAAATAACATTTAATAAATCTGAAAAAACAGAGAATTTCCGTGATGTAACTCTTGACCTTATATTAAATAAAGTTTTGAGCTATACCTCTGCTTTGATTATATTGGCTTTGATGTGTGCTTTCTTTAAGAATTATCTTGTGAAGGTTTCTCAATTTGCGAAAGAAAATGTTATGAAATCGATGGGCATCGGAATTATCACACTTATTTCTTGTTTCATGGGAGGTGTCCTACTTTTGTTTACAATGGTTGGAGTTCCACTTGGAATGATGGCGTTTGGTGCAGGTATTTTGTTTATTTATATAGGTAAAATTTTCGCTGCCGTTTGGATTGGTGGATATTTCGGAAAATTTGAAAAAAATAAAAAATTGAATGAATTCACTTTGTTTATTTGGTCAGCGTTTGGTCTTTTAATTTATTACGTTGTAGGACTTATTCCTTTTATTGGAGGACTTGCAAATGCTGGAGCTACCCTTGTCGGCATAGGTCTTATTACATATATGAAAATCGAATATATAAAACTTTTGAGATCTAAAAAATTACTTTAGGATTGTTTAAGATTTTTCAAATAATCCATAGCCTCTTTCTTTGTTTTTAGTTTACCTTCGAGTTGTTGTTCGCGTATTCCCATGAGTATTTCGCCAACTCTCTCCCCTGCCGGAATTTTTAATTCTTCCATTATTTCTTCTCCTGTAATAAGTTTTTTTGGAAGAAGTTTTAAGTGAGCAATTTCATGTTTATATAATTTTTTTATTTGCTCATATTCACTTAAATCCAGTGGAATGATCCCCATACAATCAGCACGGAAAACTTCCAACAAATCTTCAAATTCCGGAAGTAAAAACCAATGTCTACGCCTAGCATCAGGCATTTCCAAAATTGGAACTACCATCATGTGATGACGAACAAGCCACTCAACTCTATTCACAGTTTTCATCGGAAATTTAAGCCTTGTCAGTATTTTTTTGGAAAGCTGTGCTCCAATTTCTTGATGTCCCTCGTATTTGATTCTGTCATCTTTAATATCAAATGTGTCATATTTTCCTATGTCATGTAAAAATGCTGCCCATTTGAGTGCTAATGTCGGAGGATTTTCCGGAAGCGGATTTGGGTCCACTTCTTCCTGAGTCAAAGAATCCAATGATTTGATCGCATGATCCCAAACATCTCCTTCTGTATGATATTGCAATGGTTGAGCCAATCCTTTGAGCTTACAAAGTTCCGGAATTAAAATTTCTAAAGCACCTATTTCAAACAGTTCTTCAAAAGCCCTGCCTGCATTTTCTCCCATTATCATCTTGTTTAATTCATCTGCAATTCTTTCTGTTGAAATATTCTTTATTAGATGTACATGTTTTTTTATCGCCTGATAAGTCTCAGGAGCATATTGCATATTTAATGCATTTCTAAAACGCACAGCTCGTAAAATCCTCAAATTATCTTCCAAAATTCTTTGTTCACTGTCACCTATAAATTTGATTAATCCTTGTTTTAAATCTTCTTGTCCGTTGATGTAATCCAATATTTTATCTTCTATCGGATCGTAAAAAAGACCGTTTATTGTAAAGTCACGACGAAATGAATCTTCCTTCGCATTTGTAAAAATTACCGCATCTGGACGACGTCCGTCACTATATCCGCTATCAGATCTAAAAGTCGCAATTTCAAAATTGTGTCCATTTTTTATTGCTAAAATAACTCCAAATTTCTTGCCTACCGGAATAGTATGTTCAAGTAAATTTTCTATTTCTTCAGGTTTTGCCGAAGTTACTATGTCAAAATCCTTTGGTTCAATCCCTATTAGCATGTCTCGAACACACCCTCCTGCCCAATAAGCTTCATGGCCGGCTTTTTTCAAAATTTCGATTATTTCTATTGAGGTAGCTTTCATTTATGCTAATTATACCTTATTTTCTTGTTTTTTTCGAGCTTTCTTGTAGACTTTACATCTAATAATACCATTTGTTATGCATGGAGAGTTATCAGCTCAAATACAGGTTGTGACCGATAGCCTTGTAATTGATGAAAAAGAGCTTACTGAAAGGGCTATTGCTGTAGTTGCTCGTATTGTTGATGGAGATCCCTTTTTGATTGATTGTGTTTCTTCTGAAATAAAAGGCTCTGTAAATGATATACTTAAAAGCAATTGTGCTACTGCTGGTATTTCGGATTATCCACGTCCGCAGTCTCCGATAGATCAAACAAAAGAATTACCTGCCTTTCTTACATCTGCAGCAAGTCGAATCTGTCATGATTTAAGTCTTGGAGGTCACCTAGAAAGAGTCGGCATGGTTGCATTTAATGTTGCTTCAGCAATGGGACTTGGTGAGGATAAAAGCCATTTAGTAAGATTAGGTGGGCGTCTTCATGATATTGGAAAATTGGACACTGAGATGCATCATCTTGTTGGGCTAAATGGAGTTCTTCCACCTGAACAAAAGGCAAGGATTAAGCTCCATCCTTTGATTGGTGCACGTGTTGCAGAATATTTTAGATTTCCTAAAGATGTTACAAAGTTAATTTTGAATCATCATTTTAGATGTGATGGTATGGGTTATCCTGCACAAAATGGCGAAGCTATGTCTCTTGAAATCGGAGCTTTAAGTGTTGCTGATGCAATTGATGCAATGGTTAATGCAAGACCTGGAAGAGAAGTCAAAACTCTTGAGCAAGCAGTTAAAGAAATAGAAAATGGCAGTGGTAAACATTTTCATCCTGAGGCTGTAGAAGCTTTATCCAGGGTTGCTATACGTTTTGTATACGGATAAAATGTGATTATGAAAATACTTGGTATAGAAACATCTTGTGATGAAACCTCTGTGGCTATTGTTGAAAATGGGCGAAAAGTTTTGGCAAATGTGATTTATTCACAAATTCCTTTGCATGCTAAAACCGGTGGTGTTGTACCTGAAGTTGCAGCAAGAGAACATGTTCTAAAAATGATCCCTGTGCTTGATGAAGCTTTAATTAAAGCAAAATGTGATTGGGATGATATCGATGCAATTGCAATTACACATGGGCCAGGGCTTATAAGTTCTTTGATTATCGGTACGCAAACTGCAAATGTTATATCTTTTGTAAAAAATAAAATTCTTATTCCTGTTCAACATATTGTTGGACATATTTATTCGAATTGGCTTTATGGAGCTGATGATAATGAAATCACTGATGAAATTTCTTTTCCTGCGCTTATTTTGACAGTTTCCGGTGGACACAATGATATGATTTTGATGAGCGGACATCACAAATTTAAAGTTCTTGGAGAAACTTTGGATGATGCAGCCGGAGAAGCTTTCGATAAAGTTGCCAGAATTTTGGGACTTGGTTATCCAGGGGGACCGGCTATTTCAAAAATGGCTGTAAATGGCGATTCAGCACGTTTTAAACTTCCTAGATCTTTCCTCGAAAAAGATAGTTTGAATTTTAGTTTTTCCGGCCTTAAGACTGCTGTAATAAGAGAAATTAGAAAATATGTTACTGAAAATGGCATGAAAGATGAATCTGAACTTGATGAACAATTTATAGCAGATATGGCTGCATCTTTTCAGGAAGCAGTGAGTGATGTTTTTGTTTATAAAGTACTTGAAGCTCTTAAACAAAATCCAAAAGTAAAAGAAGTTATGTTTGCAGGTGGAGTTTCTGCGAATACCAGAATTCGCAGTGCTATTACAGAAGCACTTCCACTTGATGTAAAATTCAGATTTCCGAAGTCTATTTCTTATTGTACAGATAATGCTGCGATGATTGCAGCAGCCGGATATTCTCTATTTAAACTTCATCCAAAAAGATATAAACCTTCAACGAATATTGTACCTACAACTTCCTTTGAGATTTATTGATTTTATCCATTGAAAGATCAATAAATTGTGTTAAGATAGAAGACAGCTATTAGCTTAATTTTTTATTTATGTCTAAGCCTGAGGAAATCCAAAAAAAGAAATACGAACCATTTCAGAATCCAAAGGGAGTGCATGACATTTTGCCTCCTGATCAGGATTTTCACACTTATATAAAAAAAGTTGTAAGACATAGGGCTAGACAAGCTGGTTTTAGACGAATAACAACGCCGATTTTCGAATTCACGGATGTTTTCAAACGCAGTATCGGGGCTGGAAGCGATATTGTTTCAAAAGAAATGTATACTTTCGAAGATAAGAAGGGCAGAAGCCTTACTCTTAAACCTGAAAGTACTGCACCTGTTGTACGAAGTTATATTCAAAATAATATGAATCAATGGCCACAACCTGTGCTTTTGTTTTATATTGAGCCACATTTTAGATATGATCGCCCTCAAAAAGGAAGATATCGCCAATTCTGGCAGTTTGGTTTTGAAATTATTGGAGAAAGTGACCCTGCTCTTGATGCTCAGCTTATTCAGTTGGCTATAAAAATTCACGGAGATCTTGGGATTGCTGATTTTTTCAGTTTGCAATTAAATACAATAGGTACTCCTGAATCCAGAAAAAGATATTCAGGAGTTTTACAAGATTACTATGTTGGAAAAGAAAGATCTCTTTGCGAAGATTGTAAAGTCAGGCTTGGTATAAACCCTTTGAGACTTCTTGATTGCAAGGCTGAGGACTGCCAAATTTTGGCACAAATGGCTCCACAAATGAAAGATTATCTTGATAAAGAATCTCTAGAGTTTCATGAAGAATTAAAAGGTTATCTGGATGAGATTGGAATTACTTATATAGAAAATCCAAGACTTGTTCGTGGACTTGATTACTATTCAAAAACTGTTTTTGAATTTTGGGATAAAGCTGAAGGTGCACAAAATGCTGTTGGTGGCGGAGGAAGATATGATGGATTAGTTGAGCTTATGGGCGGACAGCCTACTCCTGCTGTAGGATATGCTGCCGGAATTGAGAGAATTATTGCAAATATGAAACGTGAAAAAATCCGAGTTCCATCAAAAGATGAACTTCACGTCTTTGTGGCTCAGCTTGGGAATGAGGCAAAGAAAAAATGCCTAAATCTCATAGACGACATGAGAGAAGCCGGAATAAAAACTATGGGAGCTCTTGGGAAAGGATCTATCAATATACAGCTTAGAATAGCCGATAAATTCAAAGTTCCTTACTCTGTTATCATTGGTATCACTGAAGTTCGCGAAGGAGTTGCGATCATCAGAGATATGAAAAAAGGAGTACAAGAAACCGTAAAAATGGAGAACGTTGTTCCAAAACTTGTAAAACTTATCGGAGAAAAAAATCTTGATAGATATACACCTGGCGAACTTATCTATTCTTAAAGAATTTAAGTTTTTGTAACTGTCACCGTTGAATTGCGTTTTATTTGGTGTATATTTAGTTTGTAAAAAAATCCATATGAAAAAAATTTTTACTTCATTGTTACTATTCTTAATTTCTTCAAACGTCGTTTTTGCTGAAGGATTTCCTGACGTAAAAAATGACAATGAACATTTTGTGGCAATAAAATATCTTGTAGATAAAGGTATTTTGACCGGTTATCAGGATGGAACTTTCAAACCTGATGAACTTGTAAATCGCGCAGAGGCTACAAAAATAATAGTTAAAGCGT
>CALRHQ010000035.1 GCA_943359415.1 Candidatus Peribacteria bacterium
GCAAGAGAACAAGTGATAGCTGAAACTTTTTTGAGGAGTGCGCAAAAACCTGAGATTTTTGTTGTTGGAAAAACTAAAAATCCCGGACTTGCGAAATTGGCGACAGATTATTTATTGGCTGATGTATGCGATAAAAATGCAATACGAGAATTTGCTCATAAAGTCGGGCCGGATTTTGCATTTGTAGGACCGGAGGCTCCAATCGCGGAAGGAATTGTAGATATGCTTCTTGAAATTGGAATAAAAAGTGCGTCCCCTCTTCAAAGTGTCGGACGACTTGAATCTTCAAAATCTTTTACAAGAAATTTACTTGAGAAATATGCAATTCCCGGAAATCCAAAGTACAAAGTGTTTTTTGATGAGAATGGAATCATGGAATTTTTGCAGTCTCTTGAGGGAAATTATGTTGTTAAGGCGGATGGACTAAAAGGTGGAAAAGGTGTGAAAGTTTCTGGAGATCATTTGATGAGCATGGAGGAAGGTTTTGCTTATGCGAAGGAATGTATTTCTGATTGCGGAAAAGTCGTTATTGAAGAAAAATTTATCGGACAGGAATTTAGTTTGATGAGTTTTTGCGATGGAGAAAATACAAAAGAAATGCCTGCGGTGCAGGATCATAAACGTGCTTTTGATGGAGACACAGGGCCAAACACTGGTGGAATGGGGACTTATTCATGCGCAGATCACAGTATGCCTTTTTTGACTGAAAGTGATTTGAGACAGGCTGCTGATATCACTAAACTAGTTGCGAACGCTCTTAAACAAGAAACAGATAGTCATTTCAATGGAATCATGTACGGTGGATTTATTGCCGTAAAAGATGGAGTGAGGCTTATCGAATACAATGCTCGTTTTGGTGATCCTGAAGCGATGAATGTGTTGCCACTTTTAAAGAGTGATTTTGTGGAGATTTGCGAGGCTATTATTGTCGGCGATTTAAATAATGTGAAAGTTGAATTTGAGAATAAGGCTACAGTTTGCAAATATGCAGTTCCAAACGGATATCCGGATGCGCCAATAAAAGGCGAAAAAATCGAGGTCGGAGAAATGCCTGAAGGTGCAAAAGTTTATTTTGCATCTGTGGACGAGAAAGAAGATTGTCTTTATTTGGCTGGCTCAAGGGCTGTTGCTGTTGTTGGGATTGGTGATGATCTAGAGGCTGCGGAAAAATTGGCTGAAGATGGCGTTAATTTGATCAAGGGACCCGTGTTTCACAGGAAGGATATCGGGACGAAGGCGTTGATTGATGGGAAAATTGCTATGATGAGGGAGGTTAGGGGGTGAGGTTGAAATGTGATTAAATTATCTTTTAATTCAAAAATTATGGCTTCAAATCCACATATAAAAGGAAATATTATAAAAAATATTGTAGTTTTAATCATTGGATTTGCACTTTATGCGCCTATCGAGAGCGCGTTATCTCAAATAAAATATGAGCAAACAAATGATTTTCTTCTTTTAATCAGTATGCTTTTAGTTACAGTTTGTTTCGCAAATTTTGCTTTCACATATGAGAAAAGTCATATGTCAACGAAGCTGGGACGCCTGCTTGCTCATTTTTCAACTGGCGTGTTTATGCTGCTTATTGCACTTATGCTTGAAAGCATTACATTAGCCGTTAAGGTTGTTTATCCATCTTTCTATACAATGATTCTTGGATTTTCAGTTCTTATCTACATCGGAATAATTCTATACGATTTCTGGGATTTGCTTAGAGCGAAAAGTTAAAAATAGGTTAATAGCTCCCCAATATTTTCAATTTCGCTACTTTTTTTGTGATGGCCTTCATGGTCTTTTGTACTTTTTTGTCGAAGATAGAACCATTGAAGTCGATAAAAAAGATGTATTCACCGAAATGTTTTTTTGTTGGACGGGATTCTACTTTTGTCAGATTTATTTTTGCGTCGGCAAAATCTTTGAAGACGCCAAAGAGTGTTCCTGGAGCATTTTTTGTAAAATAAAAAGCTATGGAAATTTTTGTTTTCCCCTTACTTGTTGTACTATTTTTTTGTTCTTGAGTTTTGCCCTTCTTTATGAGGACAAAGTTTGTTGAGTTATCCTTGTAATCCTGTATTCCCTTTTCCAATATTTTTAAAAATTTATTCCCTTTTGCAACTATTTCCGGAGCGATCACTGCTATATTTTTTTCACCTGTTTCCAGTAATTTTTGTATCGCATTTGATGTGGAAGGAAAGGCTTCCAATAAAGCTAAAGGAAAATTCTTTTTTAAATATTTTTTGCATTGAGCTATGGCCTGCTCGTGAGAAATTATTTTTTTTATATCTTTTTTCGTAGAGTTTTCCAGCGCGATTAATGAGTGAATAATTGGAATATTTATTTCTTTTTCTATATGAATATTTTTGAAAAACAAATTGTCCAAAACTTCCCTTATCGTTCCATGGATCTTGTTTTCTATTGGGACTAAGCCTAAAACAGCTTTTTCATTTTCCACTAATTCAAAAACTTCATCTATGTCGCGTGCAAAGATTTTTTTAATTTTTTCTGTTTTTGTAAAAATTGCAGAAGCTATATCTGAATAACTATTCGCAGGTCCAAGTAATGCTAATATCTTATTTTTGTTTGAAAGCATTTTCTACTTTATGTACGGCTTTTTCTGTAAATTTCTTTGCGTCGTTGAATGTTTTTTTTGCTTTATTCATTGTCTTTTTTGGAATCTTTTTGATGAGTTTATTTGCTTCATCTTTCGCCATTTTTGTATATTTTTTTACTCTTTTATCATCAAGACATTCGTTGCAAGTTCCACTAAGATCCTTTCCAACCCCTTCTAAGGTTTCTTTTACTGCACTTAATCCAGTTCCTCCCTTTTTGATCTCAGATTTAATCTTTCCGCGAGTTTCTGTACCTTTTTTAGGTGCAAATAAAATACCAACCGCCGTACCGGCGACTAGGCCTGCAAGAAGTGCTTTTAGTGCTTTAAACATTTTTGAATGAGGTTAATGAGTAAGTTTATATTACAAGAAAAAAGCCCTTTTGGTAAAGGGTTTTTTCTGCTCTCCAATATTCTTTCGATAGATAGTTTAGAATCCTGCTTGATACAATCTGTATAGCATATCCGCCATTTCTCCACGTGTCATGTTTGAATCAGGGTAGAAATAATAATCGTTTTCAGTAAGATTGTATTCTTTAGCGAACCATACGTAACTCATGTACCATTTTGTACCTTTTGTGTTTGGAGTATCATAGTATGGTTGGCCATAAGGATTTGAAGGGATTACTACGTTTGAAGTAACTTCTGCTGTGTTTAACAACATTGCTAGGGCTTCAACTCTTGAGATAGAATGATTTGGTCTAAATGATCCATCTTCGTAACCATGTACTATTCCAAGATTCAAAGCTGTATTCAAATATGATGTATACCAAGCGTATTTATCGACATCGTAGAATCCAAAGTTTTGACCTTTAGCATTCGCAATTTGTACATTTTGTGATTCAAGTATTACTTTCAATGCTTCCGCACGTGTAAGTGATTTTTGTGGCTTGAATGAACCATCATTGTATCCTGTGAATATTCCTGCATTAGCTGCCCACTGAACCGCTTCGCAATACAATTCGTCGTCCGTCATATCTGTAAATGAACCACAGCTGTCAGCATATTTGTATTTTGTAGATCCGGTAACCATGAATGTACCTATTTCTAGATCTTTACCTTTGTTGTTTGCAGCAATAATCTTGTATTGGTAAATTCCTTCTTCCAATGTTTCACCATATTTGTCTTCTCCATCCCAAGTTACATAGTTCATGCCTTCAAAAAGTTCTTCATCATTTATGATTGTACCTAGAACGATATTCCCGTCACGAAGTTCTACTGTTACGTCCGCAGCTTTATTAAGCCTAAATTTGATAGTAAGATCACCTTCTGAAGGAGAATAAAGCCCTTTATTTGCTACGTCTTTATATACGTTTGGCTTACCGCTTGATGTTGAATCTTCAGCAACTGTTATTGTCCCCTCTTTTGAAGTGTCTCCTTCTGAATTTTCAACGTAAATTTTATACTTATATGTGTCATTTTTGTAAGCACTTTCGCCATCCCATTCTACAGAATATGTACCAGCCTGTTTATTGCTTTCATCCTCAATTTCCTCCACTTTCTTTCCATTTGCATCGTATATTGTTACAGTCACATCAGCCTCAGCTGTAAGCGTGTATATAATGTACGTAGATTCGTTCGCATTAGCGTCAAAATTGTCTTTTGTAACGAAAACGTCTTGTAATCGTGGGTCTTCAGAATTATCGCTCTGAGCGCCTTTTTTGACCTTTAGAGTGCCCTTCTCGCTGTCTTTTTCACCATTTGCTGTAGCTTTCAAAATGAAATTATAGGTACCTTGATCAACTATATCTCCCCATTCATCTTCACCGTCCCATTTGATGCTATATTCGCCTTTTTTGTACGATTCATTGTCTATAAGTGTAACTACTTCGTCGTCATCCTCGTCTTCTATCGTCAAGGTGATTTTCGCGCTTGTATTAAGAGTAAAAGTCAGTTTTGCCTCTTGGTTATCCCAAGGGTCGAAAGACTTGTTTTTGATCTCAACATCAACGATTTTTACGCTTGAATCGTCATCGTCATAATCGATATCATCATCGTCGTCGTCGTCATTATCGTCATAGTTCCTTGTATCCCCTACAGTAAGCCATTCGGCTTTGTAATCAACTCCATATGAGTAAGGATATTCACCGTCTAGAGTGATTCCGTAAAAATACTCTCCGTCAGCGGCTTTTCTACCGTTTGTGCCTACTTCATTTTGATCTCCGTAGTTTCCGTCCCAAATAACATATGAACATTGAGCAACCGTACGCATATTATCAGCAATAACAGCAACTTTCTTTGAAGAAGTGCTGCCAACAGCTTCATATACTCCTACAGTAAGGTAACCTTCAACGTCAGTACAGTAGTTTATATAGTAAGAGCCATCTGAGTTTTCTGTTAGAGAAGATGAGTTTATTTTCGCTGGCAATCCTCCTCCACCGGCAAGAACTTTGTCTGCGCCAGCTAAAGATAGACCCGCGAAAGCTCCGAAAACTTGTCCGAACAACACAGCAAGTGTCGCAATGGACGTAGTAAATTTTTGCATAAATTTATTCATAAGATATTTGGGTAAAGGAATATTGGATAAGTAATAAAGCGTGTCACTATAGCATCTAGTCCTAGTTCTGTCAATGGTGATTTTATGGCTTAAATATGCCGACGGAGCTTATGCTTCTTTTGTCGACAGCTGATTTTTACCTGAAATACATCGATAGAGCTTAAGCTTCTTTTGTCTTATTCCTTGTCTAATATTAATTGAACGCAATGCGCTCTATCAATATATTTCATGTAAAAATCTCACATGACAAAATAGATATTCTTATACCATTTTAACTCCTATCTTTTCAAGAAGTTTCTTAAGTTTGTGCATTGGAAGGCCGACGACATTGAAGTAATCTCCTCGGATTTTTTTGATAAAAAGTCCGCCAATTCCTTGGATCGCGTAGCCAGCCGCTTTGTCTGTGCCTTCTCCGTGGCGTATGTATGCGGCGATCTCTTTGTCCGTAATCTGATCCATCTCTATGTGCGTGATTTCAGTGTCCGTGTACATCTTGTTTTTTTCTGTATCTATAACGCAAATTCCTGACACCACTCTGTGAGTTGTGCCGTTTAGAAGTTCTAGAATTCTTTTTGCATCTTTCTTGTTTTTTGGCTTACCGATGATATGTTTTTTGTATGCGACAACTGTGTCCACGCCTATTACAATCGCGTTTTTGTGTTTTTCCGCTATGTCTTGGGCTTTGCCTATCGCATTGTGGAGCGCTAAATGTGCCGGGCTTATGCCTGTTTCTTTTTCTTGAAAACTGCTTGGATGGATTTCGAATTTCAGGCCTACCGCCGCAAGAAGTTCTTTTCTTCGAGGACTTAAAGATGCAAGAATTATTTTTTTCATATAAATTGTTGACTAGTGGGTTTTATTGCCGTAGAATCGCACCGCCTATTATTATATTAAATTCAAAAAAATGCCAGTAATTGAGTCAGCAAAAAAGCAAATGCGTCAGAGTCTGAAGAAAAGGGCTCGAAACACTCCTGTACGCAGTGAGCTAAAATCAGTCTTCAAAAAAGCACTTCTTCTTCTTAAAGAAGGAAAGGTTGAAGAGGCTGAAAAGTTCATGGCTAAGGCATATTCTGTGATTGATACTGCGGCAAAAAAGAATCTTATTCATAAGAACAACGCTGCAAGAAAGAAATCAAGATTGGCTAAGACTTTGGCTGCTGCAAAGACAAAATAGTTTAAGATTCATTGAAATTTTGGTCATATATTTGTGTCCAAAATTTTTTGTTTTATTTTGAGAGTTTATTGTTTATAATGCGACTTGGTTTAGGCGGTTTAAGTGTTCGTTAACATGTGGGTCTGTAGCTCAGCTGGTTAGAGCAGTCGACTCATAATCGATTGGTCACAGGTTCAAGTCCTGTCAGACCCACCAGATAAACATACTGTTGTCTAAATCCCAACAACACTTTTTCGTTTATGCAAATGCTTTATCCTAGCCCTTTTTCAGCGTTCACTACTGAATATTTACAATATTATTTTGCAAATATTTTTTCTGATGTATCGTTGATTTGACATTAAGCGCGTATTTGAACTATACTATATGTAGTTTAAATATAGCTTATAACTACATCAATTATGACGACGCAGGTTACATTTATTGCTGATAAGGATTTGAAAGATCGTGCCCTTCAGAAGGCAAAACAAGAAGGGATCACATTAAAAAGTTTTTTTATTTATGCTATGAAGGGCTTTGTAGAGGGCAAAATTTCTTTGGGTATCAATGTTTCAGCGAATGAACGTGATGTAGAAGAAATAGCTTTCGCGGATAAATCAATAAATGAAAAAGCAGCCAAATTGGCAAAATTACTGAAATAAATTATGCTCGTTCTAACGCAATATATCGCAAAACATGAATTTGGCCCATTACAGCGCTTTTTGAAAATTGATGATGTAATTACTGGATCAAAAAAAGTTTTGAAAGGACTGGCTGTTGAGATAAAACCTCCTCAAAAGATTTCGTCTTTCAGGTTTTTCAAAGTCAGGATTGGGAAAGATAATAATTCCAGAATGATTGTTTTCGTTGCTACTGAAAACGGAAAAGTGGTTCCAGTCTTGATACGACTAAAGAAAGATAAAATTTTCGGAATGAATATGTCGATGAATAATCCCGAAGTCGTCGATCAAATAAATAAAAATTTGGAACATATTCTTGATGATATTGAGAAAAAACGATATCAGGAATTTTCCGAGTGAATACATTTTTTAAAAAGACCTTCCTTTCGAAAGGCCTTTTTTTGCTTTAACTATGCCGCTTTTTTTCTCGCAATTATGCAAGCTTCATTTCCTACGACAAGGTTTGCTTTGGATTTAGGGAATAAAATGATTGAATCTTGTGATGTTACTACGTCGCCATTTCCCTCCGGATCCGTGGCTATCAAAGTGCCGGCCGGCACTTCTTGAAAATTTTGCCAATCTTTTGTGAATTCGAAGTTTTCGCCTGCAATCACATTCCAATAAGCATCCCAGATTTGCATGTCAACAGGCGTGATTTTGCTTTTATCCCCTTCAAAAATTCCAAGCATTACAAGTGCGTCGTGAATGTTTTTTTGAATTTGCATAACTTTAGGATCTTCCAGCCATCCCGCTTCAATCGTTATCCCAAGTCCACCTGCTTCCGCGACGAATGCATCACTATAAATCGGATTGCCTTTTGCCGCATAGCCTTCCCCTGTTATCAATGTCGGCAGTCCTATGTATGGAAGAATACTGCCAAGTTTATGATCAGGATTCGGAGATCCCAAAAAGGCCTTTGATGGCTTGATAGTGCCATGTATGTCAAGCAAAACATCTGTATCCATGAGTAGCGGCTTCAGCTGATTTGCACGAATCTCTTCTATACTTTTGCCCTTCGGGTGCCCGAAGCATCGATTCAAATCTTTTTCAATGAATCGTTTTCCCTGCTTTATCGCTTCGATATTTCCTAGTGCGACCTGCAAAACTCCCTGTTGCACCTTCCCTTGCATCATTTTCAACAGCAAATTTTGCACGATGTCCACACCTACGGTTTCATTGCCGTGTACTCCACCAAGAACTGTTACCGTAAGCCCTTTTTCTTTGCCTGGACATTTCCATGCATATGGAATCCCCATCTCCGGAAGCTCTACTTGATCGAATGAATTTAAATTTTTCATAATTGTTATTTTTAAAAAGAAATACAAAAAAACCGACGAGGTGTCGCCGGCTTGATCAATCAATATTGATTTACAAAAACTTAAGCATGACGGCACCTCTGTCTATGTGAGACATGCCTATGTAAGCTTTGTGCCTTAGCTATGATGTTTTTTGTAATTTCCATTTGTCTAATTTGTATACTTTTATGGCTTCGTTGTCAAATTTGACTATAAAAGATTTACCGCTTGCACTACTTTTTCAAGATTATTGAAATCACTGTCTGTATCCACGCTACAGGTGGCCGTGAATTCATAATTGTAATCTTCTCCAATGATCATTATGGCTGGGTACGTACACATGCCTGTTGAAGCATATTTCACCACCTCTAGATTGTTGATTTTTATAATTTCAGGTTTGTATACGACAAGATCCCATGAATTTACTTCTTTGACCACCGCTTGTGCGCTTTGTTGAGGTCTAATACGCATGATATATTCTCTCACCTCTCCACCTTCGATATTCATTTTTGGTCCAAATGAAATTGAATTGCTGTCTTCTTCTCCTTTTTCATATTTTGTCCAAAAACTTATTTTTTTTGTTTTGCTTATTATATATTCTGTTGGGTATATTCCTTCCGGTCTGAACCTCTGTTCAGCTACTCCGTACTCTTCTACAAATGGAGAGCACATCCAGCTATAGATTTCATTACCACATTTTTTGAAATTTAGTCCGATAACGATGCTCATCGTAACAATCCATATCCCTACGATAGCGATCAGATGCAGGATATCTGTTTTTTTCAAAACTTTAGTTGTCTTTCTTTTTTTGTTTAAGAGCGTCGAGATAAGATATGCGATAAGAGTGAGAATAAATATGGATGGATATGTGTCCAATAGATTGACTATGAAATTTATAAATTCATGCGCAAATCTTTGGTTCCTTTCCCATAAAGATATTCCTTGAATAACTGTCCAACTGATAATTGCTACGTAGATAATGTTTCTTCTTGAAAGTAAAAACACGCCGGCGATTAGTATTCCGATGATTGCTATGTGTCCAAGAAAATTTGATGCAACAAATCCTAAAAGATTCGGCATGAAGTTGTATAGAATATCGTCTATCATATCTGTTTGTTAAGTTGTTAGGCCTATTGTATGCCATTAATATCTTCTGTGCAAAGTCCCCTTCCCGTATTTCTTACACAAAAAAACCGCACAATAACTAAAA
>CALRHQ010000036.1 GCA_943359415.1 Candidatus Peribacteria bacterium
ATTGGCGCTTTCTTGCTCCTCAGTCTTTCCGGTATGCAACTTGTTTATGCGAGTCCTTATGTTCCTACCCCTGACCCTTTCACTGATGTTAAACCTGCTTCAATCTACTACGAGGCTTTATTCACTTTAAAATCTAATGGTGTTATTTCTGGTTACCCCGATGGCAGTTTTAGACCAAACAACGCAATAAATCGTGCCGAATTTACTAAGATCATTGTTGGCGCTTCCCGCACCACTCCTGATAACGGGCTATGTATGGAAAATTATGCTAAATCAGACGGTTCTTATGAGAACCTGTTTACAGACGTAATTGCCAGCGGCAATGCTTGGTACTTAGATTATATTTGCTATGCTAAATCAACTGAATTAATCAATGGTTATCTAGACGGTAGTTTTAAACCTATGCAGAATATAAATTTTGCGGAAGCTGCAAAAATTATTGCCAATGCTTTTCAGCTAGATGCTGATTTGAGTACAAGCGGACCTTGGTATAACGCTTACGTTAATGTATTAATTGAAAAAAATGCTATCCCTACTTCGATCAAGAGTTTCGGTCAAAATATCACACGTGGAGAAATGGGGGAAATGGTCTATCGTGTTAAATTTTACTATGAAGGAAACGACTGGCCTTCACAAACTTACGAAGACATGATGGATATTAAAAATTAGAAATAAAATCAAATCTAAGCTAAAGAGCTTTCCGTTTATGGAGGGCTCTTTTTTTACCATCCCTTCTCCTCATATTTCTGTTCAAGCTTGCCAATTTTCAGGTTGGGCATGGTTTCGCCCAAACCTCACTTTCATTAATGTAATTAATCCCAAAGCCTCAAGGATCTGCGCTTCTATAAAATGCCAGATTGGCACCTTCGCCATCACTACAGCGATGTTGCCTGTCAGCCCGTTTTGTGCTATAATGTCTTCAATATTTAATAAAAACAAAAATATGCAGACTAAACATAAGGTTTTATCATTTCTACTAGTTGGTGTCGTTGCCGCCGGAGTTTTTGGTGGTTTTAATGTAAATGTATCTGATTTGATGACCAAGGTTATTGCGACTAAAGTTACAAAAGATCTTCCAGCTACTCGTGCTGAGGTTGCTGTTGCTATCGCGGAATATTTGATTACTGAAGATGAGGATTTGGCCGATTATTATGATTGTGAAGTTGATGATATTGAAGATATTTCTGAAGATGATCTAAACTCTATTTGTTATGTTGTTGATAACGGCATAATGCTTCCTGATTCGGATGGATATTTTAATCCTGATGCTTCCGTGAAAAGAGTGGAGGCTGCAAGATATTTTTCAGTTGCTCATGATTATTTGGTTGAATTAGAGTATCTTGAAGAGGTTGAAGTTCCTGATGTATGTACTGCGAAAACGAAGACTACAAAGGCAAGTTGTATGTATAAAGATGTGAAAGATTCAGATGGATTTAGTTATGATGTTGCGAATTTGGTTGTGAATGGAATTTCAGATGTGAAAGCTTATAAAGGAAAAGCGTTTAATCCAAATAAGACTTTTACGAAATCTCAATTTAAAATTTGGGATAAAAATTTCCAAAAACTTTTGGGTTGGTAAAATGTTAAATTTATTTTTGTATGAAAATTCCACAGAAGCCAATTCCGTTTATGTGGTTTGTCCTCAAAAAAAGCCGTAAATGGTCTACGCTTGCTATACTTGCAGTTACATTTGCCCAAGTATTGGATGGTGCTTTCTTGCTTGTTTTGCGTGAACTTACTGACTCTGCTACAACTGCAGTTTCAGCCGGATTTGATGAAAAATCTTTAAATTCTTTGTGGGTTTGGGTGATTGTGTTTCCATCGTTGTACTTTTTTACTGAAAGTGTTTGGAGGATTAGCGGTTTTTCCGGAATGCGTCTTGTTACAGATAGCGAAAAAAATGTATCTTCGGAATTGTTTAAATATTTGATTGAACACAGTCGATCTTATTTTAATAGTAAATTTGCCGGCTCTTTGGTAAACAAAGTTGGCAATGCTACAAAGGGAATAAGCAGTATGTTTTCAAATGTTCTTTGGCAATTTTATCCTTTGATTGTGAATTTGATTGTGAATCTTGTGCTTGTTTTATCGATTGATAAAATGCTTGGATTGATTTTTATAGTGTGGGTTACTGTGTTTTTGTGTTTCAATTTCTATCTTGTGAAGAAGAAACAGCATCTTTCTTTTGCTGTTGCCAGTGCTGGTTCGGAATCGAAGGGAAAAATGGTTGATACTGTGTCGAATATTGCTACTGTGCATGCAAATGCCAGTCATAAATATGAACTGAATTTTGTTGGTGGTTTCCTTGAACAATATAGAAAAAAACATCTTAAAAGTTGGATGGCTTCAGAATGGATTTTGTTTATAAATGGTCTTTTGTTGGCTATTTTTGTGTTTGGAATGTTGTCTGTGACAATCTTGGCTATGAAGAATTCTGATGTTACCCTTGGAAGTTTGGTTTTGATAATTTCGATGACTGTCAGTTTGATGCAATCATTATTTTTTATCGGACACAAAATGACCGATGCTATTGATGATTATAGTCAGATTGAAGAAGGTCTTCGTGAATTGATTATTCCGTATTCAATTACTGATAAATCCGGCGCAAAAAAACTTTCTAAATCAAAAGGTCATATAGTTTTCAAAGATGTTTCTTTCAAATTTGGAAAAACTGTTTTGTTTAATAATTTTTCTTTAGAGGTGAAGGCCGGAGAAAAGATTGGAATTGTCGGAGTAAGTGGTGCCGGAAAAACTACTTTAACTGATTTGTTGCTTCGGAATCATGATGTTGGTGGAGGAATTATTACTGTGGATGGACATGATGTTCGCGATATTACTCGCGATAGTTTGCGTAAACAAATCGCTTTTGTGCCGCAGGATGTATCTTTGTTTCATAGGACTGTTCTTGAAAATATCAGATATGGAAACTTGAAAGCATCTGATTCTCAGGTTGTGGCGGCCGCGAAGAAAGCTCAGGCCCATGATTTTATCAAATTTTTTCCTGATGCGTATGATACGTATGTTGGAGAGCGTGGAGTTCGGTTGTCCGGAGGACAGAGGCAACGTATTGCTATCGCTCGAGCATTTTTGAAATCATCACCAATTTTAGTTTTGGATGAAGCGACTAGTGCGCTTGATAGTCAAAGTGAAGTTTTGGTGCAGGCTGCTTTAGCGAGACTTATGGGAAATAAAAGTGTGATTGCGATCGCTCACAGACTTTCGACTTTGCGAATCATGGACAGGATTGTGGTCTTGGATAAGGGGAAAATCGTAGAAGAGGGGACGCATGATTCATTGTTGCTACAAAAAGGTGTGTATGCGAAATTGTGGAATCATCAAGTGAAGGGATTTATTGAGTAAAGGTTTAAATTTGCAAATAAAAACCGGCACACTTTCGCCGGTCTTTATCAAAACTGAAGAATTATTTCTTGTCTTTCTTCTGTTTTGGTTTCTTCACTTTCTTGTTTTTTGCATTTCTGTTATCTCCTTTTCCCATTGTGATAAAAGTTATGAGGTAGTGAAGTTATTATATTCCTTGAGATTTAATAAGCAAGAAATGAGTTGTTTATCGTGGGGCTAAAGTTGTTTGTATGTTGTTGTTTGGTTCGGACAGAGGTGACCTAACAGTCTTGTTTGTTCATATGCTGGTAGTACGTGTAGTAATTGTCTGTTAAGTTTGCCTGTAAAATAGGTTACGTTGTCTTCATTTGTATCAATGTCTTTGTTTGTTGTTATCCTAATATCTAATGACGACGCACATCTATCGGCGGTTAGTCGTACAGATTCTGGATCTATGTCGTCCAGTTCTAATAATCTTCTTGGGATAAGATAACTCAGTGCTGGATTAGGTACGTAGAAAGAATATTTTGGCGGTCTTTTGCTGAAAAATAATCTCAATGCCTGTTCATGTCGTGCATCTATTCTGTCGACAAGTTGTGCTCTTTCGTCTGTGATGTCTGGGCTTTGTATTCCCATGTTTTGTATTAAAGGTGTGTTAAGGTATCACCTTTTTCCTGTTTGGTCAACCGAGCGTATTGACTTTTTTGTCAAACATGTTACCCTTCTCGTTCATGCATAATTTATATTTACAAGAAGGAGAACGAATTATTGTTCATCGCGGTGTGAGTGCGCCGATTTGTCCTATTGCGGAACAAGGTAAAGTTGTAGCACATCAAATTAAGGATGGTTTTTCCAGTAGAATTGCCGGATTATTGTATGGTGTACAAAAAGCTGATGGAGAACTTGGATTGAGATTGCATGCTGTCAGTAAAGTTGCTGTAAAAAAAGTTGGTGAGCCTAATGCGTTAATCAATATTCAGGATTCTCTTTTTAGAGATTGGTGGTGCCATGTTGTTGATGTTGATGGAATTCATTTTGGTCTGGTTGGAAGGCCAAACCGTAGAAAACTTGGCGGAAGGTATGAAATCAATTTTCCTCATTTGGTTTCAACTACAGTATGGAGCGAAGTTTTGAAACGATTGCCAGAGCAGGTTCACGAGAAGGACTATAAAAAAGACGTTCGTGCTGTAAAATATCCTAATTTTGCTAGAGCTTTTGATGGTAGCAGATCCGGTATTGAGCCGTCATATTTGGATTCGATCTAAAATTATTATTGATAGCTTGTTTATTTTGTCGTAAAGTGGGCTTGTCAAAATAAAAATATTCTTTAATGAATTAGATATGCAAAAAATTATTATGTCGTTACTTGTTTCAACAGTAGTTTTTCTTAGTTTTGGTTGTACTTCTAAGTCGGATATTGCTTTTATTGAACAGGAAAAAGCGCGTATTGCCGCTGAAATGTTGGCAAAACAAGAGGAAGTTCCTGCGCCTGAGTCTGAACGTTTGGTTTGGAGACATCCAATATATCAATTTGCCTTTTTTATCTCTCCGGAAATCACTGCTGAAACAATCTCGGATAATGAAATTTATTTTAATAAAACTGCAACAGGTGAACCTGTTGGTAGCCTGAAAATTTCTGATTTTAGTTCTTATGAAATCACTAATAATAAGGGTGCACTTCCAGACAAAATTGATGGCAGCACCATAAATGATATTACGATTGACGGTCAGCCCGGAATTATTGTGCGTGAAATAAATCAAAAAGATCCTGCATATGAAGCTGAACAATTGATGACTATTTCTCCTAATCATAAGCTTCAAGTGATTATTACGACAAATGGCCGAGCTGAGAATTTCCTTAGCGAGACAATGAACTCTTGGACATGGGAGTAATTTGATTTTTAGTTGACTTGAAAAAAGACTGAGTGCTATTTTGTGGTCTATCTTTAACTTAAAAATATGCCAACTGAAGTGGATTTGCCTGTTGAATTAAGTGATGCAGAGGTTCCAAGTACTGCAGTACCTGAAGAACGAGTCGGAGCTGATGTGGCTTCGGATGATGCTGTTCCTGTTTTAGCTCCACATGAGGATAGGCCTTTGGCTTTGACTGCTCTTGCTGTAGACCAAGATGAATTGACCCCTGAACAAAGAGCCCTTATTGTTATGAGAAATTTTCAAATTGATGAAGAGGCTTTTTTTGCTGAAAATGTTCAAGAATTGGATGAAATCATGAAATTGTCTCCTTCCAGAGCCTTTAAAGCTTTGGATAAATTATTTGAGAAACATTTTTCGGTTAAGCTTACAGCTTATATTACCGATACGTTATTAGTTCAAGTTCCGGAAGGTCATCCTGATTTTACTTCTGAGAGAGCGGCAAAATTTGATCATTCAGTGATGAAGGGGATTAAACCTCAATCTGAGGAATATACAACTTGGTTTCAACTTTGGTCTGCTGTATGTAATTTTAAAAATAGAGTTATTGCTAAATATACTGAATCTGAAGCTGGGATGGAAAATATGCATCCTGCCGCAAGAATGGAATATGTGCATTTTGGCAAAATTGCCGAGGCTAGTAATGATCTTTATCTTGCCTGGCATCATGATTCTGCGAAAATATTCACTCCCGAGGCAAGAAGGGCTAGAGGTTTTACAAATGAGTTAGCTACAGTAGGAATTTCTGAGGCTGGCAAGTTTGTTGAATCACCTTGGAATGAGGCTTTTTCAAAAGAAGTTGCCAAAATTGTAGGTGCTTATCGCAATACAGCAAGAGATCTTGAATCTCTTATCACTGAAGATACAACTGACGAAGATAGAAAGCTTATTGAATCAAAAGCTAAATATTATGAAGCGGTTGCCGCGGCATATGAGGCATCTACTTTGGATGCTTTCAAGAAAGCGGATACTTTGCTTCCCGGACAAAATCTTGGTAGGACGGATATGCCTGTGCATATCCATACTATTGAATATGGTTATGGGAAAGATCCGATTCAAAGAGCTCCTGAGTCTCACTTGAGGTATCCTGACGATGATGGTGCTGGAATTAATCAAATGGCTTTGGACACCAGGACTGATATGATTAGGGAATTGGAAAAATTGTTGGTGGATGGTGATTATACTGAGGGTACAGTAAATTCAGTCGGTTTGGTAAAAATTACCACTTATTTGGCTACACACTTTTTGGGTTCAGGTTTTGGTTTGGACTTTCTTGCGGCAGGCCAATTATTGCCAAATGAAGAAGAATGCCGTTTGAATGGAGGTGTGAGTGTTACTGTAAATAAAGAAGGAATGACCAAGCGTATTATGCAATATCATGAAGCAATGGAGGCGGTTTTTGGTGTTGAAATTGCTGAGAGATATATGCCTCGAGGAAAAGTTGATTTGGATAAAATGTCAGGTTTTATGATCGCTTCTCATGAATTTGGTCATAATGTCGGTTTGACTGCTGATACATTGGTGCGTCTTGGTAAAAGTTTTGTAAGTGAATTTATTGAAGAATGGAAAGCTACTACAGGAGGAATGGTGCTTGCGGAATGGCGTACTTTTAATAGTAAAGAACAGGCAAATTCAGTGACTATGGATGGTCTTCGTGAAAGTGTGGTTCAACATATTGGTGGAGCAGGTAGATATGCAATCGGACGGGCTTCTTCCAGTGCTAAGCCATATTTTAGGAAGAGTATCATGTTGATGAATGCTGCTGAAGTTGAAGGTTTGGTCGTGAAAGGGGAGAATGGTTGGGATTTTGATCTTACGGATGAAAAGATTAAGGCTTTCTATAAAAGGTTGGATGCTCAGTATCTTCAGGTATTGGATATTTATGATCATGGTACTAAAGCGGATTTAGACGCTTTCTTGAAAGAAAATTTGAAGCCGTCTGAATTTATTCAACATGTTGTTGATAGTGTTGATAACGCTTATCCGGATAAGACAAAAGGTGCACCAACATTGGAGGAAATTTGTGCTTTATAGGTGGTTCATGGTGAATTTTGGACTATGTTTCGTATTTTTGTTGCATTATATGGCAATTTCTGTTACTATATTTCCGTAAAGGGACATAATTGTCCTGTTAAAGAAATAATATGCAATTTATAGACTTTCAAAATCAATTTTCTGTTTATTCTATATTTTCACTGCAAGATGTGAGAAAAGTTTTTAGTGATTTTTCTTATAGGCAATTAGATCGTTGGGAAAAGAAGGGATATTTGAAGAAGATGAAGCGAGGTTTTTATTGTTTCGGGACTCAAGATGTTGATCAGAATTTTCTTTTTTATGCAGCAAATAAGATTTATTCACCTTCTTATGTATCTTTAGAAATGGCTTTGAAACATTATGGATTTATTCCTGAAGAGATTTTTCAGATAACTTCTGTTGGTACAAAGAAGACGACAAATTTTCAAATATCTGTCGGTAATTTTAGTTATAGAAAAATAAAGCCTAGCCTTTACTTCGGCTATAGATTAGTCGAGTTTGGTCAACAAAAGATACTTTTAGCTGAACCTGAAAAGGCTATTTTGGATTATTTGTACATTAATACAAAGCTCAATACTACTGCTGACTTTGAAGGAATGCGTATCAATGTTGATGAATTTAGGTCACAAATCAATCTTGATAAATTTCAGCAATATTTAAAGATTTTTGGAAGTAAAGCTTTGTCTAAGCGCGCAAATACATTTTTAACAACTATGCAAAATGATAACACTTGATCAAATCTTGGCCGCGTATCCTGAGAATCTAAGAGCTTTTAGGGAGAGTATTTTGAAGGAATACTTGCAATACAAGATTTTGAACAGCATCTTTAATAGTGAACATGCCAATAAGCTGGCTTTTCTTGGCGGTACGGCTCTTCGCATAGTTTATGGTAGTACTCGTTTTTCTGAGGACTTGGATTTCGATAATTTTGCGCTTACGGAAATGGAATTTATTGATTTGAGCAAGATTATCCAAAAAGACCTTAGCTTAGAAGGTCTTGAAGTAGAGGTAAATACTGTGACTCGGAATGCTTCTAGGATTAAAATCCGTATTCCGAAATTGCTTTTTGATTCCGGTCTTTCAGCTAGTATAGAGCATAAGATTCTCATTCAGGTTGATACGGTTCCTCAAAATTTTGAGTATGTTCCTGAGAAACCATTGTTGAATAAGTTCGATATTTTTACCCAGATTAATGCTGTTCCAAAGGATTTGCTGCTTGCTCAAAAGATTTTTGCGTCAGTAAATCGTAAGCGAATCATGGGGCGAGATTTCTTTGATATAGTGTTTTTGCATGGTCTTGGTGCACGGCCGAACTTCGCTTATTTGAAGAAAAATATCAACATTGATAATGAGAAGGATTTAAAAAAGTATTTGCTGGAAAAGACGGCTTCGTTGAATTTTGAAGACTTGGCGCGTGATGTAGAGCCCTTGCTTTTTGACCCGAGGGATAAGAAAAAGGTGCTGCTGTTTATGGAGTTTGTGGAACAGTGGTTGTAATCTTTAATAATTTCGAAAATGGCTCCCATGGTTGGATTCACCCCTTCGGGGCATGAACTTCGAATTATGGAGGTCGGATTTACACCTCCGCTTCGCTGCGGGGCATAAATTGATGTCGGATTCACCCTCCGGGTGTAAACTTCGAATCCTCGTCGAGCAATGTTTAAAAACCGCTGAATGCTCTGCATTCATCGTTTTTTAAATGGCTCCCAGGGTCGGATTCGAACCGACGACCAACTCGTTAACAGCGAGCTGCGCTACCGCTGCGCCACCCGGGAACGGTATGTTCAGCAAAAAAGTACCGAACAGGCCTAATATACGCAAGTACGCTTGGATTTTCAACATAATTTTTATGTTTGGACAAGATTCTTGATGAATTCGCTTGTGAATGTGCTCCAAGAATATTTTTCTGCTTCTTTTCGACAATTTTTCCTGTCTATTTTTAGGCATTTTATTGCGTTTTCTTTCAAATTCTTTCCGATGTATCCGGTTTTCCCGTTTTCAATAATATCTTTTGGGCCTTGTACATTGTATGCTGCGACAGGTAGTCCGCATGCAAGTGCCTCCAATATGACCAATCCAAAGGTGTCTGT